>NZ_JBANSP010000011.1:0-233971 GCF_037167145.1 Paenibacillus sp. YIM B09110 | reverse complement strand
TGCATTAAGATTGTTGTGCTGCGATCTCGCGAATGCGAGCCATAATGGCATCTGTAACCTTTTCCAGCATATCCGGCGCACCTTCTTCAATAAAAGGCTTTAGATCGATCGGCTCCCCATAGCATACAATCATTTTGCGGAATGGCGAATATTTGCCAATGATCGCTACCGGAACAACGGCTGCGCCGCTTCTGATCGCTATCATCGATGCACCTTTCTTCGCTGCCGTACCCTCTTGATTGTTACGCGTACCTTCCGGGAAAATCCCGAGCATATTGCCTTCCTTAAGTAAGGAAATCGCTGATTTGATCGCATCTTTGCTGACACCGCCGCGTTTGACGGGGAAAGCGCCGAAGGAACGTATCAACGGACCGAATACCGGAATTTTGAACAGCTCTTCTTTGGCCATAAAATGCACCTTACGGTGAATTTTTATGCCTACAGTCGGCGGATCAAGCAAGCTCAAATGATTCGAAGCGAGCACGACTGGACCGTCTGCAGGAATATTGTCCGTACCTCTTGCTTCCAAGCGGAATATCAAGGTGTAAATGACCCGGAGCAAAAACCTAAAAATACGATATAACATAGTTTACTTCGCCTCCGCCATTTTGGTTCGGCTTAAATCAACAATTGCCGCAATAACTTCGTCAATTGTCATTCCCGTGCTGTCCAGAACGACAGCATCGGATGCGCAAACCAGCGGCGAAATGGCGCGCTGCTCGTCCAAGCGATCGCGCTCGGCGATTTCGGATTCCAGCTGTCTCAGCGTAATGGACTGGCTGTCCGAAATTTCGCGATACCGCCTCGCTGCGCGTTCCTGTACAGAAGCTGTTAAGAATACCTTTAGCTCCGCATTCGGAAGCACATGAGACCCGATGTCTCGTCCATCCATAACGACGCCTTTGCGGGCTGCGAGCTGTCGTTGCAGCGCTCCCAACACATCGCGAACCGATTCGATCGCTGCGTAATGGGACACTTGCAATGTGACTTCCCGCGAACGTATGGATGAGGTAACGTCTTCCCCGTTCACATAAACCGATTGTCCATGATCTCCGGGTCTTAGATCGATCTGAAGCGATCTTGTCAGCTCGGCCAGTCTTGCAGTCTGCTCAGGCAGAACGCCCGCTCGCTGCGCAGTATACGTGACCGCTCGATACATCGCTCCCGTATCAATGTAGACATATCCAAGCTGTTCGGCGACTTTACGTGCTACCGTACTCTTGCCCGCGCCTGCCGGCCCGTCTATGGCAATATTCATACGGTCGCTGTCACCTCCGTGTTGCGTCACGCACAGTCAACCCCCTTTAGATCGAGAGACGGTTGGCCGAATTGGATATCGTATGCGACGCAAACCTCTCTAGCGTAAACGGTCGTTTTGCATGCCGAAGCAGCAGGTGCGAACGTTTCGCGGACGAAATATAAGAACGCAGCAACGCTACTATTCTACCTCTTATATTTCAAGAAAAAAGCAGGCTTTGCCTGCGACGTGAAAATTATACCACACTATACCCGCAGATGCAAAAGAACGGGAAGCTATTTGAGTCTTGTGCCTTCCCACCGATCCACACCTGTCAACCAATGTCTGATCATGTCGTTTTGGAGCGCAGCTTGTGAACAGACAACCAGGATGAGCAGCGTTATGATCATTTTTTTGAGAAAAGCGCTAACTTCGTCAGACAGCTTAATCATCTGTTTTTTACTTTTTTTCTTCATAAACAGTTCGCGAAAAATAGGAATCGCTCCTCTTCAATTTCGGTTTCTTTCCCTATTTTTCGCCAACCTATTCCACTCTATTCATCGATTGCGATATTCAAGCTGCTTCTCAAAGCAGTATCTGATTATTTTCTGACGTTCGGAATCGCTGATGCTCGCGAACTTAATCATGATCTGATGACGACCGGACTCCATCTCTACGACGCGCACGATCTCCGCCTTGAATGATGCATGTTCAATCGAACCGTTCTTATATGGGACGAGCAGCCAGCATTCCAGCATTTGCTCCGACTTTAGCGCCCACTTTCCATCGCAAATAAAGGAAATGCCGCCGCCGCCTACATCATCCGTCTTGCAGACGAAGCGAACATGATCGGACAGCTTGACCGCGATCTCAAGCTCCGCCGGCACGCGCAGGAAATTGCGCCGTTGCACCTTCGTAATCCGATCGGGATCGGGCTTGCGAATCTTTATAAGTCGAATGACATCCTCTGCAAAGCCGATAACATGCGAATCGAAATAGTTCTTGATGCCCGCTTCCGTTATGAAGTTGACGGACAGCTCGTCCCCTAGAAACAGCCGTTTGAAACGACCTGTCTTCTCGCTGAGCGGATTCTCGATCAACAAACAGTCTTCTTGCTCGTCGGCTATACGAGACTTGTATTCGATCGCCGCTTCCTCTTCATCGGCAGAAGCGATATGGTAATACAGCATTTGATTTACTTTAGGCAACATTTGGCTCCCCCCATTTCATTGACATTATAGCACGTCGATTAGAGGGGAGCTATATCGTTATTTGTCAGCGGCTTTCGTATCGTTTCGCGTCATTTCCTCGATGGATTCCTCAATGCCCGTCTCTGAATTAATGTAGACACGGTAGAGGCTGCCGTTGATTTGTCCCGTATATTCATAGCAGAGCACTTCTTCGCCTAAATCATTGTCGATGAGAGCGAGCTGTTCGCTGCGGACATTCATCTCCGGATTAAGCGCTTTGCTTGCCTGCGCCTTCGTCAGCACCGGCTTAGGCAGCTTCCGTTCATGCTGCTCGTATACATAATCGGTAGCTTGCAAACCAACAATCTCGCCATTATCAAGCGCTACCTTCACGGTCAGCTTCTCCGGATAAATGAGTACGCCACCTTGATTATGTACGAAGGTCAATGTACCTGCCCGATCGAACATATCGTAGCTGATTGCATTCATTCCTTTGAAGCCATGCTTCTCCAAGAATGACTCCGCGTTGCTCTTTACTTTGTTCAAACCAATCTGCTTTGCTCCTATTTCGCGCGGATTCATGAACGAGATGAGCTGGCCGCCCTTCTGCGTGTAATCCAGCTGCAGCTTCCTGTCCTTGCCCGATTCGACCGTTGCTGTATAAGAAGCAAATTCCGTGCCTTTTCCGTTTTCGGTTACTCGGATCGCTCCAGCATCTTCGCCGGTAAACTTTGCAGCTTCCTTTTTCACATCCTCGGCATTGACAAACTTGCCGCCCAGCATCTTAATGGAGCGTTTCTGATACATACTGCTAACGGATGGTCCCCAGTTGATTTCCGGGTACTCGCTAACCTTCTTGTCGACCGACTTGAACCCATCGATGATCGCATTGTCGTTATTGGATTTCTCAGACGCTATGGCGACCTCGACATCCATCCAGCGCAGACTGTTCGCTAGTACATTGTTCTGTACGCCTAATAAATCTTTCGAAATTTCCTCCGATTTTTTATAGAGCGTCTTCATCATTGCGAATTCATCCGGTGTCAACGGCTGCTTGCTTAAATCTCTTACAGCTGTCTTATAAGCAAAGTTAGCGATATGCGACAGGAAGTCCTCAGCTTCATTGAAAGGCAGCAGCGTTAACGGCAGTTGACTGATTTCATTCTGCGCTTCGCTTGTCAGCCGCCACACATTGACGAGCCCTTTGCGATGGTACGCTTGCGAGGTTGAATTAACCGCCAGCGTATTGCCTAGCTGCTGATGCAGCTGCTCAACATGGTAAGTCAAGTTATGGAAGGCACGCTGGTACTGATTTTCCGCTTTTATGAGGATTGAGTTTTTCTCTTGATGCTCTTGATAGCCCCAATAGATTGAGCCGAGAAACAAGATTGTCATTATGGGGAACAGGATCGAACTAAGTCGGCGGTACATATGCAAAAAACTCCTTTCTTGTGCAAACCTGGTGTTAGTTTGGTTTGCCAAAAGGAGCTTTATGCATCAATGCTATTCAGTTGACTTACAATCCATCGGTAAACCGCCTTAATAGGCGGTATGCTCTTCAATATCGAGGTCGTTGCTATTGTTGCAGATGCATTGTTTAAAGCCGGTGTCGATACCGCCTTTATCCCTTCGCCCCCGCAGCACGAACTTCTCCCCGCATACATTGCACCGAATGGTCACCTTTACTCGCGCTTCCATCGTTACCCCCTAAGCTTCTAGATGGTTCCTATAGTAGCATTATGGACGGATGAGCTATAATTTAACCTCATCCTCGCGCGACATGAATCGGAACGGCGATCTTGAGTTGGCGGAATTGATCTTCCGCAGGCTCCACACCCACAGGACCGCCATGAACGGCACCATGAACCAAAGGTAATTAGAACCGATTGAAATAATAATCCAATCATAGATGGCATGCAACGCGAATGGCAGCAGCATGGAGATGGCAAGAAGTCTCCTCGTCTTAATCTCAGGAGCAAACTTCGCCTTTCCAAAGTAATACCCCATCATAATGCCGAATAAGGCATGACCGGATACAGGCAGCAGCGCGCGTCCAAGCAAGGTTGCAAAGCTGGCTGGCGAGTAGATCGCATACAGCACATTCTCCATCGTCGCGAAACCAAGCGAAATCGATGCGGCGTATACAATACCGTCATAGGGCTCGTCGAATTCAGTATGGTTGTAGATGACGTGAAGAAGAACGAACCACTTCACGAACTCTTCTACCCCAGCTGACTCGAGAAATATGAACACCCCCGTGTAATCGCCCAGCCATATCTCTAGACCGCGCTGAATAACCATAATCGGTATAACGATAAGCAGCCCCAGCACGAACATGCGCGCAACCATATGGATCGGCTCTGCATCGTATTTATCTCTTAAATATAAGTAAGTAAGCAGCGATATGCCTGGTGCAACCGCTGCTGTCAAGATAGAAAAAATAAGCATCCAACACCTGCCTTCTTACACCCACCCCCGGAAGCGAACCGCTTCCGCTACTTTGCGAATGCCGGCCATATAAGCAGCGAGCCGCATATCGACTTTGCGGGTGCGGTGAATGTCATACACTTGTTCGAAGCCTCGTATCATCATCAAGCGAAGCTTGTCATCTACCTCTTGTTCATCCCAGTAATACCCTTGATTGTTCTGTACCCACTCGAAATAAGATACGATAACGCCGCCCGAGCTAGCAAGCACGTCAGGCACAAGCAGTATCCCGCGATCGGATAAAATCCGGGTCGCCTCAAGTGTTGTAGGACCATTAGCCGCCTCAACGACGACCTTAGCCTTAATGTTCGGCGCATTATGCTCGGTAATCTGATTCTCGATGGCTGCCGGGACAAGCACGTCGCAGTCAAGCTCAAGCAATTGATCATTGGAGATCGTCTGCTGAAACAGATTAGTCACATTGCCGAAAGAATCGCGTCGATCCAGCAAATAAGGAATATCGAGTCCTTCTTCATTATACAACGCTCCGGACACATCGGAAATACCAATTACTCTCGCACCAGCTTCATGCATGAATTTGGCAAGATAACTTCCGGCATTGCCGAAGCCTTGAATGACAATTCGCGCATTCGCCAGCTTGATGTCTTTCAGTCTTAGAGCCTCATGGATCATGATAACGACACCCCGCGCTGTAGCGGTCTCACGCCCCTTCGAGCCTCCTAGGACAAGCGGCTTGCCGGTGATGAAGCCCGGCGAATCAAATTCTCGAATGCGGCTGTATTCATCCAGCATCCAAGCCATAATCTGTGAATTTGTCATCACATCAGGTGCTGGAATGTCTTTCGTAGGACCAACGATTTGGCTGACTGCTCGTACATATCCACGGCTTAAACGCTCCAACTCGCGAATAGACATGCTTCGCGGATCGCAGATAACTCCGCCTTTGCCTCCACCGTAAGGGAGATCGGCAATCCCGCATTTCAGGGTCATCCATATCGATAATGCTTTCACTTCATTCTCATTCACAGCTGGATGGAAGCGAACGCCTCCCTTAGTTGGCCCAACTGCGTCATTATGCTGTGAACGATAACCTGTGAACACTTTCGTCTTGCCGTCATCCATACGTACCGGAATTCGAACGGTCAGCACCCTCATTGGTTCTTTCATCAGCTCGATCATATCTTGCTCATAGCCTAGCCGCTGCAGCGCCTGCTCGATTACGATTTGAGTCGCTTGCAGCACATCGGTCTCATTTTTGTCATTCATATCCCATTCACCGCCCTTGTCTCTTTATAATATGAGCGCCATGCTCACAGCGTATTCCATAAGAGACGGAGTCATGCGTTGGGATAGCCCCTAGAATGCAAGAAGAGCATCATGCAAACCAGTTAGGTCGCAGATGCTCTCAACGAGGGATGGTGCTTAAAAGTTAAAATGAAGACATATTTGACGAATGGCCGACTCTGGCATAATGACCTTCCCGTATTCCTCAAGCATCGCATAAGTTACGGATGTCGCTTCCCCGTATTCTGCAAGCAAGGCAATTACGGCGTTATGCTTCGATGAATCGATCAGCGCAGGCTCTAGTGCAAGAATCCACTTCCCGTTGTACGAGTATAGCTTCCCATCTTCGGTTAGGCCGGAAGATTGGAGCTGCTTGCACACGGCAATAACATCCTCAAAGTCGCGGAATGAGTACATGACAATATCACTTTGTTCGAGCGTAACTTCCATCTCGTATATTTCATCGTCCGCATCATCTTCTTCCAACGTGTGGCCGCCATCATGAGCGTGTGCATTCATCTTGCCGCGTGTAACGATGACCACCATACCTTGAGCGGGAAGGGCGAACACTTCAACTGCCAATGGTCCGCTGGCATCGAAACCTAGTTCCGTATATGCCTGGTCCATCATTTCACTGAACAGCTCATGCACTTTAGGAATTTCGCGCCACATATCGTCCTTATGGATCCCCCGTTCCGACAAGTCGTCGAACGTCAGGAAAATCCGTATCTTGTCCTGACTCAGCCGTTCGATTTTCATGACAGGATCCTCCTCTGCAGCATCTGTTGTAACAGCGTATGAAATTATTAGTAAGATGTGATCAATTTGATCAAATCATGCTATGTAACTACTTTATCATGTATAACCATCGAATGCACTAATATTGGGCAAAAAAAGGAATCGCATAACGGCTGGCTAATGCCAATCGTTGACTGCGATTCCTTGGATCCCGAGCTATGCTGTGGCAGCTAGTGGGCAAGGGCTGACGTTTCCGCTTTTATTTTGTCCGCTTCCTTCTTGATAGCCGGATCGCTGCTTACGATCGCCTCAATTTGTTCCCAAGCGGCTTCTGACCTTCCTGCGGAAGCGTCTGTATGCTTTGGGGCGACTTTCGACGCCTCGTGCATGAATCCTTTATTCATCATTTTGGACACCGACTTGCCCATCATATTCGAGCAAGCATTCGAGATCGCGCTCGATGCCCAAGCGAATGTTCCTGGACGCTTCCGCGATACATACACCGTCGCTGCCGCACCGAGCAAACCGCCAACTATAAATCCGCTTAACTTCATCTGTGAGAACACCTCTTTCTTCGTCGTCTTTCGTATTCAGTTGTTAGTGTGACCGCCGCAGAGAGGCGTCATTCCCGATAAAAAAAGGAAATGAGACTGATTAGCAGACTTCGTGACTATGGTATACTAATGCCAAATTACAGCAAAACTCGACATAACATTGATGGAGGTTATCTTTAACGATGATTACACGACGCCTACCGGTTTTAAACGCTCTTCTGACCGCGTCACTATTCGTGACGTTAGCCGCTTGCAGTTCCAGTACGACGACGACAGAGACGGATCTAGCCTCCACAACTATACAGCAGTCCGCTTCCGCTACCACGAAAGCGTCCGAAACTCCATCTGCACAGGCAAGTGCCGTTCCTCAAACCGAGTCAACTGCTGCGCCAACCGAAGCCGTAAGCTCAAAGCAGCTCTACCGGATGACTGACGCTTACCGCTTCGTTCCGATCGATGAGGCTGCCAGCGACAAAGCCGTACTTCTTACATTCGACGACGGACCAAATAAAGAGACGATTATCGATAGTCTGCTCACTACACTGGACAAACATAAAGCCAAAGCGATCTTCTTCGTTAACGGCTATAGGGTCAAGCAAAACCCTGAGCTGCTGAAGCTCATCCAAGACCGTGGACAACCGATCGGCAACCACGCTTGGGATCATAACAATTTGAAAGAAGCCAGCGATGATGTCGTGAAGCAGCAGATTGGCGATGTACAGGATGAGGTAAAGCGATTAACAGGAACCGCCCCCCTCTTCTTCCGACCGCCTTACGGCGCTGGCAACGACATCGTTAAGCAAACAGCAAAAGACCACGGCATGTTATACATGACGTGGTCTAACGGTTCGCTTGATTGGGAGAAACCTGCACGGGATAATCCCGCGGAAGTTATCCGCAATGTGATGGAGCAGCTTCATCCGGGCGCTAATATATTAATGCATGAATTGCAATGGACTGCCGATGCTTTGGATGAGCTGTTGACGAAGCTGGAAAAGGAAGGTTATACCTTCATTGATCCAGCGACTATTTCTCCTATTCCGTATACTTAATACCATAATAGAACAAACCTGCCACCAGACCAAGAAACAAGACTACAATAAGATTATAATACCATTTCGTTACTTTCTGTGCGCTTGATGGATGTTTCTTGCGTCTCGGCGGCAATGCCGAGACGTCGGTGGATTCGAGACTGCTTGCGGACGGCTCAGACGTCCCTTCTAGGTGATAGTTTTCCTGTCTGCTCGAGCTTCCAGACCTGCTTCTCCTGCTCATGACTCCCTCCTGAATCGAATAATTAAACCCATAATCAAATCAATTACAAAATGCGCAATGATAGCGGACCAAATCGATCCGGTCTCCATATAAATCCAACCTAAGCCGTAGCTAATGGAGAATACTAAGCCTGTCGGTATCCAATGTTTCAAATAACGCACATGGATGGTCGCGAATACGATGCTTGTCCAATACGGACCGATCGCATGCTGAATGGCGCCGCGAAACAATAATTCCTCGCATACTGCTACAATAAACGAAATGAGAACAATATGCCACACCGGCCGTTTGCGAAAAATACGATCGTTAACACCGCCGTCATCCGCCGCTTCCTCTGGCACGAATCTGGAAATAAGAAGGTCAACAACGATGACCGCCGCCGCTAGTCCAACGCCCCACCATAGGAAAGTAAGCTCTCTCGGAAATTTGAATAATGCAATTATGTTTTGACGCTGAAATAATACCCATATCAAGCCGATAATAAAAGTAAGCCCTTGCGTCGCATACAAGTTAATGAGCAGCATTCTGTCGTCCAGATCGTCAACGGAAACTTTACGTACACGAATTTTGCGAATATCGAACTTTTTCATCGTTTCCCGCCCGCCAATCTGTTTCGTTCATATTTTCTTTTTCGGTCTTTTAACCTATACTGATTAGAACTTAGAGACCCACCACATTACATATACATAGAAGGAGTTTGTCATGGAAAAGAAACTATCAGCTAACGCAATGCTATACAGCATCGGATTCGTCTTCATGCTCGCATGCTCGGTTGGCGCATTTTTCTACGGAATTGAAGTTGGCGCAGATCGGACCGAATCGAGATACGAAGCGGAGAAGGCCAGCGCAGAGGCTAAAAAATCAGTCAGTCCCTATCAGCAGCAGGATTTGGTTTCTTTCTATCATACCGTATTTTTGCCTTATCGTGAATTTCAAAACGAATGGTTCAGCGCCGTTAACAAGCTTTCACAAGGAGAATCCATTGATGCCTCGTCAGCCTTCAAAGAACTTTCTAATTTAGCAAAAAACAAAGCGAGCGAAGCAAGCTCTTTCAATATGCAGAACTCCCCTTTGCTCGGCGAGGCGCAAGTGGCGTACATACGCAGCTTGAAGTCATTCGCAGACGCGGCAAGCCAAGCCGCTTCAAGCTCCAAATCTGCAAAGGGCGACGAATTGCTCCAACTAATCGCCAAAGAGAAAAACTACATAACCGCTACCGCTCAATCATTAACCGCTCAGCAAGCGTATTATGATGCTATGCTAAAGTGGTCAGCAAGCGTTAACGTCGAAATTCCTAGCGAATACAAGCTCTCAGCCAAGCTCGATCTCGCGAAGTGGGATACGCTGCCGATTACGGTCAAGAATAAGCTTATGGCCGATTCCTTGCTTAGCCGCAAGCAGATCACGACTTTTTATCCTCATGATCTGACAAGCCGGGTCGATGAATTTATTATTTCCGGTCAAGCAGCGAAGATGAAGCTCGGAACCGTGTCCCAAATCGTTGAGTTGCTGCTTGACACAGACGCTGTCCGTAGCGGAGACTTTGCTGACAGTCACGCGAAGCTATACAAGAAAACGTTGCTTCCTCAGTTGCCTTTCTTCTCTGCTAACGCCGACTAACTAATATTAATCATACTGAAAGTTTCTTAACGAGGCTATAGCCGCCATACCGCCTGTAACATTGCGGAGGTCGCTATAGCCTTGTTCTTCTAAATAACGGCATACGGCCTCGCTGCGAAAGCCATGCCCGCATACGATATACAGCTCCTTATTAGTTGGCAGTTCATCCAGTCTGTCCGGAATGGTGTTCATTGGAATTAAGGTTGTATGCTCTAAGTGGTAATAGTCCCATTCGTACGTCTCGCGTACGTCAATGATTTGCGAAGCATCTGCTTCACCGCTTTCCAAAATTGCTATTAATTGCTCAGGAGCTACATCCTGCCATTTTGTCATTATCCTATACCTCCTGTGTCGTCATTTGTTGCTCACAATGGTTGAATCATATCGAAATTTTCACAAATCAGCAAGTTTGAGCATTGCAATTGTCCACTCGCTTGCTATAAAATAGAAAAGTCCGAGTCTACTTTTAGAATTCACTTTCGTTCCAGTGCGGCAACAGCCGTTATGACTTGGAATAAGCTCCACTTCGGTCACGACTTGATGATCCAACTCTCGTCCCGATGCTGCAAGTCGAAGCCGGGACGGGGGTTTTTCTGTTCATATTAGAAAGCAAGGCATATCGCCTTGCACCAATTTAGGAGGCATACTTCTCATGTTTAAAGTGTTAGTTTCCGATCCGATCAGCGATTTGGGCATCCAGCAGCTAGTTGATGCAAATGATGTCACAGTAGACAAAAAACCTGGCCTTAGCGAGGCCGAGCTTGTTGCCATTATCGGCGAATACGACGCTCTTCTCGTTCGCAGCCAAACAAGAGTAACCGCTAAAATCATGG
The DNA here is from genome assembly GCF_037167145.1 of Paenibacillus sp. YIM B09110. Taxonomy (NCBI): domain Bacteria; kingdom Bacillati; phylum Bacillota; class Bacilli; order Caryophanales; family Paenibacillaceae; genus Paenibacillus; species Paenibacillus sp. YIM B09110. The sequence continues at coordinate 222,792 of NZ_JBANSP010000011.1, read as the reverse complement.
AAGCAGGCAAACAGCTTAAAGTCGTTGGCCGTGCTGGTGTCGGCGTCGACAACATCGACCTCGAAGCGGCTACGCAAAACGGTATTATTGTCATTAACGCTCCAGACGGCAATACGATTACGACATGCGAGCACACTTTCGCTATGATGATGGCTGTTGCACGCCATATCCCGCAAGCCTATCTGAAGACAGTTGGCGGCGAATGGGATCGCAAATCGTTCCTTGGCGTAGAGCTTCGCAACAAAACGCTTGGCGTTCTCGGCATGGGTCGTATCGGCAGCGAAGTAGCTAAACGCGCTAAAGCTTTCGGCATGGACATTCTCGGCTATGACCCGTTCATGACGGAGGAGCGTGCAGAGAAAATCGGCGTCAAGCTCGCTTCGGTTGACGAGATTGTTCGCAACGCAGACTTTATGACGGTTCATACTCCGCTTACGCCTGAGACTCGCCACATGATCGGCAAAGCGCAATTCGAAGTCATGAAACCAGGCATGCGCATCGTGAACTGCGCACGCGGCGGCATTATTGATGAGATTGCTCTCGTTGATGCAGTCAATAAAGGCGTTGTAGCGGGTGCCGCTTTCGACGTATTCGAGGTTGAGCCTCCTGCTGAAGATCATCCATTCCTTACGCATCCGAAGATCATCGTAACGCCGCATCTTGGCGCTTCTACTGTTGAAGCTCAAGAAAACGTTGCTATCGACGTTTCGGAGCAAGTGCTTCACATATTGCGTGACGAGCCGTTCATGAACGCGGTTAACATGCCTCCTATCCCAGCTAATCTGCAAAACATTTTGCAGCCGTACTACACGCTTGGCGAGAAGCTCGGAAGCTTTATCGCTCAATCGACGGAAGGCGCTGTTCAAGAAATTATCGTTAACTATGCTGGCGAGCTAGCTGAAGTTGATACGCAACCATTGACGCGCTACATCGTTCGCGGCGTTCTTGCGCATCACCTCGGTCTTGAGAACGTAAATGTGGTCAACTCGATGCATCTTGCAAAAACAAGAGACGTTAACATCGTGATCCGTAAATCGACAGCTTCCAAAGACTTCACGAACCTCGTGTCCGTGTCGCTCCGCACGAAGAAGGAAGAGCATGTCGTATCGGGTACTTTGCTAACTGGCTACGGCCCTCGCATCGTACAGATCGATAAGTTCCCAGTTGACGTTACTCCTGAAGGCAACCTGATTCTGATCTCGCACAACGACAGACCGGGTATCATCGGCCGCGTAGGCACATTGCTTGGCAACAACGATGTGAACATTGCGACGATGCAAGTGGGACGCCAGCTTGAAGGCGGATCGGCTATCATGGTCCTTCGCGTCGACAAAGCCGCTCCGAAAGAAGTGCTTCAACAGTTGACAAGTCTTCCTGAGCTGAACACAGCTAAGGAAATCAAGCTTTACTAATAGAAGTGCTGCTTTGAACAAGAAACCTCATCTCCCTTTTTGGATGATGAGGTTCTTTTTTATGCCATTGTTTCACGAACAACAAGATTAAACGATGGTTCTCAACAAAAAAAGCGCTCCGCAGGGGAACGCTTTGACAACTACTGATGATAATCGACAGGAAGCAACAGAGTGAACGATGTCCCAACGCCAACCGCGCTTTCGACCACAATACGTCCTTTATGAAGGTCGATCAAGTTTTTCACGATCGCAAGACCAAGACCGGTGCCGCTGGAAGCACCGCGTTTACGGGCTTTATCCGCCTTATAGAAGCGCTCGAATACGTACGGAACATCCTCCACCGGAATTCCTTGCCCTTCGTCACGAACCATAATTTGAATGAAAGCTTCTCCATTCACATCCGCCTGATGCCCTGCTATAGTAATAGACTTCCCAGCCGGCGTATGCCTGAGCGCGTTATCGAGCAGATTCGTTAGTACCTGCTCCAAACGATCCTCATCGGCCTCCAGCATCGTGAGCGGTTCATTCGGAATATCGAGCTGAAGCCGAACTTCTCTCTCCTTCGCATACACTTGGAACTTACGGTGAACGCGCTTCAGAACATGACACAGATCGATCTCGTGGAAGTTCATCTCCACATGACCTGCTTCCATCCGAGCGATGTCAAGGAAGTCATTGACGAGCCTGCCCATACGAAGCGACTCGTCATGGATAACCTGCACAAGCTCCTTGCCTTCCTCAGGTGAAGCGACAATATCGTCAAGCAATGCTTCGCTATAGCCTTGCAGCATCGATAACGGTGTGCGAATCTCATGCGAAATATTCGCTACGAAGTCTCTGCGCAGCTTCTCAAGCTTGTGCTCCTCGGTCACGTTCCGAATGACGGCTACTGCACCGCGTACAACGCCGTTGGATTGAAGCGGCGCCATAACGACCGACCATACATTAGTATGAACATGCACCTTCTCGCTTAAGTCATGCCCCTTCTCCATTACGGATTGGTACAATTCTCGCAGCGGCATCGGTACGCTCTCGTAGTGTGCATCGTTATTCGACAACTCGTCATCATGCCATTCGTGCTTCAGCCCCGACCATTGGTTAATGAGGAGATGACCGCTCGGATTTGTCAATATCACTTGACCTGCCGCATCGAACGTAATAACCGAATCACCCATGCTTCGCAGGATGCTGGTCAAATGGTTTTTCTCATGATTCAAGTCGTGAATCAGCTTGTCGAGCTGCTCGGTCATATGATTGAACGTATTCGCGAGCTCGCCGATCTCATCCGTCGACCGAATATCCACCCTTGTGCTGTAATTGCCTTGCGACACGGAATCCGCCGCGTTCTTAAGCTGCAATAAAGGCTGTTGGATCTTCGCCGACAGAAAGAAAGCGAAGAACGTGGACAGCAGGAAACCGATGATGGCGACGACGATGAACAAGATCTTAATATCATGGGCATCCTCATTAAACCAAATATCAATATATTGCAGCAAAAATACGCCTAATATGATGAGTACAACCGCTACGAGCAGCATGATGGTAGCCCAAAGCTTGCCGACCACGCTGTTCCATAGCATACGTGTCAATCGTTGAATCAACTTCATTTACTTCGGTACCTCAAGCTTATAGCCAACGCCCCATACGGTCGTTATCATTGCGGCCGCGTCGGGGGACACTTTGTTCAGTTTCTCGCGAAGCCGCTTCACATGAGTATCTACAGTCCGCAAGTCACCGAAAAACTCGTAGTTCCAAACATCCTTAAGCAGCTCCTCGCGCGAGAATACTTTATCCGGCGAGACGGCCAAGTAATGCAGCAACTCATATTCCTTAGGCGTTAGGCTTACTTCTTGACCTCCGGCAGTTACTCGGTGCGCGTCATGCTCAATGATCAAGTTTGGAAATACGATATTGTTGCTGGAGTTAATCTCCTTGGTCAAAAACGCAGTAGCAGACGAACGACGCAGTATGGCTTTCACACGGTAGATCACTTCACGCGGGCTGAATGGCTTAACAACATAGTCGTCAGCGCCAACCTCGAAGCCCTGTACGCGGTTCATCTCCTCGCCTTTTGCGGTCAGCATAATGACCGGCGTCGCCTTAATTTGACGAAGTCGCGAGCATACCTCGACGCCATCAATTCCCGGCAGCATTACATCGAGCAATATTAATGCGTAATCCGTATTAGATGCAAGCCGAAGCGCTGTTTCACCGTCCTCAGCTTCATCAATCGTATAGCCTTCCTTCTCCAAATACATTTTGAGCAGGCGGCGAATTCGTTCCTCATCGTCAACGACTAAAATACGGTTTGAGTAATCGGTCATACGGCATTACTCCTCTCCATTCTTGTGTTAAGTCCCTGAGTAAGAATGCAGACCGGCGATAATCAAGTTGACGCCGATCAAGGTAAACAATACAATAACAAATCCGATAACCGCTAGCCAAGCTGAACGCAATCCTTGCCAGCCTCGCGATAGACGGAAATGCAAGTAGGCGCTGTAGTAAAGCCAAGTAATAAGTGCCCATACTTCCTTCGGATCCCAGCCCCAGAAGCGGCCCCAAGCTTTCTCCGCCCATATCATGGCGAAGATGAGTGCGCCCAGCGTAAAGACCGGGAAACCGATCGCAATCGCACGATAGCTGATTTCATCCAGATCTTCAGGATCGATGCCTTCCATCGCCGGGTGAATCACTGCACCTAGACGCTTGCGGAAAGCAAGTCGGAGCAATCCGTATAAAATACTGCCCGCAATAACCGACCATACAACGGTGTTAAGCTTACGGCCCGCGTTAACGCCGTTCATCCAATAAGGAGCTTCGAACAGCGGTTTCTCTAAGCCAAGGAAGCTATCCATCTCGACGACCTGGCTGTTGTAGGGCTTCACGATCGGCGGAAGCGCATAAGCAACCTTCTCCGTTGTCGTTTGCTCAATGCCCTTGCTGTCGATTTCCGATATTTCTTGAGTGAAATGCGCTTCATAACCGGCGCCGCGGAAGCCGAATACGGCAATAATAAATCCAACGATTAAGATAAGCGAGTATAGGGTGAATTCAACCCAAAATTGATCTCTGCGAGCTTCCTTCGTCGTCTGTTTGAAATCGACGACGCGCAACAGATACATAAGGCCTGCAGCAAAACCGACTGCGAAGAATGCCTCGCCAAGCGCAGCCGTCGTCACGTGAATCTTAAGCCAGTTCGACGTAAGTGCCGGAATTAAAGGTTGTACATCGCTTGGGAATACGGCCGCATATGCAACGATGATAACCGTTAACGGCAAGGCGAACATGCCGAGCAACGGTTTGCGATAAATCGCATGAATGATCGTGTACGCAATCATAATAGCCATACCGAGGAAGGTCATAAACTCATACATGTTGCTCGTAGGAATTTGTCCGCTGCCTGCCCAGCGCGTGAAGAAGAACGCTAAGTGAGCCGCAAGTCCAAGACTGGATGTAATAAATGCGATCTTGCCCCAGCGTCGTTCATGATCGGCTGGCTTGCGATTGCTCCATTTCTTGCCGGCAACCGCAATGACATAGAACATAAAGGCAAAGCAGTAAAGAAAGAATGCGACTAAAAAAACGTCGCTGCTAAATTCGACTAAACTCACGCGTTGTTCCCTCCGTTATCGAGCGCCTTCGGATCGACGGTAATCCCGATTTTTTTGAGCGCGCCGGCTACATCCGAGCGCATGCCGTACCAGTTCTTATTCGTATGAGCGCCGAGCGACAGCTCGCCGTCATCAACGCGCAGCCATATTCTTCGGTGCTGCCAATAAGAGCCCATAAGCAGGCCGAGCATCGAGAATACTGCGCCGATCCATACGTAAGGAAGCGCTCTGTCCATCCTTACGTTCAAATAGGTGGATGCTTCCGAGAACTCGACGTTCTCCATTCCATCAACCTTGATTTCAATCTTCTCAGCCAATGCGCCATTAATGACATCCTGGGCAAACTTTACTTTGTCCTTCTGCATCGGGAAGTACATATAAGGCTCTCCCTCGGCTGCAAGACCAGGACCTTTGACCGTAAAGATGAATGCAGGCGCAATTGGATCACGCGAAAGCGTTGTCGGTTTGCCATTGCTGTCGAGCGCGAATTCCATGAAATTCGCATATAGTTCAAGCGTATAAGGACCAAGCTCATGTTTCAGTGCCGAGTCTTTCATCGGCAAGTCGAACGGTCCGTACGATTCGCCTGTCTGCTTGTTAATCAGCACCGGATGAACGGCATTAAGCCGCGGCGTCATATCGAAGTCGAACTGATACAGCTTAAGACCTTTGTACTTAAGCGGATCATTGACGATAATATCATGGCGCTTAACTTCCGTAAGCTCCGGCTGCTTCAGCGGATCGTCGCAATTGCTTGTACATGTGTACAATACCGCTTGCGTCTTGAACAGCTTTGCGCGCGCCGTCCCTTTCAGGGTCTCAGGCAGCTCGTCATCATTATAAAACTCAATGACGAACTTCTCGTTCTTAACGTAATAGTTCGTTCCGCTAATTTGAACCGTATCACCATCTGGTATCGTTATATACGAATCCATTTGGAAGCCGGGAAGGCTGCGAGCTAGTATTGCAAGCAAGAACAGGATCAAGCCGATGTGATTAATATAAGGACCCCAGCGGCTGAAACGGTTTTTCTCAGCAAGCAATGAGCTGCCGTCGCGATGGATGCGATACCCCTTGCGTTTCAACTGCGCGCCGAATTGCTCCGCCCATTGCTCTGAATCGCCTTCAATGGTCTGCTTGTACACCGTCTTTTGACGGTTAATAAATAGCAGATGCTTGCGAATCTGTTGTTTGTTAAGCGCCCGATAAAGCGGCAGCACGCGGTCAAGACTGCAAATAACGAGCGACGTTCCAATCATGACAAGCAGGCCGATAAACCACCACGATTCGTATGTATGGGACAATCCGAGCAAATAATAAATTTTGCCTGTTAGGCCATACGTCTCCTCATAATAATCGGCAGGCTCGAAGTTATTAATGAAAGTATTCTCCTGCGGGTAGATCGTTCCCAGCATTGCTGTTACGAATGTAATGATAATTAAGTAAATCGCGATTTTGACAGAAGAGAAGAAGTTCCACACCCGGTCAATGACATTCGGATTGCTCTTCTGCGAACGGCGCGCGACGCCGTCATATCGCATCTCAAGCGGCGTTTCGGTATCTTCGGCTTCGGATGGCAAAAGCGGCTTGCCGCAGCTTTCGCATAATACCGTGCCTACCGAGTTTTGATGGCCGCATTCGCATTTTGTGTTCTCTACGACTAACACAGCTTATCCTCCTAGAGCTGAAGCAAACGTTCAATCCGATCGTCAATCTCTTGCTCCGTCATGCCGCCTACTTTTATCTCCATTATTTTGCCGTCCGGTCCAATGAAGAAGGTCGTCGGGTAGGACCGCAGCCCGTAGCTGCGTTCCGTCTTGCGGCTAACGTCGCGCAGAATCGGATAGTTCAAATCGAATTGGCGAACAAAGTTGTTCACGGTCAAAGTGTCTTCGCTTAAATTGATGGCCAGAATAACGAGGCCATGGTCTTTCCACTTGGCGTATTGCCGCTCGAACTCTGGCATTTCTTTCACGCACGGCGGACAGAAAGTGCCCCAAAAGTTAACGACAACCGCTTTTCCCTTATAATCCGACAAGGCTGTCGTACCGCCGTCCAGATTGGCCAATGTGAATGAAGGCGGCTCGATACCTGCCTTTAGAGGACCTTCCGAATCTGACGCGAACAACGTCGATCCTATCGCATAACCGCCTATAATAAGTACGGCAGCCAATATGATGATTTGGACCGTTTTGCGAGATTTTCCCATTAGCTTGCCTCACCACCTGCTTCTATCTCTGCTGAATGAATGACTACTTTAGTACCATTATAACGAAAAGTCGACGGCAATAACTGCCGCCGTCGTTTACTTTTTATGAACTTTATGTGTCTTGCGAGCCTCAGCGAGCAGGCTGTCAATCTCTTTGGGAGTTAGATGTCTGTATTTGCCGCGGCCAAGATCCTGCAGATAAAGATCGCCGAATTTAATACGTTTCAGACGGACGACTTTATGGCCGACTGCCTCGAACATTCTGCGAACCTGACGGTTGCGGCCCTCGTATATCGTAATCGATATTTTGGCTTCATTGTTTTCCGTATCGACGTCATGATATTCAACCTCAGCGGGCGCCGTCATACCGTCCTCTAACATGATGCCCTTCTGAAGCTTCTCAAGCGCGCTGCCATGCGGTACGCCTTTGACCGTCGCATGGTACGTCTTCGGGACGTGATGGCTCGGATGCGTCAGCATATTGGCGAACTCACCGTCGTTCGTAAGCAGAAGCAATCCTTCTGTATCGTAGTCCAAACGTCCGACAGGGTATACCCTCTCTTTAATACCGGGCAGGAAGTCACCGACGACCTTGCGGCCTTGCGGATCCTTGGCGCTCGATATGACGCCCTTCGACTTATTAAGCATGACGTAAATTTTCTTCTCGCCTTTGATCGGCTTGCCGTTCACCGTAATGGCATCAACGGCTGGATCGGCTTTGACGCCAAGCGTCGTTACTTTCTCGCCGTTCACCTCGACCATGCCGGCCATTATCATTTCCTCGCATTTGCGACGGGATGCGACACCCGCTTGCGCTAATATTTTCTGTAAACGTTCCAATGCTTTCACCTCATCCTCCATCATACCGATTAGGAGAACAAAGTACAAGCTGTGTTATCCGAATATGTACAAGCAAATGAATATCGCCGCCAAAAAACCGACCAAATCGGAGAAAAGTCCTACTTTTAACGCATATTTCGTTCGCCGGATGCCGATAGCTCCGAAGTAGACGGTCAGCACATACAGCGTTGTATCCGTGCTCCCTTGAATTGTAGATGCGATTCTTCCAATCATCGAATCAGGTCCATAGGTCTGGATAAGGTCAGCGGTGAACGCAAGCGATCCCGCCCCCGTAAGGGGACGCAAGATGCCTAGCGGAAGCACCTCGCTTGGGATACCGAACCAGTCGAATAGTGGCCTTACGGCAGACAACATCAGCTCCATCGCGCCTGATGCGCGGAACATGCTGATCGCAACCATCATTCCGACAAGATGCGGGATAATATTAATAGCTGTGCCGAAGCCGTCTTTTGCGCCTTCGACGAACGTTTCATAGACAGGTATCTTGCGTCTTAACGCCGCATAGAGAGGGATGAATACGATGATGGCAGGAATCATCCATGCGGATAGATTGGTGAATAATTCATACAAGCGTCTCACCCCCGCCAGCAGAAGGTTTTGACAATGATTGATTTTGATTTTGAGGCTGCTTATTCAAGTTTAACTGTGGTGGGGTCATAGGAGGGGACTTTCTTCTATACCATCGGTCGGCAACAATTGCCGCTGACGTGGCAACGAATGTTGCAGCTAACGTCGTGCCGATAATTTCAGCAGGATTAGCCGAACCATAATTCATTCGAATCGCAATAAGTGTCGTCGGGACGATTGTAATGCTGGACGTATTAAGCGCAAGCAACGTACACATCGCAGGCGTTGCCGTTGAAGGATCGGGATTCAGCTTCTGAAGCTCCTGCATAGCCTTAATTCCCATTGGCGTTGCCGCATTGCCAAGACCGAATAAATTCGCGCTTAGATTGCTCATAATGTATCCAATTGCCGGATGGTTATGAGGAATGTCCGGGAACAGCTTGCGTACGAGAGGTCCAAGCATTCGAGCCATTGTCTTAAGCAAGCCTGCATCCTCTGCTATTCGCATCATCCCAAGCCAGAATACCATAATGCTTATGAGGCCGAAGCTTACGGTCACGCCTGACTTTGCCCCTTCGAAAGCTGCCTGCGTTACCGCGTCCATGTTGCCGTTTATCGCGGCTACCGCTACGCTAGCCGCGATAAAGAATAACCATATCCAATTCACCATATAAACCGTCTCCCCTCGGTTTTATGCTTTCTAAAAAACAATTACTTATTAGCGCTATCCCTCAATCGATTGCTTCCCGCATCATAAACAGGGGTTGAACCGATCTTCTCTCCTTTTAGAAACCATTGAAGCGCCCCGCGTTCGCCAAGCGTATAACTCGTTGAGTTTGGCGCAATTAGAACCAGGCTTGTATGAATGGAATCCTGCTCGTCCAGCTCAAGCGGATAACTGAATCCTTGGCCAAGCGCATAGGGGTAACCGGCTATCGTCTGCCCCTTGCCGGCAAGCTTCTGAAGCGGATAGTTTGCGAAGCCCCAGTCAAGCATCTGTTTGTGGTCATTCCAATCATCGCTGTCATTAATGGTTACTGCGGCAAGCTGCTGGCCATTCCTAGTAGCTGAGCTAACGAGGCAGCGAAGCGACTTTTTGGTATAACCTGTTTTGACACCGTCGGCACCTTCGTACATGGCTAGCATTTTATTTTTGTTCGGCCAGGTGTAGTCCCATTTCTCGTGCGGATTAGGTACTTTCTTCTCTCTAGTGCCTACAATACGGGCAAATGTTTTATTTTTGAGCGCATAAGCAGTCAATACGGCAAGATCATTAGCTGATGAATAATGCCCCTCTTCATCAAGACCGTGCGGATTTTTGAATTGCGAATGTTTCAAATTAAGAAACCGCGCCTTCTCGTTCATCAGGTGGACGAAGCCCTCTTCTGAACCTCCCACATGCTCGGCGATCGCGGTTGCCGCATCATTGCCGGAGCGAAGCATAAGGCCATACAGCATGTTTTCAAGCGTCATTTCTTCGCCTAATTGGAGGTAGATGGATGATCCTTCCTTGCCAACGGCCCTCTTTGGTGTCTTCACCTTATCGTCGAGCTTACCGTGGTCGATGGCCACGATTGCAGTCATGATCTTCGTCAAGCTTGCAATTCTCATCGATTGATCGCCATTGGTGCTATATAGGACTCTGCCAGAGCTGACATCGATTAACGCGGCCGCTCTTGCATTCGTTCCGATCGGCTTTGGTGTCGCATCTGCTGTCTGTTGAATCGCCAGCGTCATTACTCCTAATAAGAGCATGGAAGCTATGGCGATTCTATACCGCTTAAACCCATTCATTCCAATGATGCTCCTCTCGCTGCAATAGTCTGTCGTTCATTATATGCCTGTACATATTCGTGTAGACGAGCTTGTCGCAACTAAAATGAAAAAATGAAAAACTGCCCTTGCGGGCAGCTTTACAATTTGGATTGCCACTCTCAAGCGATTAACTTACAAGAGGTGATCATTTGCGTCCAGACTGCCCGTAATAACGGTAGATGCTGGATCGACATAATTGGATTGCTGCATAGGCTGCTTAATCATCGACTGCACTTTATCGAACACATGAGGCGCAGCGTCAATGACACGCTCCATTAGATGCGTTTGATTATCCAGCGGCACGATCTTCACGCCATGGGTACCTACAACAAGGAAGGCAATAGGCGTAATCGACACACCTCCGCCGCTGCCGCCGCCGAACGGAAGCGACACGGACGCATTATGCGCGTCGTTTTGCGATCCGCTCGTATGGTCGGATCCATCGAGCCGGATATCGCTGCCGCCCGCAACGAAACCGAAGCCAACCTTGGAGATCGGCATAATAATGCTGCCGTCCGGGGTTTGTACAGGATCGCCGACGATCGTGTTGACGTCGACCATTTCCTTGATGTTTTCCATTGCGGTTTGCATTAATCCTTGAATTGGATGCTCAGCCATTGTAACTCCTCCTCAAAAGTTTTGTGAAAAGACGCTTCATTGCAGAGTCATCACAGCAAAACTTGCTCCGAAAGCATACTTTCATTGCGATATGAATAAGAACTTGCCTACGCTTCTTGTATTGTGCGCAGTACATGCCTGGACTATGTATGAGCTGAGCCTCCAGCAAAGTTGTTCTAAACTACACCTTGAACAGCTGTTTTTGCCACGTCCAATGACTCCCTCCGCCGCCTTCCTGTCGCCTTCTCTTCCGCATTCGGAAGAACAACTTCATGCCTGCCAGTACTGCGTTGCCAAAGCTCATCTTGGCGCTGCATGACCAATCCGTCGAAAAGTAAGGTCGCTGATAAATCGGCGTCACGGTCATCTTTGGATCGGCCTGAAGCTTGACCATCTGAGAGAGAACACCGATTAGACTGGTCTTAACCGACCATACGAAACCCGTCGTCATTGCTGTCCACATCGCATCACCTGTTCCAACGGAAGTGTTCCAGGTCCATTCTGTCATCTTTACCTTCGTCAACGTCTGCCTTGCCCAGCCGGTCAAGTTCCGTGTCATCTCCAGGATGTTCTTGAAACGATCCATCGTACGGGCAACATCGTCGGCATTGATCTCTTCATTGAATTGCTTCCAAGTGTTAATCCCCGTGTTCGTAGACGACACCTGCTCCTTTAATTGGATAGAAGCGCCCAAATACTTAATAACCGGCACTTTCAAGCGGTAACGATATAAGCCGAACAACGCTTTGATTGCAATTTCGGCGTCGTCATTATTTCCCGATTTCGCAAAATGTCCGCTAACTTTAACGGGTGATGCGATTACAATCGAAAAAATGAACAAAAAAAAGAGACCGGCCGCCGTCATCCAACCAAAAGGATAAAGGGGCATTATGCTTCCTCCATTTCCCTACTTATGGTTGAATATAGTATGACCCGGCGGTCAAATCTCATTCTTTTATTTCATCAATCGTCATCTGCCTGCCGTCTAGGCGCTCGAACAGCAACTGCGTCGTTTCTTCAAGCGCATCGTCGACACTGACATGTCCCGGTTCAGGCAATTCCTTGATTGATGGCAAGCCGAAGTATTCTAAAAATAATTTCGTCGTTCCGTATAATATAGGTCTTCCAATCGCTTCGGCTCTTCCTACCTCTTCGATCAAATCCTTTGACACAAGGGAGCTGATCGCCCGATCGGTCTTCACACCGCGAATCTCTTCGATATCGATTCTTGTAATCGGCTGGCGGTAAGCGACGATCGATAACGTCTCCAAAGCAGCTTGCGATAATTGCGAACGTGATGGCGAATAAGCCATTCGCTCAAAGTAAGGCGCATGCTCGGGATGCGTAGTCAGTCGGTAAGAGCTGGCTACTTCAGCTATCTGAACGCCTCGCATCTCACGTTCCAAATCCCGCTGCAAGTCGTAGACCAGATCGGAGGACAAATCCGAGTCGATCTCCAAAATATCGGCGAGCTGCTTCTTCGTTAAGCCTTCATCTCCGGCCATGAACAGAAGGCCCTCAATAATCGACTTCAATTTCGGATAATCCATCTTGCGAAGATTCTCCTCTCCAATGTATGACGATGTCGTCGAACAGCTGATGCTGGAAGCAGCGAATATGCTTCATCTTCATTAGCTCCAGTATCGCTAGAAAGGTGACAACTACTTCGTGCTTGTCCATATTCTCACGTATAAGCTTCGAGAATCGGACCGTTTCGTATTGCTTCAGCACCTCGACAATATCCCGAATCCGATCCTTAACCGATATTTCATCGCGCTGGATCGTTGAGATGACGTTCCTTCTTGCTGCCCTGCGCAGTGCTTTCTGGAAGGCGGCAACAAGATCGGACACGTGCAAGCCTTCAACGGGATTGACCTTCTCTTCCTTCATATAAGGGGTCAAGTCATCCGGCTCTCGCGAATAGACGAGGCTGCGTTCGAATTCCTTCTCCCGCAGCTGCTCGGCTATTTGCTTAAACTTACGATATTCAACGAGCTTCTGAATGAGCTCATCACGAGGATCAAGGCCGTCATCCTGCCACTCGTCATATTCCTCCTCGAACACCGGAGGCTTAGGCAGCAGTTGCTTGCTTTTTATCGCCAGAAGGGTTGCAGCCATGACCAGAAACTCGCTCGTAACCTCAAGCTCCAGCTCCTTCATCGCATGCAGATACTCCATATATTGATCCGTAATCTCGCTGATCGACACTTCATGGATATCAATCTCTGCTTTGTCGATCAGATGGAGCAACAGGTCAAGAGGCCCTTCAAAAGAATCCAGCTTGTAAAGCACCGACACTCGTATTTCCTCCCGCGTTGCCGCCTGGGGGTATTATCCCTGCAGCTGTTTCGTCAAATTAGCCATTTCGATCGCGCTGGCAGCCGCTTCATAGCCTTTGTTGCCGGCTTTCGTGCCTGCACGCTCAATCGCTTGCTCGATCGAATCGACCGTCAGAACGCCGAAGATCGTTGGCACGCCTGTTTTGAGCGCGATTGCCGCAACGCCTTTGGCTGCTTCATTGCACACAAAGTCAAAGTGAGGCGTTGATCCGCGAATAACGGCGCCAAGCGTAATTACCGCATCATACTTGCCGCTTTCAGCCATCTTTTGAGCGATCAGCGGAATTTCGAATGCGCCAGGCACCCATGCGATTTCAACATCATCCTCAGCTGCGCCGTGGCGTTTGAATGCATCAAGCGCGCCTCCAAGCAATTTGCTGGAAATAAATTCGTTGAACCGTCCGACAACAACCCCATATTTTAAACCTTCCGATACTAAATGTCCTTCATATATACGTGCCATTTTACCATCTTCCTCTCATCCTGAGTAGTTATTATATTTTTTTGCTGCTGACTGCTATTACGACTCCTGCTCTTCGAACTTGAGCATATGGCCTAGCTTCGTTTTCTTCGTTCGCAAATATTTACTATTGGTTTGATTAGCTTCCATCTGAATAGGAACGCGTTCGACGACCTCGATGCCGTAGCCTTCAAGTCCTTTGATCTTACGCGGATTGTTCGTCAGCAGCTTCAGCTTGGAGATGCCAAGATCCTTCAGTATTTGCGCGCCTATACCATAATCTCGCAAATCGGCAGGAAAGCCAAGCTTTATATTCGCATCGACCGTATCGAGCCCTTCTTCTTGTAGCGCATAAGCTTTCAGCTTATTAATGAGGCCGATGCCTCTGCCTTCTTGACGCATATAAAGCAGCACGCCGCTTCCTGCCTCGTCGATCTGACGCAGCGCCGCGTCAAGCTGAGGTCCGCAATCGCAACGATGAGAGTGGAACACATCGCCAGTTAAGCACTCCGAATGTACTCGGACTAGAACGGGCTGCGTTGTATCGAGATCGCCTTTCACAAGAGCAACATGCTCCTTGCTATCCATGATGTTCGTATAGGCGATAGCGCGGAAGATACCGAAATCGGTTGGCATTTTCACGTCAACGATTCGTTCAACAAGCTTCTCCTTCTCATTCCGATATCGAATGAGCTCTTGAATCGTAATCAGCTTAAGCCCATGTTTCTCTTTGAAGACCGTCAAGTCCGGCAGCCGAGCCATCGTACCGTCTTCGTTGATGACTTCGCAGATGACTCCGGCAGGCTTCGAGCCGCACAATACCGCCAAATCAATGGCTGCCTCGGTATGGCCGGCTCTGCGGAGAACGCCGCCCGGCTTCGCGATGAGCGGGAAAATATGTCCGGGACGGCGGAAGTCCTCCGCCTTCGCCGTCGGATCGATAAGCGCTCTGACAGAGAGTGAGCGTTCATAGGCCGAGATGCCCGTCGTCGTCGAAGCGTGGTCGACAGACACAGTGAAAGCCGTTCCGTGGTAATCGGTGTTATGTGTTACCATCGGCGGCAGCTCCAATTCCTCAGCCCGCTCCGGTGTAATCGGAACGCACACCAAGCCGCGCGCTTCCGTAATCATGAAGTTAATGACCTCCGGCGTCGCCATATCGGCCAAGGCGATTAAGTCGCCTTCATTCTCACGATCCTCGTCATCAACAACGATGATTGCTTTGCCCAGCTTCAAATCCTCCAGTGCTGCTTCTATTGTATCGAACGGATTCGAATTTGCATTACTGTTTGTCATCCTGCTTCCCTCCCCGGTGGTATCAATCTATAAGAACAATCTTATTTTGTATAATTCATCTGTCACAGAAAACCGTTCTCCATTAGAAACGCCGTCGACAGCTTTGACTTCGGCGCCTCGCTCTCCGGCTGCTTGAAGTGCAGCAGGTGATCGACGTATTTGCCAATGACATCACATTCGATGTTAACCGATTCTCCCGGCTTCTTGTTCAGCAGTGCCGTTTCACCGAGCGTATGCGGAATGATCGATACCGCGAATGTCTGGGCCGATGTGTCTACGACTGTTAAGCTAATGCCGTCAATCGTAATCGAGCCTTTCGGAATCACGTATCGCAGCGATGACGGATCATCCAGCTTAATACGAAATACGACCGCATTCGCATCGGTTTCACGCCCTATGATTTTGCCAGTGCCATCGATATGACCTTGCACGATATGACCGCCGAAGCGCGCTCCGGCTTGCATCGCACGCTCTAGGTTGACCGACTCTCCGGAACGCAGCGCATGCAGCGTAGAGCGTCTGAACGTCTCAGGCATAACATCGGCAGCGAAAGAGCCGCCGTCGTAATCGGTAACGGTCAAGCATACACCGTTAACCGAAATGCTGTCTCCAATTTGCACACCCTCTAGAACGCGTGTTGCACCAATGGATAACCGCATCGCTTCGCCTTGCTTCTTAACACCTTTCAGCTTGCCTACCTCTTCTATTAGTCCAGTGAACATCGTAGCCCTCCCCTCTATTCCACCTGAGCTGAGCGTTCCTTAACCCAATGAACTTGGATATACGGGATAGCCGGATACACAAATGTCCTCTCCCGCCATCTCTACGGATACGCGCTCCAGTTCAATCGCATCCGCCATTTTCTCAAAGCCTTCGAACGTGAACGTTCCAGGCGAAGCAGCTCCGCCAATAATCTTAGCCGCATAATACAAAATAATTTTATCGATGAGACCCGCTTCCAACATCGCGCCGTTCAGTGCACCGCCGCCCTCCAGCAGGATCGATCCAATCTCCAGCTCGCCGAGCTTCTTCATCGCTTCGCGAAGATCGACTTTACTGCCTTCGCCGCATGCAACGACCTCGACGCCTGCAACCGCTAGCGCTTGTCGCTTGGCAGCATCCGCTTGCTCCGTAGTCAGGACGATCGTTCGTACCGATCGATCCGTAACGACCTTCGCTTCAAGCGGAAGACGCAGGGAAGAATCGACGATAATACGAGTCGGGTGAATCGCAGGTACAGAAGCGCGTGTCGTCAATGAAGGATCGTCAGCCAATACCGTTCCGATACCGACCATAATCGCCTCATGCTGATGGCGGAGCGTATGTACCTGCTCGCGTGCAACAGCTCCCGTTACCCAGCGGCTATCGCCTGTCTTCGAAGCGATCTTGCCATCCAGCGTGCTCGCCGTCTTAAGAGTGACGAACGGCAGTTTCGACGTGATGTATTTATTAAACTTCTCATTCATAAGCTGTGATTCAGCTTCAAGCAAACCTACCGTTACTTCAATTCCCGCTTCGCGGAGCCGAGAGATGCCTCTGCCTGCAACCTGCGGATTCGGATCTCCGCTTGCAACAACGACTCTTGCTGCCTTCGCATCGATAATGCGTTCACAGCATGGCGGCGTCTTGCCGAAGTGGCTGCATGGCTCCAGCGTTACGTAAACCGTAGCGCCTTCGGCTTCTTCGCCGGCCATTTGGAGAGCGTGTACTTCCGCATGGCCCGTACCCCGCTTCAGATGCGTGCCGATGCCGATTATTCGTCCTTCCTTGACGACGACACAGCCGACAACCGGATTAATACCCGTCTGACCTGATGCTTTGGCCGCCATTGTAAGCGCGAGGCGCATATAATATTCATCATTCAATACGTCCATGAACGCAAAAACACCCCCATCGGCATACTTATCGCCTCGGGGGTGATGATAGATGAATGAAGATAGCCATTGCGACAATACCGTTTCACGAGCGAAAAGATTCAAACAACATCAATTACAAACCCCGCCAATAAAACGATGAAATGTAATAGTTTGCTGATATCCCGTTCGAAATAAACCGCTTATGCAGCGGTTCACGGTCATTACTAACGCTAATGAAACAAACCTATCTAGCTTGTGAAAGATAGCACAAACTAATAAGCATGAATGACGTAGCTGTCGCAAGCATCTCCTTCTCCCATCCAGACTATACTGTCGGTCCCGGAATTACACCAGGTCCACCGCTTCGTATCAAATGCTAATGCGTTATCGCGTTAACCATTCGATATGAACCGGGTCACGGACTAACGAGCTGCGACAGGCCTGCGGTTGTCCGCTCCTGCCCTCGCCGCTCGATCACCGCCGGTTGGGAATTTCACCCTGCCCCGAAGGAAAGCTGCATAAAATAATTTATGATTAGTGAATAGTGAAGTTCTTTATACACTGAAAAAATATTACCACTAGCTTGATAAAAAAGCAAGATATCCGTCTAATTTGCTTGGAAATAAAACCGCCGTACCTCTCATTCAATGAGAAATACGGCGGAACTTCTAACAGGCGATTATTAAGAAGCCGATACTTCGACTTTCTCCATTTTGTCTCCGCCTTTAAGCGCGTCAACAAACTCCATGCCTTTCGTTACTTTGCCGAATACCGTGTGACCGCCGTCAAGATGCGGCTGCGGCTGGTAGCAGATGTAGAACTGACTGCCGCCTGTATTACGGCCGGCATGGGCCATAGCGAGCGTACCGCGCTCATGCTTGTTCGGATTGATCTCACAGTTGATATTGTAGCCTGGGCCGCCTGCGCCAGTACCGTTAGGGCATCCGCCTTGTGCGACGAAACCAGGGATAACGCGGTGGAATGTAAGACCGTTATAGAACCCGTCGTTTGCAAGCTTCTCGAAGTTTGCTACTGTATTGGGAGCATCTTGGTCGAACAAATCCAAGTGGACTTCTCCGCCGCTTGCTAGTGTGATTTTTGCTTGTTTAGCCATTGCTGCATCTACCTCTCTTTTTCAACAGAATACTATAACGTTACCAATTTCAAGCTTATTTCGCAAGCGCTGATTTTTGCAGTCTTGCCGGAATCACGTCATTGCATACAATATTTTCGAGAGATTCGCGCTTAACGGCAAGGTCAGCCTCGCCGTCTTTCACGAATACGACTGCCGGACGACGGATACGGTTGTAGTTGCTTGCCATCGCATAGTTGTATGCGCCTGTGCAGAATACAGCCAGCAGATCGCCGCTCTCTGCCTTAGGAAGCTCTAGATCCCAGATCAGCATGTCGCCGCTCTCGCAGCATTTGCCTGCAATCGAAACCGTCTCTTCTTTCGCATCGTTAGCGCGGTTCGCCAAGATCGCTTCGTATTGTGATTGGTACAGCGCTGGGCGAGGGTTGTCCGTCATACCGCCGTCTACAGCGATATATTTGCGAACGCCTGGAATGTGCTTGCTCGTGCCTACCGTGTACAACGTCGTGCCTGCGTCGCCTACCATGCTGCGGCCCGGCTCTACCCAGATCTCAGGCAGCGGGAATTCCGCTTCGGTGAACTTTGCTTTGATAGCGCCTGTAATTGCACCTACGTATTCGCTGATCGGCAGCGGTGTATCGCCTTCCACGTAACGGATGCCGAAGCCGCCGCCAAGGTTGATAACTTTGAACGTAAGTCCAAGCTCGGAGCGAATCGCAACAGCAAAGTCTGCTACTTTGTCCACTGCCATGCGGAAGCCTTCAACTTCGAAGATTTGCGAACCGATGTGGGAATGAACGCCCAGCACCTCAAGGTTCGGCAAAGTGATTGCTTGCTCAATCGCTTGCTTCGCAGCGCCGTTGCCAAGGTCGAAGCCGAACTTCGAATCTTGTTGGCCTGTCGAGATGTAATCATGCGTATGCGCTTCAACGCCAGGCGTAATGCGAAGCAAAACGTTTACGGTTTTGCCTTTGTCAGCTGCCAGTGCGTTTAGAGTGTGCAATTCGATAAAGTTGTCGACTACGAAGCAGCCGATACCCGCGTCAAGCGCCATGTTGATTTCTTCATGCGTCTTGTTGTTGCCGTGGAAATGAATGCGTTCCACTGGGAAGCCTGCTTGCAAAGCCGTATACAGCTCGCCGTCAGATACGACGTCAAGCGACAATCCCTCTTGCTCTGCGATAGCGCACATTGCCATAACACTGAACGCTTTGCTCGCATAAGCAACTTGAAACTTCAAGCCGGAGGCTTTGAACGCTTCAACATATTCCTTAGCGCGTTGACGAACGAGTGCTTCGTCCACGATATAAAGCGGTGTGCCGAATTTATTAGCAAGATCGGTTACGTCGCAACCGCCAATTTCCAGATGACCATTCGTGTTAATATTGCTAGTTCCATGCAAGTACATAGTTTCCCCTCGACTTTCTCTATCTGCAAGCAGATAGACGGTTAATTTGCATCTATAGCAACAGTATATCGCAAACTAACCGCCGCCGAAATGGATAATTTCACATTTCATTTGCATTCTTTGCGAAACTACTTTGTCTTCGGCATCTTGTCCAATTGTTGCGGGCGCAATATATTCGGACGTGTCCGGTTATAGAGTACCGGCTGCCGAACGATGATACTCCATAGCGCTTTCAGGTCAAACGGTATAAAAGGCCACATGTATGGACGATTAAACGAACGCTCAAGCGTCAGCATCATCATAATCGCCGTAGTCGCAATGACGAAACCCGGCACGCTGAACGCAGCGACCGCTATAATCAACACCAGCCTTACGATCCGATTGGCAAGACCAAGCTCATAGCTCGGTGTCGCGAACATGCCGATGGCGGCAACCGCCATATACAGAATGACCTCATTAACGAAAAGGCCGGTCTGTACCGCAATGTCGCCGATGAGAATAGCCGCTACCAAAGACATCGCTGTTGCAAGCGAGGTCGGGGTATGGACAGATGCCATCCTCATGAGATCGACGCCGATCTCCGCAAGCAGGAACTGGACGATGAGCGGAAGCTGGCCTGTTTTGTTCGGACCGATAAATTCTAGCGCAGCAGGCTTAATTTCAGGATGCATAACGAACAGCAGCCACATCGGCAGCAGGAACAAGGAAGCGAATATGCCTATGAACCGAACCCACCGCAAATAAGTTCCGATGAACGGCGTCTGACGATTCTCTTCCGCATGCTGCATGAGATCGGAATAGGTCGTTGGAAGTGTCATAACACTTGGCGAAGTGTCAACGAAGACGGCTACTGCGCCTTCTAACAAATGAGCCGATACTGTATCGGGACGCTCCGAATATCGAACGAGCGGGAACGGGTTCCAGCCGCGCTTAACGGTCGCCTCCTCAAGCTGCTTGTCCGCCAGCGGCAGACCGTCCAGCTTCACCATCGAAAATTTATCTTTAATTGACTTCACGAGCTTCGGATCGGCCAAATCGGCAATATAGGCGATACACACATCTGTTTTCGTCCGCTCGCCAAGCTGTAAAATCTCATATCGCAATTGAGGGTCGCGCAATCTTCTTCGAACGAGCGATACATTCGTCATTAGCGTTTCGACAAAGCCGTCTCTCGCTCCGCGTACAACCTTCTCCAGCGACGGCTCCTCCGGACCCCGCGATGGAAAACTCTTCGCATCGATGATTAGCGCCGCAGGCTCATCATCGATGAACAGCGCAGTTGCGCCTGACATGACGCAGGTTAACATCTCGTTCCAATCCGGCTGCTTGACGACCTGTGCGGCAGGCACATACAAATTCAGAAAGGCGTAGAGCGCATCGCCCGACAAGTCATCGGGATGCAAATAGGTCAGTCTCTTCAGCACTTCAGTTAAAAGCGTATCCTTAACGAGTCCATTCATGAACAGAATCGCCGTTTTGCGTTCTCCGAACGTCATCTCGCGCACGACGACGTCGAAGCTTGTTTTATACCCAATCTCATTCTCGAGACGCGACAGAATATCATCCAGCTTGCGCGGAATCGGATTTTCCTTTTTCTTATCATTCGAACCCGCTGAAACCTCATGGATCCGATTGCCCATCTGAGAATTAACGGATTGCTCATCTGATTCGCCTGCCTGATGAGACTCCTCCTGCTTCTGCTCATCGGGCATTGATGCAATAAGCTGCTCCACTCCTACTCCCTCTTGCTCGCTTCCTGGATGCTCGGAACGGGTATCCGACATACTGCCTCACCTCTTCTACTGTAATGTTAGATTTACCACTGAAATATAAGCCAATCGAACAATGAGCCTAAAGTTTTGCCAAGCACCATTGCCATGACGAGAGCGACCATATAGTCCGATAAGTTCATTCTTTTGGCTAGAATCGGCAAAACATTCATCACCTCTGTCAACGCCGCGGCAAGCATGCCGACGAACAGCCCGTCAAATAAACCGGCGCCGCTCTGCAAGAGCAGCGGATGCCAGCCAAGCTCCCAATCCATGAAGTCTGCGAACGTCCAGTACATCGAACCGCTAATAACCGCAGTCTCGAATAGAATAGACAGGCGATACGCGTTCGCAAGCTGAGCAAGACGAGGGATGAGATCAATGACGATCAACAAAGCTACGAGTCCGCTGCCGACTGCCAGCCCTCCAGCCAGCCCCAGCAGCGCGATAAACACATTCGCCAGGACGTCAGCCATCACTTCCGCCCCGCGTCTGATTATAATCTGACTTCTTGCGCATCTCATCGGCAATGACGTAGGCGTTCACATTTTCCTGATACATATAGAGCTCGACTTCCAGCGGATTCGGTTCCTCATTGAACCTCTTGCGGAATAAATGGTTGAAGAATAGAACCATCCCCAGCCCAATACCGAGCGAGTACGGAATTTGGAACCAAAGCGGATGCTCGATCTGCTTGCCGCTGATCAGCTCGACAATGCGAGTATGTACCTCCTTCATGCTGACATCAGTGTGGAAATTCATTATGGCAAGTCCTGCACCGAAGAAAAGCAGCAGCCATGATAGGATGAGCACGAAGATACGCGGCTTCACCGGCTTCTCGGCGATCATGACGAGAACCTGAGGATCACCATAGGCTTCCACCGACAACCCGGGAGCTGCTTCTCGGATCGCCTTGACGATCTGGAGAAGGTCGATGACGACCCGATTGCCATCCGCCTTCTTATGCTCGTAGAGAATGAGCTGCTTAAGCGACTGCTCCGTCTCTGCATCCGCTGCCAGCAGCCGAGCCGCTTGACCTAGCGTGACACGCTGCTCCGGGCGCATATAAATTCGTTTCTTGAGACGCAGATAGAGGAGCGAAGGCTTATTTGCTTCCATCTGTCATCTTCCCTTCCCGCTAATTCCATGGTTTATGTTTCAAATATAGTATGAGAAAAGGCCGTTTCGGATACTCATGCTTAAACAGGTAATAAACGGAAAAAAGACCAGTCCGCCCTATTGGGCGATCTGGTCTCGAATGGACTGCAATATTTTTTTCTCCAGGCGCGATACTTGCACTTGCGATATGCCAAGCCGGCTCGCGACCTCGGATTGCGTCTTGTCACGGTAATAGCGCAAGTAGACGATGAGCCGTTCACGCTCGCTTAGTCCTTCAATCGCCTCTACGAGCGCCAGCTTATCGAACCATCGCTCCTGCGATTCGTCAGCGATCTGATCCATGAGCGTAATCGGATCGCCGTCATTCTCGAACACCGTTTCGTGTATCGAGGTGGGAGGCTTATTCGCCTCTTGGGCGAACACAACCTCCTCTGGCGTGATGCCGAGCCGTTCCGCCACTTCACTGATCGTTGGCAGACGGCCAAGCGTCTTGGACAGCTCATCCTTCATCTTCCGTACTTTGTTCGCTGTTTCCTTAAGCGATCTGCTCACCTTGAGCGTCCCGTCATCCCGCAGAAACCGCTGAATCTCGCCGATAATCATCGGCACGGCGTAAGTAGAGAACTTAACATCATAAGACAAATCGAACTTGTCTACCGACTTCAGCAAGCCGATGCAGCCGATCTGGAACAGATCCTCAGGTTCATATCCCCGATTAATAAACCGCTGCACAACCGACCACACAAGCCTTATATTGCAGTTAACCAGCGTATCTCTTGCAACTGTATCGCCCGACTGGCTTAATGCGATGAGCCGTTTAACCTCTGCATCATCCAAGTATGGCTGGGCCGTATGTTTCAAATCAGCTTCCATGAGGTTCAACCCCTATGCCCTAGTTGTAGAGCGCTTTTTTCGATTCGATTCGTTTCAGCATCACAACGCGGGTTCCGCCGCCTGCCGTACTTGCAACCTCGAAGCGATCCATAAAGTTTTCCATAATTGTGAATCCCATACCTGAGCGCTCAAGTTCCGGCTTGGATGTATACAACGGCTGTCTTGCCAGCTCCAAATCCTCTATTCCACGGCCGTTATCCGTTACGGTAATTGATACGGAGTCGCCTTCGATCGTTGCCTCGATCGTTACCTGACAGGACGGATCGCTCTCGTATCCGTGAATAATCGCATTGGTTACCGCCTCAGAGACAGCTGTCTTCAGATCGTTCAATTCATCGAGCGTCGGGTCGAGCTGTGATACGAATGCTGCAACCGCGATCCGCGCGAAAGCTTCATTCTCCGACTTCGCACTAAAGGAAAGCGTCATTTCATTTGTTCCGGTCATGACACCACCTCCAAACTCGTAATGGCGGTACGTTCATTGTCGTGCATCGTTATTATTTTGAATATGCCCGACAACTCGAACAGCCGCTGCACATTCGGGTTGACGTCGCATACGACCATCTTGCCGCCTCGGCTCTTCACTTGCTTGTACCTGCCTAAGATGACGCCAAGACCAGAGCTGTCCATGAATAGCAGCTCCTTCAAGCTCAGAATAACGTGATCCGTTGTCCCGCGGGCAATCGCTTCCTCCATCTTAAATCTCACGACGTCAGCCGTATGATGGTCAAGCTCGCCTCGAAGACGTACGATCAGCATATTTCGGTAATGCTCCAACTCTGCTTGCAGACTCATTAAGCTGCTCATCTCCTTCATTTCGAGATAGAACAAGCAATTCTCCAAGAAGGCAGCCTTCTCCTGCATGCCGACAAAACTAGAAGCATACCCCTATGAGCTGACAAAAACCGCACCGCTAACCGAACAAACCGTTGAACGAACGTCTGAACATTTTCCAGAAGCCTGCCTTGCCAACATCCTCCGGCGACTGGATTGGGAATTCCTTAAGCACCTGATCGCCCTGATACACAACAAGCTTGCCAATCGACTGGCCTTTCTGAATTGGAGCTTTAAGCGGCCCGTTCACGATCAGCTCGGAGCGAATATCGTTCGTCGCTGCGCCTTTCTTCAGCAACACGCTGTAAGGATGGGTTGCGACAAGCGGCAGCTCTTTCTGAGCGCCTTTCTCGATACGCACCTTCCCGATGCTGTCGCCCTCTTTGACGAGATTGTGATTCATATATTGCGCGAAGCCGTAATCGAACATTTGCGACACTTCGGCATTTCTTGTTTTCGTAGTCGGTTCACCCATTACAACAGCAATAATTCGCAAATTATCACGCTTAGCCGTTGCCGACAGGCAATATTTCGCTTCGCTCGTAAAGCCGGTCTTTAGCCCGTCAGCTCCGCTATAGAAGCGGACAAGCTTATTCGTGTTGACTAGCCAGAAAGGCTTCTCTGACGACTTGCGCAAGTAATCTTGATAGAGTCCTGTATACTTCGTAACCTCGGAATGCTTAAGGAGCTCCATCGACATGATCGCTATATCATGCGCAGACGAATAGTGATTCGCGACCGGAAGACCGTTCGGATTAGCGAAATTCGTGTCCTTAAGACCGAGCTGCTGCGCTCTCTCATTCATCATGGCGACGAATTGCTGCTCGGTTCCTGCCAGCTTCTCAGCCATAGCTACCGATGCATCGTTTCCAGAAGCAAGAGCGATACCTTTAATCATCTCTTCGACCGACATTTCTTCGCCAGGCTCAAGGAAAATTTGCGATCCGCCCATAGACGCCGCATATTCACTCGTTTGCACTTTGTCGGTTAACTTAATTTTACCGCTATCAAGCGCCTCCATAATGAGCAGCATCGTCATAATCTTAGTAATGCTGGCCGGCGGAAGCTTGTCGTGACTATTTTTCTCGAAAATAACAGTGCCGCTCTCCGCATCCATCATGATCGCCGAGCGCGCTGATGGCGCTAGATCTACCTGCGGCGCTTGCCCAGCGGATTCCGATGCAGCAACCTGCTCAGGCGCAGGAGCCGGCTCTTCGGCAAATACAGCCCCCGGCAGCGCGAGCGAAATGACAAGAACGAATATAAGCAATTTACCAGCTTTGTTTTTCAACGCTTATTCCTCCTAAATATTTGACAGCGAATGCGGCCATTTTCGGCTATATTTTCCTCTACATTGTTGACTGAATCTTTGTAAATTATTCCAATCGTTGCGCCGTTTGCTCATAAAAAATAGAGCTGCACCTGAAAGTCTTCTCGACCTTCTGATACAGCTCCGCTTAATTGTTTAATTATGCATAACGTTCGACTCCTGTAGACGTTACGACCGATAACAATAACTTGCGTTCTTCAGGCAGCTTATCCGTAATCGAATATGCATCCCGGACTCTAGCCGCAACTTCGTTCACAGCATCATTATTCTCGCGAACATGCAGGACCGCAAGCGTGTCTCCAGCTTGCACAGGGTCGCCGACCTTCAGTCGAAGCGTCAATCCAACCGCGTAATCGATCTCCGCTTCCTTCGTCGCTCTGCCAGCGCCTAGCAGCATTGCCGCCAGACCCAGCTGTTCGGCTTCAATCGCGCTGATATAACCGGCAGCTCCGGCTTTGACTTCGACACTATAAGGGGCGCTTGGCAGGCGCGAGAGATCGTCTGCTATGCTTTCGTCCCCGCCCTGTGCAGCTACGAACTGCTTAAACTTCGCTAACGCAGCTCCATTATACAGCTGGGCGCGAAGCATCTCCTTAGCCGATTCCACATCGCCTGCTTTCCCGCCAAGAACGACCATATGAGCGCCTAATGTCAGGCATAGTTCAGTCAAGTCGGTAGGACCGCGGCCTTTCAACGTCTCGATCGACTCAGCAACTTCTAGCGCATTGCCGATCGCATATCCGAGAGGCTGGTCCATATCGCTTATAATAGCAGCCGTATGACGGCCAACCTCCGTCCCAATCTCCACCATCGCTTGCGCAAGCTGCTCCGAGTGCTCCAGCGTCTTCATGAATGCCCCGCTGCCTGTCTTCACATCAAGTACGATCGCATCAGCGCCCGCTGCAATCTTCTTGCTCATAACCGAGCTGGCAATGAGCGGAATGGATTCGACAGTGCCTGTTACGTCTCTGAGCGCATACAGCTTCTTATCGGCAGGAGCCAAGTTGCCGCTCTGCCCAATGACCGACAGTCCGATATCGTTCACTTGTGTCATGAACCTCTCGCGCGACAGCTCTGTTCGGAAACCCTCGATTGACTCCAGCTTATCAATCGTGCCGCCAGTATGCCCAAGACCTTTGCCGGACATCTTGGCGACCGGAATGCCGACTGAAGCGACAAGCGGCGCAATAATTAAGGTCGTCTTATCGCCAACGCCTCCTGTACTATGCTTGTCAACCTTCACGCCGCTAATGGGGCCGAGATCAACCTGATCGCCCGAATTCGCCATCGCGAGCGTAAGCGAAGCCGTCTCACGAGGCGTCATTCCTCTAAAGAAAACAGCCATCGCCCAAGCGGACATCTGATAATCTGGAACATCCCCTCGGCAATAGCCGTCAATCAAATAAGTTAGTTCAGAAGCGGTAAGCTCTCCGCCGTCCCGCTTCTTATGGATAATATCTACTGCGCGCATAATTGCCTCCTCATTCTCTGCGCATTAATTCGCTCTCGAAAGCGCGGCTTGCTCCCTCTGCACGCGAATTATTATTTCGTCCAACCGCTCACTGAGCGTTATGACTTCACGGTGCAGGAAGGATTGCCTTAATAGCGCAGTTTCCACCATTTTGCTCCGCAATTGCTCCATTTGTAAGAGTAATTGCCTATTCTTATCCATCTCGTTCTCACTCCATCATTCAATGTTCATGGACATTATACGACGATTAAGCGAGCGAACACTGTCATATTAAGTCGATGTAAATGTGACAGTTGTGTTACATTTTTATTTCACATTTATTACATTTTCTCGATAAGCGCTGTTACAAGTCCTAAAAACTGGTTCTTCACACGTTCCGTCGTTTCCATAACTTCCTCGTGTGACAGCGGCTGGTCCAATATTCCTGCAGCCATGTTACTGATACATGAAATACCGACTGTTTCGATGCCTGAATGGCGGGCTGCAATAACCTCCGCGACTGTCGACATTCCGACAGCATCTGCACCAATGATTCGCAGCATACGAATTTCGGCAGGCGTTTCATACGTCGGACCAAGCAAGCCGGCATATACGCCTTCACGCAGCGTCATCCCTTGCTCTGCCGCAATTTCTCTTGCGATTGCGCGCAGTCGTTTGCTATACGCTTCTGACATATCCGGAAAACGAACGCCAAGCTCATTGTCATTTGGACCGATAAGCGGGTTTTTGCCCGTTAAGTTAATATGATCGGAGATGAGCATGAGATTGCCTGGATCGTAAGCCAGATTCACGCCGCCGGCAGCATTCGTTACGAGCAATGATTTGACACCAAGCGCCTTCATGACACGAACCGGGAATGCCGTTAACTCCGGACCGTAACCCTCATACATATGGAAGCGGCCGCGCATAAGGAGAACGGTTCTGCCGGATAGCGCTCCAATTAACAACTCTCCTGCATGCCCTTCAACCGTCGAGATCGGAAAATGGGGAATATCGTGATAATCAATCGTCACCGGGTTTTCCAAATGATCGCCAAGAACACCTAATCCTGATCCCATGATAAGACCGATTTCCGGCTTAAGTGTCGTTCTGCTTTCAATAAATTCCGCTGCTTCTTTAATATGCGCCGACGTCAATGCGTTCATCGTCTGTTCTCCCCATTCTATTGGTTTATATATGCTTTTGTTTCGTATAGATATAAATAGCCACTTGTTTTCTTTACAGCAAATGCAAGAAACTCTTACCGTTAAGCGGTGCTTCAACACCGAAATTATCGGCGATCGTCGCGCCAAGATCGGAGAAGGTTGTTCTCGTCTCCAACCTTGCCGTCTTAGTGAATGACGGACTATAAAGCATAATCGGTACATATTCGCGCGTGTGATCGGTTCCCGCATGAACCGGATCATTGCCATGATCAGCAGTTACAATTAGTAAATCTCGCTCTCCTAGCTGCTTTTCGAGCTCAGGAACGGCAAGATCGAATTCCTCAAGCGCCTTCCCATAACCAATCGGATCACGGCGGTGTCCGTATAACGAATCGAAATCAACCAAATTCGTGAATAACAAGCCTTTGAACGAATTGCCAAGCTGATCAATCGTCTTCGCAATGCCGTCCGCATTGCTCTTCGTTGGCGACGTGGCCGTAATGCCTTCCCCGTCGAAAATATCGTTGATTTTGCCGATTGCAATCGTGTCGTAACCGCCAGCCTTAAGCGTGTCCAATACCGTCGCTTGCGGCGGCTTGACCGCATAGTCATGCCTGTTCGGCGTGCGCGTGAACGCTCCCGGCTTCCCGATGTACGGCCTCGCGATCACTCGGCCTACGGTATGTCGCTCGTCCATCGTCAGCTCTCTGGCGATCTCGCATGCGCGGTACAGCTCCTCCAGCGGAATGATTTCTTCATGCGCCGCAATTTGGAAAACGCTGTCCGCAGAGGTGTAGACGATCCAAGCGCCGCTTCTCATCTGTTCCTCGCCCAGCTCGTCCAATATTTCAGTGCCGCTTGCCGGCTTGTTGCCGATAACCTTGCGGCCGGTGCGCTGCTCGAAGCTATCGATCAGCTCTGGCGGGAACCCCTCGGGAAACGTCTGAAACGGCACTTCGATTTTAAGCCCCATTAATTCCCAATGACCTGTCATCGTATCTTTGCCAACGGATACTTCCGCCATCTTGCCGTAATAAGCAGCAGGCGATTCTTTCGACTCCGACCATGCACCGATTGGCGCGATTCGATCAAGGCCCCATCTGCGCATATTCGGCAATTGTAATTCCGGCGATTGCTCCACGATATGCCCAAGGGTATGTGCGCCGGAATCTCCGAAGCTTGGCGCATCCGGGAGCTCGCCGATCCCTACGCTATCTAATACTATTACTGCAATACGATCAAATCTCATCGATGTTATCCTCCTATGTAGTCTACGCTCTTGGATGTGCGCTCTTATAGACGTCCTTGATCCGCGTTGTTGGCTGCTTCACATATTTAAGCGTTGTCGCCAGATCGGCATGACCCAGCAGCTCTTGCACGGAACGCACGTCCGCGCCATGCTCGAGCAGATGCGCAGCGACGGAATGGCGAAGCGTATGAGGCGTAATGTCATCTGATATGCCCGCTTCCTTCGCATATTTCTTGATCGTCTTCCAGAATCCCTGCCTCGTCATTCTTGTGCCCAAATGGTTCAGAAATAAGGCAGACTCATTCTCGTTATTTCTCAAAAGCGGCTTCCTGCCGTTCTCCAAATAAGCGATCAACGCTTCTGCAGCTATGCGCCCAAAAGGGACAATACGTTCCTTCCCGCCAGCATCTATACAGCGAGCGGCTGAAAGCTGCATATGTAAATGCTCGACATCAAGCGCAACGAGCTCAGAAACGCGAATGCCTGTCGCATAAAGAAGTTCCAGCATCGCTTTGTCCCGCTTCCCGGCTGGCTTATCCGGCTGAGGCGAATCGAGCAACACGGCAGTCATCGATTCGGACAACAATTTCGGAGCCTTCTTCTCTTGCTTTGGCGCTTCCAGATAGATAGAAGGATTATGAATAATGACGCCTTCCTTGTTCAAATAATGAAAAAAAGCTTTCAACGAAACGATATGTCTCGTAATCGTCGCCGCCTTCCTTCCCTGCTCCTTAAGATGGAGCATATAACGTGCAAAGTGATGCCTCTGCAGCTGGGACGGCTCGTCAATACCCTGTTCCTCAGCATAAGCGGCGAACGCAAGCAAATCTCTCTCATAGGACGAGAGAGTATTGGCAGACAATCTACGTTCGACTTCCAGGTGCTCCAAGTACTTGTTCAGATAAGCCCTCATTCTAATTCCTTTCCATGCTGCTTCTCACCTACAAATATTCCACATTCGCAACGGCAAATCCTGCTTCCGTTCTATTTCTGTGCAGCGTGCACAATGCCTTGCACGGTTCGCCCTACTCGCCATACCAATAAAACCAACGTAATCTGTCCGCCAAATGACCGCCCTCGGGCGACTCCGGATCTGTCAATAATACCTTCAGCGCCTCTCCCTTCGGTTCTCGATAGGGATGAACGGGAGATATCGCATCGACCAAAAATCGATACCCTCCCGTAACTACTAATAATGCCGCAGTAAAAACGACAATGAAGAACAGCTTGCTTGCCCACTTCCTTATCGATAAAACCATCATCATCAGCCTCCGCTTCACGTGCTTCACGGTTGTCCGCTCGCTACACCTTATGAGGAGGCTGATGCGAATATTCGTTTACGGCTCCAGGTTTTCATAGGCAACGCTGTTCAGCCATTTGTCCAGTGCGGTATAAGGCAATC
The DNA here is from genome assembly GCF_037167145.1 of Paenibacillus sp. YIM B09110. Classification (NCBI taxonomy): domain Bacteria; kingdom Bacillati; phylum Bacillota; class Bacilli; order Caryophanales; family Paenibacillaceae; genus Paenibacillus; species Paenibacillus sp. YIM B09110. Next base: position 192,034 of record NZ_JBANSP010000011.1, on the reverse strand, counting down.
CTGTCGCAGCCGCAACCGGCTCATACGTTACATTGCCCGCATGCGTGTTAACACCCTTCTGGAGCGGTACACTTCGGCGAACTGCATCCAAACCGTTGTTAGCCAAATCAAGCGCATACGAGATCGTGGCGTTCGTCAGCGCGAAGGTCGATGTGCGCGGCACGGCTCCCGGTATATTCGCAACTGCATAATGAACGACGCCATGTTTCATATAGATCGGATCTTTATGCGTTGTCGGACGATCGACGGTCTCAATCGATCCGCCCTGATCAACGGCTACATCGACGATGACTGAGCCTTTCCGCATCATTTGGACCATCTGATCCGTTACTAATTGCGGAGCTCTTGCCCCGGGAATAAGAACAGCGCCGATAAGCAGATCGGCATGGCTGACTGCTTCCGCGATATTAAGGGGGCTTGACATCAATGTTCGGAGCCGACCGCCGAACACATCGTCCAAGTAACGCATGCGATCTGCGCTCTTCTCCAATATAACGACATTCGCTCCCATCCCCAGCGCAATCTTCGCAGCATTCGTGCCCACGATTCCGCCTCCGATAATAACGACCTCCGCAGGCGGCACGCCAGGAACGCCCCCAAGAAGCACGCCGCGTCCGCCATTGAACGCTTCTAGAAACTGCGCTCCTACCTGCACGGACATACGACCCGCAACCTCACTCATCGGTGTTAGAAGCGGCAGACTGCCGTTTGGAAGCTGAATCGTCTCATAGGCTATTGCCGTTACGCCGCGTTCGACCAGCGCTTTAGTCAAGTCCGCCGCAGCGGCCAAATGCAAATAAGTAAATAAGAGCAGCCCCTCTCGGAAATATCCGAACTCCTCTGCAAGCGGCTCCTTTACCTTCATAATCATATCTGCTTTACCCCAAACCTCCGCAGCGGTAGAGACTATATTCGCCCCCTCCCGCATATAGTCGCTATCCTCGAATCCGCTGCCGCTGCCTGCACCTTCTTCAATCAGCACCTCGTGGCCAGCCGCCTTCAACATAGTAACGCCAGCCGGCGTCAGCGCAACCCGATATTCACTCTGCTTAATCTCCTTCGGCACGCCGATTAACATGATTATCCCTCCCGAGACCATCTAAAACGCTCTTATTATGATGTATGAACGAACAAGCCAACTTGATCGTCCATACGCGATACGTTTTCCAGCAAAGCCTAAAAATATGTGTCCTATCGACAGTCACCCATACGTAAACGGCTCATTTCCCATACACTGAACTAGCTTAATGCTGACTAGGGAGGCTCAATTTCATTGCCAAAGCTGGAATCCATGATCCGACGCTGTGCCGCCATCAAGCCTTCGAAACGAACGGCGCGACAAATCATTACTTTGCGGTCAAGAAAATCATATAATCGCTGCCTGAAAATGATGAAAGAGAGCGGCATTACTCCATTTAAGGCGGTATCAAGAAGCTTACTGATTGGTTTCCATGCTCTGAAAGGAGCTTCGCCGTCTGCTATATCCAGCCATCCGGAAGTTAGGAAAGCCGAGAAGGATCTAAAAATCAAAATACATGCCGCTGTTCCTTACAAGGCGCCTTTCAAAGTTCCACACAAAACTCCGTCCAATCCAAACAAGTCCCGATCTTTCAAGCGTTCGCTCCCATTAATGATGCCTACATCAAAGCCGACGGCAAAAGCTTCCTTAATAACTTGGAACATAAGTCGCGTAAAAGCGCCTCAAGCATGGGTTACCTCAAAAGGCAGTCCGATGAAGGTCGCTGTCATTGATACCGGCATTGCGAATCATCCGGATCTCCGGATTGCCGGCGGGGTTAATACGATTAACGGCGGCTCGTATAGTGACGATAATGGTCACGGGACCCATGTAGCTGGCATTATAGCCGCGTTAGGGACTAATGACAATATCATTGGCGTTGCTCCGGAGGTTGAATTATATGCGGTCAAAGCGCTGGACGCAAACGGAGAAGGATACGTCTCGGACATTGTCGAGGGAATTGATTGGTGTATCAGCAGGCAAATGAATGTGATTAACATGAGTCTCGGTATTACGGGTTCGGAGAGCAGCGGCGTTCTGCATGACGCAGTTCGAAGAGCAGTGAGGCAAGGCATCGTAATCGTAGCTTCTGCGGGAAATTCGGGAGAATCAAGCAAACAAATTGATGAACCTGCTTCATATGAAGAAGTAATCGCGGTTGCCGCTTCAACGAAAGCTAATCAGATTGCAAACTTCAGCAGCAGAGGTCCAGGCATTGCCATTACTGCACCGGGACAACAAATATTGTCGACATGGCCGGGCAACTCCTACAAGAAGTTGTCGGGCACAAGCATGTCTTCCCCCCATGTCGCGGGAGGCGCTGCCTTATTGCTTAGCCGCAGAACTTCTCTAAGTCCGGCAGCCGTATCTGCCGGGCTGCGCAGGAAAGCGATCAAACTGGATAATTACAGCGTCCTTGCCCAAGGCTCTGGATTAATGCAATTGGATCAGATCTTCGATATCATTTCTTCCGTCAACGTTATAAAGAAAAGATAGCGGCCCCATAGAAATGCCAAAACGGCTTTGCCGTCCAGTTATGCTGGGCAGCCAAGCCGTTTATGATTGAATTGGGTTGTCGTTTTTTGCTTTGCAGCGGTGGCACACGCCTTGAAAGTCAAGACGATGATCAATGACAAAAAATCCGTATTCCGCTTCCAGCTTCTCTTCGAGAGGCAAAAGCCAGTCTTCTTTAATTTCGTCCATTGATCCGCACTGCACACAAATGAGGTGATGGTGATGATGCTTGCTGCTGTCGGTCCGAAGATCGTATCTAGCAACGCCGTCGCCAAAGTTCAACTTCTCGACGACATGCATCTCACTTAGAAGCTCGAGCGTCCGATAAACGGTTGCTAATCCGATTTCCGGTGCTTTATCCTTTACGAGCATAAACACATCTTCCGCGCTTAAATGATCATCTTCATTCTCAAGCAATACGCGGACGGTTGCTTCCCGTTGCGGGGTTAATTTGTAGCCCTGGGACTGCAACTGTTGTTTGATTTTCTCAATCCGGGCTTCCATGATTTCCCCCCTACCACATGTCTGCGCCTATATCAGGAAACTTTCCTTTCATTATAGGGGCTAACATGCAATAAAGTCAAACATTTTGCTGTCGTATGCTGGCAGCTTAAGACGTTAGCAAAGGAGAAGCCCATCCGATAATTGTTGGTGAAACGTAAGCTTCGAAAAGCGACGCTCCAGCTAAGACGATGACCATAAGCAGCGTTGTAGAAGTGAAGCCGGCAAGTTCAGGAGCCAGCGTCCCTTTTTGCTGGAGCAGCCTGTTTTTCACCACATAAATGGAGAACGTCAGAGCGGCGACGCTTGTAACGATCATTGCCGGTATCGCAATAATATTTTGCGGCGCAATCGATACGAGTGAGAACCAAACCCCTTTCCAAGCATACTGGTTAATAAGCGTGCCAATCGAGAAGCCGACTAGCGCACCCTTCAAGAAATTCAGGGCAAGCACACCAGGTATCCCGACAACGGTTATGCCAAGCAGCCAGAGCAGCAGCATCCATTTGCCATGGAAAACGAACCTCTCCCAGAATGAATCCGTTTCGTCGACACCGATTCCTGCTCCCATCAATCTCACGTATTGATCTACATCTTGAGCCAAATCCTGCTGTTGCTCGAATGTCAACGCATTAACCATAAGCGCCCCGAATATAGCCCCTACAACAAACAGTACCGCCACGAACACATACAGCGACAAATTGTTCTTCACCATCGGTTACATTCACCACCAAACTCAATCTATACCGCTCATTAAGTAGAAAAGCGTGTCCAATTTTAGTTTATGAGTGATCTTCCAATGGTATGACGAGCTCTAGATGCGTCCAGTTAATTGATATAGCTTCCATGCGTATACGGCAAGTATCGTTTTGGCATCGCTAATGCGTCCCTCGGCTATGTAGGCATCAGCTTGCTCCATCGTGATGGCCTCGACATTCAAATCCTCATCCTCATCCGGGCTTTGAACGCCTTCCTCCACCTGTTCAGCGAAGTATATATACAACTTCTCATCCGCAAAGCCTGGAGATGTATAGAAGGCACTCAGCAGCTTCAGCTCCTTCGCTCTATACCCTGTTTCCTCCTCCAGCTCTCTCGCTGCCGCCGTCAATGGATCTTCTCCCGGATCCAGCTTGCCTGCAGGAATTTCGATTTGAAATTTTTCAAGCGGTTTTCTGAACTGATCTACGACAAGCAGCTTACCGTCCAGCAACGCCATAACAGCGGCAGCACCTGGATGCTTCACAATTTCTCTTGTCGCTGTTCGTCCCTCAGGCAATGCTACCGTATCCACTTGCAGCGAAATCATTTTCCCTTGGAAAATGGATTCCGTACTAATTGTCTCCTCGCGCCAAAGCTCGCTTGATTGCTTCTTATCCATATGAACAGCAGCTCCTTCTAAGGTTTATTCACTAGATGGCATAGGTTGTCCATCTGTCGCATACCTATCATTATATCAAATTACGAGAGGTGCGATATCCATGAAACAATATGTCGCTTCGAATCAGCTTCGATTGGTCGGCAAGGCTTGGGAAATTCGTCACCAGCTGCGCAAGCTTAGTGCTGCTGCGGGATCGGGTGCCAATTACAAGCTGTTGTCCGACCTCACAGGAGGAACCGCCAAGCGTCGCCATCCTACCGATCTGCATGCAGTATCAGATCAATAGTTGCTTCTGCCAGTACATTTGCTAAATAAAACAATAAGCCCTCCTGCGGTAACAGCTGCTTAAGCTGACATCCTACAGGAGGGCTACTTTATCGTATGGATTATCTGCTAACGGCAGCTTGTTTCATTATTTCGACGACCAGCTTGGTAACTTTGACAAGATCATCCGCTTTAATTTGTTCCTTCGTCGTATGAATATGCTCGTAGCCCACAGCAAGGTTGACAGTCGGAACACCTAGTCCATTGAAAATGTTCGCGTCGCTGCCGCCGCCAGAGTGGAAAGTGCGAGGCGTGCCGCCGATTGCGACAATCGCTTGCTTTGCAAGCTGAACGACAGGATCCTCATCATCGTATTGATAAGCGGGGTAGATAATCTCACTTACAAGCTCGCCTCGTGCGCCGTACTCAGTTGCGGCGCTTTCCACTGCCTTGCGCATCGCTTCGATCTGCGCATCCAGCTTATGCTGTACGATGCTTCTCGCCTCGGCATCAATCTTCACATAGTCGCAGACAATATTCGTTGCGCCTCCGCCTTCGAACCTGCCGATATTCGCCGTCGTTTCGTTATCAATACGACCAAGCGGCATTCTAGCAATTGCTTTGGCTGCAACTTGAATCGCGCTAATGCCGTCTTCGGGATTAACGCCGGCATGGGCCGATTTACCGTACATCTTAATGCTTACCTTCGCTTGCGTAGGAGCAGCTACGGCAATATCGCCAACCTTTCCATTCGAATCAAGCGCGTAACCGTATTTCGCGATAAGCTTCGATGCATCAAGCGCGCGTGCGCCAAGAAGACCTGATTCTTCCCCGACCGTAATAACGAATTGGATCGGACCATGGGGAATCGACTGCTCCTGCAACACGCGTATGGCTTCGAATAACGCCGCAATTCCCGCTTTGTCATCGCTTCCGAGTATCGTAGTCCCGTCACTGCGGATATAGCCATCTTCGTCCAATTGAGGCTTAATGCCGTTGCCAGGCGTTACCGTATCCATATGACATGTGAAAAATATAGGCGCAATTTCCGTTAACCCATCCGTTGCGGCAAGCTTGGCAAACAGATTGTTAGCACCATGGCCAGTCTTCGCAGCAGCGTCGTCTTCATCAACGGACAAGCCAAGTGAGGTAAACTTATGCTTTAACACTTTGCTTATCTCCTGCTCGTGCTTCGTTTCGCTATCGATCTGCACCAGCTCCATAAATTCATTCACTAATCGATCTTTTGCAATCATTTACGTTTCCTCCATTCATCAAATTCGTATACAATAGAGATAGAGACAGGCAATACGCAATTTCAAACCTATTATTCTAGAAAGGGGCTGCATGCGCATGGGCAACCGTAAAGTCATTCGTATCGTCGCCATAATTCTTGTATCCGCCATGCTTTTATCGACGTTAGTCGCCGGACTCGGCTCTTTGCTTTACTAATTCCGGCACGTCGAACTTGAATTGCTTTGCGAAGAATGGCAGCAACTCTGCAGCTGCTCCCTCCACCGACAGGTCGCGTCCGGTCAGATCATTAAACGATGTGACGCCGTACTCACCAATGCCGCATGGGACGATGCCGTTGAAGCCTTCGAACGCAATGCCTTCCTTGATATTAAGCGCAAAGCCGTGACTCGTTACGAACCCGCGGCGATTGCGCGCTTTGTTGAACTTCACTCCGATGGCGGCGATCTTCTCGTCGCCAACCCATACTCCTGTATATTCCGGTTTTCTGCCCGCTTCTATACCGTACACGCAAAGCCAATCGATTATCGCCTGCTCCAAGCTACGCAAATACGCATGCAGATCCAGCCCTACCGCATCGAGATAAAGAAGTGGATAGCCAACGAGCTGTCCTGGACCATGGTAGGTAATATCTCCGCCGCGGTCGATCTCGTATAAGGAAATACCGCGTTCCTTAAGCTCTGATTCATTCAGAAGCAAGTGCTCAGGATTGCGGTCCGATCCGATCGTATAGGTCGGTGGATGCTGAAGAAGGAGCAGCGTCTCTGGACGCTCCTCCCGGTCGATTTGTTTGACGTATGCTTTCTGAAGCTCCCACGCTTCCGCGTAGTCCAGCATAGGTATATATTGGGCTTCCAACCTTTCTGAGCGTTCTTCATTGTCCGCAGCAGCCATGTTGGTATTCCCCTTTTCCTAATACAATTTGCTATCTAATGTGAAGCTTTCGAGATTGTCTTTTACCCGTTGCAGGAAACGTCCGCAAATAACGCCATCCAAGATCCGATGATCAAGCGACAAGCACAAGTTAGCCATGGAACGTACGGCAATCATGTCATTAATAACGACAGGGCGCTTCACGATCGATTCGAACGTTAGAATAGCAGCCTGCGGATAGTTAATAATCGGATATGACAATATGGATCCGAATGAACCTGTGTTGTTGACCGTGAACGTTCCAGCCTGCATATCAGAAAGCGTTAGCTTCCCTTCGCGTGTTTTGCGGGCGAGCTCTTCGATCTCCTTCGCAAGTCCTGCGACATTTTTGTGATCGGCATTCTTAATGACAGGCGTCATAACCGAATCTTCCGTGCCGACAGCAAGCGAGATGTTAATATCGCGCTTCACGATGATTTTGTCCACAGCCCAAACGGAGTTCATGATCGGGAAGTCCTTGATCGCATTCACGACCGCTTTAAGCAGGAAGGCAAGATAAGTCAGGTTCACGCCTTCGCGCTTCATGAACTCATCCTTCAGCTTGTTGCGGAGCAGCACGAGATTGGTAACATCTACCTCGATCATTGTCCATGCATGTGGAATTTCACTTACGCTTTGGCGCATATTACGTGCGATCGTACTGCGAATCGGCGTGACGTCTATGAAGGTTTCGCCGCGACTTGGCGAATTCGAGCCCTCAACCTCAATCTTCGGCAATCTTGGCGATTCGGACAAATGAATACCTGACGACCGAACCTGAGCTTTCGGATCCATGCTTGCGGAAGAGACCGGAGTCGCGTGCCCTCCCCCGCCTGCTTTGCCTGCAGCACCAGACGCGACGAAGGCAAGCACGTCCTTGCGTGTAATTCTTCCGCCTAGACCAGTGCCCGGCACATCAGACAATCGAATGTTGTGCTCGGCAGCCAACTGCTGCACAGCAGGAGAGAATCTGCCTCTCATCGGAGCGTCAGCATCAGCAATAGACGCTCCAGACGTCACTGACAACGCAGCGCTGCCATTAGCGGTTGCCGCAGCGTTCGACGATGCTCCGCTAGAAGCTGAAGCGTCCGCATCTCCAGCTTCGCCTTCAACCTCCATTAGCGCGATCGGCGTACCGACAGGAACGGTCTCTCCGTTCCCAACTAATATTTTCATAAGCGTGCCTGATACTGTGGAAGGCAGCTCGGCGTTCACTTTATCCGTCAAAATCTCGCAGATCGGCTCATAAACATCTACCCAATCACCAGGCTGCTTCAACCATTTGTCGATTGTGGCCGATACGAGTGATTCCGCAAGCTGCGGAACGACGACTTCGATCATCGTTTTCAATCTTCTCATCCCCTAACTGACAAGCACATGCGTGCCATGCAATTAATACAACGCCAAGTTACGCATAGCTTCTTTCACTTTATCTTTATTAAGCATGAAGAACTTCTCACCCGGCGGATTGATCGGCATAGCCGGCACATCCGGTCCGCATAGACGCATGATCGGCGCATCTAGCTCGAAGAGCAGCTCTTCCGCAATGATAGCCGACACTTCTGCGCCAACACCGCCTGTTTTGTTGTCCTCATGTACAATCAGCACCTTGCCGGTCTTGCGAACCGCCTCCAGCACCGCTTCCTTATCAAGCGGTTGGATCGTTCGCAGATCAAGTATATGAGTGCTAATGCCTTCGTCAGCAAGTTCGGCTGCTGCCTGCTCAATGAAGTGAAGCGGCATGCTGTAGGAAATAACCGTAATATCATCGCCCTCGCGTAATACGTTAGCTTTCCCGATTGGTACAATATAATCGGTGTCAGGCACTTCACCAGTGACAAGTTTATAGCACTTCTTATGCTCGAAGAACAGAACCGGATCCGGGTCGCGAACAGCAGCTTTCAGTAAGCCCTTCGCATCATAAGCTCGGTATGGCGCTACAATCTTAAGTCCCGGCGTTCCGAAAAATACCGATTCCGGACATTGTGAATGATATAATCCGCCGAAGATACCTCCGCCGATCGGAGCGCGTATCACGAGCGGACAGCTCCAGTCGTTATTAGAACGATAACGGATTTTGGCCGCTTCGCTTATGATTTGGTTGGTAGCAGGGAACATGAAGTCCGAGTATTGCATCTCGGCAATCGGCTTCATGCCATACATAGCAGCACCGATTGCAACTCCGGCAATGGCTGACTCGGCTAGCGGAGTATCGAGTGCTCGCAGCTCGCCGAACTGTTCCATAAGCCCTTTGGTTGTCGTGAAGACGCCGCCCTTAAGACCAACGTCTTCGCCTAATACGAAAACGTCATCGTCGCGCTCCATTTCTTCTTTCATGGCAAGCCGGATCGCATCGATATATTCAATTACAGCCATTATGGAGTCCCTCCTTGCTCTGCATCGCCAGCATAGACGTGAAGCAAGGTCGATTCAGGAGTTGGGAATGGCGCTTTGTCGCCGTAAGCCGTCGCTTCATCCAGCACTTTGCGAATGCGAAGCTGCAGCTCCTCGTCTTGCTCCTCCGACCAAATGCCGCTATCGATCAAATATTGCTTGTATTTCGGAATGCCGTCTTTCGCACGGTTCATGTCAACCTCTTCCTTCGTCCGATAGGCCAGATCGTTATCCGACGTCGAATGCGGGGAGAGACGATACATTAATGCTTCTATAAGAGTCGGCCCTTCACCTGTAACAGCGCGTTCACGCGCTTCCTTCACGACGCGGAACACCTCAAGCGCGTCATTGCCATCCACCTGCAAGCCTTTGAAGCCATAACCGATGGCACGATCCGCAACCTTGCCTGCAAGCTGCTTGTGAAGCGGTACGGAAATCGCATATTGGTTATTCTCGCACATGAGGATGACAGGCAGCTTATGTACACCTGCGAAGTTGCAGCCTTCATGGAAATCGCCTTGATTACTTGAACCCTCTCCGAAGGTCACGAAGCTGACAAACGGTTTCTTCTTCATCTTAGCCGCGAGCGCAATGCCTACTGCATGGGGAACCTGAGTCGTAACCGGACTGGAACCTGTCACAATACGCAGCTTCTTCGACCCGAAATGCCCCGGCATCTGCCGACCGCCGCTGTTCGGATCCTCGGCCTTTGCGAATACCGACAATAACAGCTCTCTCAGCGTCATGCCAACAGCTAGAACGAAGCCATAATCACGATAGTAAGGTAAGTAATAATCATTATCTCGGTCCAGCGCATAAGCCGCAGCTACTTGCGCAACCTCTTGGCCGATACCAGATACGTGAAAATTGATTTTTCCTGCTCGCTGAAGCAGCAGCATTCGTTCATCGAACTTGCGTGCTGTCAGCATTGTTGAATACATTTCAATTGCTTGCTCGTTGCTGAGCCCTAACTCCAAATGACGTGCATTTTGCCCTGTAGAAGCGAATTGGGTCATGAGGGTATTCCTCCCTTTACCAACTATTAAAACCTGGTCCTAAGACTTGATAATATTTATTATAACCGCATTTCCGTCAAAAAGAAAACCGTTATTGCATGAGCTTATCTGCCTTTAAGCTGGATTAATAAGCAATAGCCCGCCCATCAACGGCTAACATCGCTTCGCCAAGCGCTTCGGCTAATGTCGGATGCGGGTGGATCATCTGTCCTACTTCCCAAGGTGAGGCGTTCAGTAAGCCCGCTAACGTAGCCTCGGAGATCAGATCCGTCGCATGTGGACCAATCATGTGAACACCGAGAATATCATTTGTTTTATTATCGGCTATGACCTTGACGAAACCTTCTGCTTCTCCTAGAACCAGTGCTTTACCGATCGCCTGGAACGGAATTTTGCCCGTCTTGATCTCATGTCCCAGCGCCCGAGCCCGATCTTCCGTAAATCCGTACGAAGCGATCTCGGGACGCGAGTAGATGCATCTTGGAATGAGATGATGATCAAGCGCCTCGGGTTTGCCGCCATTAATATGTTCTGCCGCTATTAACCCCTCATGTGCTGCGGCATGCGCTAACTGCACGCCGCCGATTACGTCGCCGATTGCATAAATATGCGGCTCGCTTGTTTGTCCGAATGCATTCACGGCAATTGCACCGTTTTTGGTTTGAATATCCGTATTCTCAAGGCCGATGCCTTCGATATTCGACTGCCTGCCAACCGATAAGAGCAGCTTCTCAGCTGTTAACAATACGTTGCCATCCTCAGTAGCGGCTGAAATCGAAACCTCGCCGTCCTTCTGTTCATACGTATCGGTATTTAATTGAATGCCTGTAAGCACTCGCACACCGCGACGACGCAATATCTTTGTCAACTCTGCGGATACATCAACATCTTCGCCTGGTACTAGACGCGCACCTGCTTCCGCGAGCGTTACTTGCACACCGAAGTCTTGCAGCATGGATGCCCATTCGACGCCGATAACGCCTCCGCCGACAATAATAATCGACTTAGGCAGCTTGTCCATAACGAGTGCTTCGTCGCTTGTTAGTATGTATTCCCCGTCTGGCTCTAATCCCGGCAAAGTGCGCGGCCTTGAGCCAGTTGCAATAATCAAATTTGTAGAGACGACCGATTCCATCTCTCCGTCAGGAAGCTCTACAGCGAGCGATCCGCTTCTTGGCGAGAATATCGAAGGGCCGATAACGCGGCCTTTTCCCTCAATAATCTGAATGCCATTTTTTTTCATTAGGCTTCGAAGACCTTTGTGGAGCTGTTCAACCGTCTGCTCTTTGCGGAGCTGAACGTTGCTGAAGTTAAGACCTATTGCTCCTTCGGTTACGTCTACACCGTATTTCCCCGCCTCTAGAAGTGTCGCATATACCTCCGCGCTGCGCAGCAGCGACTTGCTTGGGATACATCCTTTATGAAGACAAGTACCTCCAAGCTTATCCATCTCAACGATTGCCACGGACTTGCCTAATTGCGCGGCACGAATCGCAGCAGTATATCCTCCGGGTCCACCGCCTAAAACCGCTACATCCACTTGTATTGCCATTTCGTTCCCTCCATTACTCCTATAAATAATATATGCATGTCCTAACCTGAAATTCGTTGTCGGCCTATCTCACGTGAAATCTAACGCAAACCATTCACTTCTATTGTACCTGTTTTCAAAATCTTTTACATCGTCCAATTATGAATTAGACAGCAACTTGCGAAAAAGGTATGATAGTAACAACTGTCTATTATGATCTTCAAGGAGATTCTACGCAATGAAATTATTAATTTCCCGCATTATTGCCATTGTCTTACTCGTTATACCAGGCTTGCTGGCCTGCTTCGGATTTCTTCGTATGAAAAACGAATTATTCGATTATTTCTCCCAATTCGGCAACGATGCCATTACGCCTGACTTCCACTGGCTTTCATTCCTGCTTGGATTCGTCATGTTCGGTATCGGTGTCGGCTTCATCGGCGGGTGGACCTTTTTCCGCGATCGAAAGCGGAATTATGTCGCAACAAGGTTCAAACCGAAGCGACCACGCCCGCCTAAGCCGTCTGCTAACAAATAAAGATGTTTTCTTTGAACGATGCAGCGGGCTGCAGGAAAAGTAATCTTTCCTGCAGCCTGCTGCTTTTTTTGTAGACAATTTATGAATGATTAACAGCAAAAGTTTACACCCTTCTAACGAATTGGCGCAAATCTTACAATTTCGATCATCTTTTTTTATCTTTATATAATAGTCGAGTTCTATACTGGTCACATAACTTACGAATGAGGTGATCCTTATGATGAAAATTGTATTCGATGTAGCGGTAGACGGCAAAGTAAAAGAAACGATTCAGCCCCACGACCTGCGACTCAAAGACATTCATAATTTTGTTCAAGCGCAGTCAACATCGCTTATTGAGAAATACGGCAGCAATGTGTATTTGAACCGCAGAGTCATCTATTAATTTGAACATGTCAAATGATGAATTCGCATATTCACTCCTACTTCAAACGCTGCTCCATCCAAAATCCTCAGTCACAATTTCAATTCGTCCTCATTTCCAACTACTCAAACCATCATTCATCGAAGCGAATAAGAAGACCTAGACGAAAGTATTGACGAGTGCTGCTCCGCAAGGAAAGCACAAGTCAATTCTAACTCGAATAGGTCTTCTTTTTTTGCGGCAAATAAAAAACACTGCTTCTCTACTGGCTGCGAAGAACCAATAGAGAAACTGTGCTTGATTAGAAATGACTATTCTACTGCTTGTAATTAAGATACTTTGTGCTCAATCCGCAGCTTGTCCGCAACCATCGCGATGAACTCCGATTTCGTCGGCTTCGACTTGCTGATATTAATGGTGTATCCAAACAGATGGCTGATGCTGTCAATGTTGCCGCGTGTCCATGCAACCTCGATCGCATGTCGGATTGCCCTTTCGACGCGGGATGGCGTCGTCTTAAATTTCTCAGCGATTGCCGGATACAGCGTTTTCGTAATTGCGCCAAGAATTTCGATGTTGTTATACACCATCGTAATCGCTTCACGCAAGTATTGATATCCTTTGATGTGCGCAGGAACGCCAATCTCGTGAATGATGCTCGTAATATTAGCATCGAGATTTTTGCCTTTGGCAATGGGAACTACATTCGATTTGATCGATGATGAGCTTGTTGCATAGCTGCCGTTCGTTGTGAACGTCGGATTCCCGACAAGCTGACGAATACGGTTAGCAAGCACATCCATATCGAATGGCTTCAAAATATAATACGAAGCACCAAGCTGAACCGCTTTTTGAGTAATGTTTTCTTGTCCAAAAGCCGTCAGCATAATTATTTTTGGCATTGGGGACAGGTTCATTTCTTTCAAACGCTCTAGTACGCCAAGACCGTCCAAATGCGGCATAATAATATCCAGTATGAGCACATCGGGAATCTTTCTCGTTTCTTCGAGATGTCTCAACACTTCTTCTCCGTTATAAGCAACTCCGCTCACACTCATATCACTTTGTTCGGATATGTATTCCGATAACAAGTTAGTAAATTCTCGGTTGTCATCTGCCAACAATATTTCGATCTTATGCAAGGTCTGGTCCTCCCTTAAATGATATTCATGATTACCTTCCCAAGTTGTCTGCTTTAAAGTTTTCGACATATGGAGGTGAATTCCTTCTGTCGAAAATTATTTTTCTTTATTTTTTATCCTTATTTCGTTATAATAAATAATTTATTACATTCGTCGAGCATTTTCGTATTCGTTCGACAAATATCGGTATTTTTTGAAATGAAGAAGGTCTGCTGTCATCATTGATCACAGCAGACCTTTGATTTGCTATTAGGCGGCTTCTCCAAGCCAGCTAGTATCCTTAGAACGCAATAACACTCCCGCATCCTGCAGCATCCATTCAATAAAGCAGCCGTAACCCGAAGAAGGATCATTCACGAATACATGTGTAACTGCTCCAACAAGCTTACCATTCTGAATAATCGGACTGCCTGACATGCCCTGCACAATGCCGCCTGTCTTATTGAGCAGCCGCTTATCCGTAATCTTAATGACCATGCCTTTGGTTGCCGGGCCAGATTGCTTGGATACGTGCGTAATTTCGATATTGAAGCGTTCTACCTTCTGACCATTCAGGACCGTCAATATTTGGGCTGGGCCTTCGTTGACATCTTCGGCAAACGCTACAGGCACCGATCTTTCGCTGTAGCTATGGGTAGGCGTTTCATTCATTTTGCCGAAAATGCCAAATGGCGTATTTCGCTCAATGCTGCCTAATATTTTGCCTTCCTTCACGAAATGAGCAAGCTTCGAACCAGGCTCGCCATTTTGACTCTTATTAATGGATGTTACGCTCGACTGAAGGATTTGACCTTCGCCAACTTCAATCGGAGTTTGGGTATCCATATCGGTAATAACATGCCCGAGCGCTCCATATACCCCCTGATCAGGGGCATAGAACGTCAACGTCCCCACACCTGCTGCTGAGTCGCGAATGTACAGGCCAAGACGCCACACCTTATCCTCGGCATCATAAGCCGGATTTAAAGATGTTTGGCTTAACTGTCCACCGCGCTTATAGACGACGTTAAGCGGCTTGTTATCCGTCCCTGCACGATCTGTCAGCTCGGCAACCTTGTGTACTTCATTGATCGGTACGCCATTGATCTTAACGATCAAGTCACCTAACCTTAGTCCCGCGGCTTCGCCAGGAGATTGCTTCATTCCATCCTTGCCTTCAACCTGATGATGTCCAACAACAAGTATTCCAGCTGATTTCACCTTAACGCCAATCGTTTGGCCTCCAGGTATGACACGCAAATCCGGCACTACATTAACCTTTACGGTTTTGAACGGGATTTTACCAAATAATTTCATCTTCACTTGCGTTTGACCGCTTTGATGCGGTTGAAGCGACATTGGTTCATTAAGATTGACTGACAAGGACTTGCTTGTTGATCCGTTAATCTGGAGCATCTGAGGGTCGACGGTTACTTCTGCATGTACCGGAACTCCATATTGCAATCGTTTCATCTGGCCTGCGAACATCCGAAGCTCATTCGGAACGGCGGCATAACGCTGAAACGGGGCAGAGAGCCCAAGCATGCAAACGAAGAAAACGAGAAGTAGGCCAAACCATCGCTTCCGTTGATTGGAGTTCAATGATTTCACGCTCCCTGTGATTCCATCGCATGACGAAAAGGTAAGTCGCCAATGGCGTACCTTTAAGTTACCCTGCCCCGATTGTTTTATGTCCGCAAAAACATTCCCTTATTGGCTTCCATTACGCCCCTTTCTGACGATGCGCCAAATCAAGCATTTCTTGTGCATGATGCCTGGTTTTTTCCGTTACTTCCACTCCGCCCAGCATTCGTGCAAGCTCATCTATGCGCTCTCTCTCCAGCAACGCAGATACTGAAGTAGACGTACGTTCGCCAATCACTTGCTTCCGGATCTCATAATGATGATCTGCCATACATGCTACTTGGGGCAAATGAGTAATCGAGAATACTTGGCATTTCCCCGATAGCTGAGACAGCTTCTCGGCAATTGCTTGCGCTGCGCGGCCGCTAACCCCTGTATCCACCTCGTCAAAGATGAGCACGGGCACTTGATCGATCTCCGCGAAAATAGTTTTTAAGGCAAGCATAATTCTAGACATCTCTCCGCCTGAAGCGATCTTGCTAAGCGGCTTAAGCGGTTCACCCGGATTCGTGGAGAGCATGAACATGGCTTCATCCATGCCGTTCGCATGTAGTCGAATGATGCCTTCTCCCTTCGACTCGTCCTTACATGGCTCGATCTTCACGCGGAATAAGGCATTCGGCATCTGCAACTGCTTAAGCTCAGTCTCGATTGCTTCTGCAAGTTTCATCGAGGCATGCTCACGCAGCTTCGAAAGCTCCTTGGCATTGTCCAATGCTTGCGCATACAGCTTCGCTTCTTGAACGCGCAAATTCTCCATTAGTTCATCTCTATTCTCGATCTTATCGCGTTCGGCAGTCGTCTTCTCGAGATACAACAATATTTCAGGGATGCTCTCCCCGTATTTCCGCTTCAATCCGTTAATTAAATCCAAACGGTCCTCGATATGTGATAGCTGATCCGGATCGGATTCAATGCCGTCTCGATAATCCCTCAGTTGGAATGCCGCATCCTCCGCTTGATAAAAGGCCGATTGCAATTGCTCAAGCAACGGACTAAGCTTGGCTGCATCATACGTTTGAATATCGATTAACTTCGCAACTGCCTTACTTACCGCATCAAGCCCCTTGCCGCCATACAGAAGCGTATAGGCTTCTGATACCGCATCCATGCGTTTGCCAGCATACATCAGCTTACGTCGCTGCTCCGACAACAGCTCATCCTCGCCAATCTTCAACTGTGCGTTAGTGATCTCCTCGATCTGGAATCGATAAAGATCAAGCATCTGCACATTATGCCGAGCTGAGCTCTCGATATCCTTTAATGCATGTCTTGCCTGTTGAAGCTGAGTGTAGACCTCGCGGTATTGCAGCTTACGTTCAATTAGCAGATCGCCGGCGAACATATCAAGCCACTCCAAATGCTGTTCGGTTCTTAAGAGTGATTGATGTTCATGCTGTCCATGAATGTTGACAAGACACTCGCCGATCTCACGCAGCATCGTCATCGTCACTAACTGGCCATTCACTCTGCTGCTGCTCTTACCTTGCGATGTGAGTTCGCGCCTGATGACAAGCATCTCCTCCGAAGAAGCATTCACACCTTGCTTCTCTAACACGCGCCATACCGGATGACTGGAAGACAAGTCGAACATCGCCTCCATCTCGGCCTTGTCACAGCCGTATCGAACCATGTCTGCGGAGCCCCGTCCGCCGACGACCAGACTGAGCGCATCAATTAGAATCGATTTCCCTGCTCCAGTCTCGCCCGTCAACACATGAAATCCATGATGAAACGTAACGTGTACCTCTTCAATAACCGCTAAATTCCGAATAGACAACTCGCGCAGCATGGCTGATTCCTCCTTAGTTCAATAAGGCGAGAAGCTGTTCAACAAGCTCCCCGCTTTGCGTCTTCGTCCGACATATAATTAAGATTGTATCGTCTCCGCATATTGTACCCATTACCTCCGGCCACTCCATGTTGTCGAGAAGCGCGCCGATTGCATTCGCAGTACCCGGCAGACATTTCATAACAACTAGATTGTCCGTAAAATCAATATGTACGAAATGATCAAGCAGAGCCCGCTTAAGCTTATGAACCGGATTCTGACGCTGCAGCTCTTGAGGCAGCGAATACTTATACTTCCCTTCGCCGGCCGGCACCTTAATAAGCATAAGCTCCTTCATATCGCGAGAAACCGTAGCTTGTGTAACATGCAGCCCCGATAAGCGCAGCGCTTCAACTAACTCATCCTGCGTCTCAATAACTTGGTTCGTAACTAGATCCTTAATCTTGAACTGGCGAATACCTTTCATAAAAACCTCCGAAGCCCACTGGGCTAAATATGAAAATGAATCTTGCGTATTATTCTTTCCTTCGCGTCCACAAACAACACGCCTGAGCATTGAGGCAGCAAGAGCGCATAGACGAGCAGCCGATCACGAACACCGCTGCCTGTCCAATCCATCGGCATCCGTTCACGAGCCGACTTCACAATATAGGTCTTGTTGTCCATTTCCGCAACATAATCAATATATAACCGGCTTCCGAGCTCTTGACCGTCCAATTCAACGGCAATAGGAATCAAATGCTTGCCTGACACAACCTCATACCCGAACCGCTCCAGCAACAAAATATTCTCATCATTGGGAGACAGCGTCCCGCCCTTGCCGAGCTTGAGTCTGCTTACACTTGACGGGGCATGAAGCCACCTATAGAAAGCTCGGAACAACCAGATAAGCAGCAAGCTGCCTGCTAAGAGCATGATGAACCAATCACCGTATTGCGACATTAGCAGCCCTCCATTGCTATAAATACCGACCATAACATAATGGTTCGTTATAAGAGGGCCATATTCCTGTCTTAGCCTTAAATACGTTTCAAACAAAAGCGAACGCTTGTTTGGTGTCTTTAGTTTATCAAACCATACATCGGATTGTAAAGAAAAAAAGATGCCCCAGCAGAACTGATCTGCTTGGCATCCTTCCTGAATGCTTTTATTTTTTGCCGCTGGAGAATGTTGAATTCGCTTGTGCAACAAGACCCTCCACGTCAAGCGACGCCGGCACAACAGCCCCAGACTCGCCGCTCCAGAGCCAATAAGCAAGAAATTCGATATTTCCTTCGCCGCCCGTAATCGGTGAGAAAGTAATGTTCTGCAGTGTATATCCGAGTTCTGCCGCCATGTTTAATACGTTATGAATGACTTCCTTATGAACGCCGGGCTCGCGAACAACACCGGACTTGCCGACTTTCTCCCTGCCTGCTTCGAACTGCGGCTTAATTAAGGCGACAATTCCAGCACCAGGGGACAGAAGCGTCGCTAGCGTTGGCAATATAAGCTTAAGCGATATAAAGGAAACATCTATGGTTGCGAAGGATGGCTGCGGTCCAACCAAGTCTGCCGGTTGCATATACCGGAAGTTTGTTCTTTCCATGACCCCTACTCGCTCATCTTGCCGCAGCGACCAATCTAACTGATTGTAACCTACATCAATCGCGTACACGTAAGATACTCCATTCTGGAGTGCGCAATCCGTGAACCCTCCGGTAGAAGCACCTATATCGAGCATAACCCGGCCGTTCAACTCAATTTCGAACGCTTTGATCGCTTTCTCGAGCTTCAAGCCCCCGCGACTTACATAAGGATGAATAGCGCCTTTCACCTTAATGTCTGCATCGCGGGCCACTTTCATGCCGCTCTTATCAATTGGCTCGTCGTTAACGAGTACGAGCCCGGCCATCAACGCTGCTTTGGCCTTCTCCCTGCTTTCAAAAAAACCGCGCTCCACGAGCAGGACATCTATACGTTCTTTCGCTATCGTTGTCATCGTTCTCCTTAATGCTTTCCTGTTACACGCTTGATGCGACGCGGCATCATTTCTTTGAACTCCGTAGCAACGCGCTCAGCCGTAAGTCCAACTTCCTCACGCTGCTCCTTAATGGAACCATGCTCAATAAAACGGTCAGGCACACCGATAATTCGGATTGGCAAGCCATACTTGCTATTCAGTGAATAGAATTCAAGCACAGCGCTGCCTAGTCCGCCCATCTCTGAGCCTTCCTCCAGCACGATCATTTGCTTGCCTTCGGCAGCAAGATTCAATAACATCTGCTCGTCGAGAGGCTTAATGAAGCGAGCATTCACAATCTGTATGTTATGGCCTTCGCGCTTCAACAATTCAGCAGCTTCTTCAGCTACTTGAATCATCGGTCCAAGCGCTATAATGACACCTGAATCGCCTTCTCTAACCGTCTCCCACTTGCCGATCTCAAGCGGCTGCGGATTAGGATCAAGAGTTACGCCTACGCCATTAATGCGAGGATAGCGCACAGCTATCGGCCCATCATTATACTCAACTGCAGTGACAAGCATACGTCTGAGCTCATTCTCATCCTTAGGCATCATAAGCACCAAATTCGGCACATGCCTCAAGAACGCAATGTCGTATACGCCATGATGCGTTTCGCCATCCGGGCCTACGAAGCCGGCACGGTCAATCGCAAAGATAACGTTAAGGTTTTGGCGGCAAATATCATGAACAACCTGATCGTATGCCCGCTGTAAAAACGTCGAATAGACAGCATATACCGGCTTAAGACCTTCCATAGCTATTGCTGCGCACATCGTAGCGGCATGCTGCTCGGCAATACCGACGTCGATCATGCGTGTCGGGAATTGACTCGCAAAGCGCAACAGCCCCGAACCGCCTGGCATAGCCGGTGTAACGGCAACAATTCGCTCATCCTTCTCGGCAAGCTCAATAATCATATCGCTGAACACATCCGTATAGACCGGAGGTCCAACTGCCTTCATGACTTGACCCGATTCAATCTTATAAGGCGTAATGCCATGCCACTTGAACGAATCGGCTTCCGCAGGGGAGTAACCTTTGCCTTTCACAGTAAGAACATGAACAAGCACAGGGCCTTGGATATTATCTGCTTGACGCAGTATATCGAGCATCTGTTCCATGTCATGACCGTCGACAGGACCCAAATAGGTTAATCCGAATTGCTCGAACAAAATACCGCTAACGAGCAAATATTTCAAGCTGTCCTTGAATCGCTCCGCTGTCTTAGCCAGTTTTCCGCCGATTGCAGGAATTTTGTTAAGCAGTTGTTGAAGCTCATCCTTAGCTTTCTGGTAATGCCGATCCGTCCGGATTTTGCCCAAGTAGTGATGAAGCGCTCCGACATTCGGCGCAATAGACATCTCGTTATCATTCAAAATAACGATCATTTTTTTCTTCTCATGTCCGATATGGTTGATCGCCTCTAGCGCCATGCCGCCTGTTAACGCACCATCGCCGATAACAGCAACGACGCGGTTGTCCTCGCCCTTCAGATCGCGGGCAAGCGCCATACCCATTGCAGCTGACAATGACGTGCTGCTATGCCCGGCTTCCCATACGTCATGCTCGCTCTCCGCGCGCTTTACGAAGCCGCACAAGCCCTTGTACTTCCGCAACGTATCGAATTGATCTTTGCGTCCGGTCAATATTTTGTGGACATAGGATTGATGTCCGACATCATAAATAAACTTATCTTCTGGACTATTAAATAAATAATGCATGGCAAGGGTCAGTTCAACGACTCCCAAATTGGGAGCGAGATGACCACCCGTAACGGATAGCTTCTCAATTAGAAATTGCCGTATATCGCTCGCCAGCTCATTAAGCTGCGACACTGACAAAGCTTTCAAATCTTGAGGCCCGTTAATATGGTCAAGCAGCAATTTACTTTCCTCGCTTTCGCGGACAGCAGAGTTACTGTCCCATGAACGTCTACATCTGAATACTAGCAAGCTCGAATGGGAGCCCCGTTCGATGCGTATACTGTACAGTTTAACATACAGTAAAAGTATTTCCCAATACTAACAATACTTGAACCCGCGATTAGTGGTCGCGCTGCACAAGATAATCGGCTATTTCGAGCAATCGGTCTGGTGAAGCAAACTCCGCTTCAAGTATGGCTGACTTCGCTGCTTGCGTGAGTCGCTCGACTTGCGCCTTGCTCTCTTCCATTCCGATTAGAAACGGATAGGTTACCTTGTTCTGCGCAACATCGCTGTTCGTTTTCTTGCCAAGCTTCTTTTCGTCGCCAATCAAATCAAGAATATCATCTTGAATTTGGAAGGCCAATCCGATGTTCCGGCCATAAACCGATAGAAGCTCAAGCTGCTTCGGCGTTGCACCGCCGATACGCCCGCCTGCCGTGACACAGAATACGATCAAATCGCTCGTCTTATGAAGGTGGATATACTCAAGCTCACTAATTGACGTAATCCCTTGCTCACCGAGCATATCGGCTACTTGACCGCCGACCATGCCTGGCGCTCCGGCAAGTCTCGCCAAATCTCCAACGATGGCAAGCGCAATATCGGCAGATACTCCGCCTTCATTAGCCGCTTGCGTAACCAAATAGAAAGCATGGGTCAGAAGTGCATCGCCGGCAAGAATCGCCATCGCTTCTCCGAACACTTTGTGGTTCGTCGGCTTGCCGCGGCGGAAATCATCATTATCCATCGCTGGCAGATCATCATGAATGAGCGAATACGTATGAATAAATTCAATCGCGCTTGCAACAGGCATCGTCTGTTCACGCTTCGCGCCATCGCCGCCAGCGGCTTCCGCCGCAGCGAGTACGAGTGCCGGACGAAGACGTTTGCCGCCCGCTTCCAGCGAATATTGCATCGCATCGCGAAGCTTTTGCGGCACATCCCACTGAGCGGGAAGCGAATGCGTCAGCGCAGCTTCTGTCTCTGAAGCGCATTGTGCCAAATAGGCTTTAATTCCGTCTCTCTGACTCAAGCTTATTCTCCTTTATCGTCGTTTGAAGGCGCAAACGATTTTTTCTGAAAGCCCTGCTCCGACTCCATTAGCAGTTCGATCTTGCTTTCGACCTGTTCAAGCTTGCCACCGCAAAGCTGCGACAGCTTCATCCCTTCTTGGAACAACTCAATAGCCGCTTCTAACGGAACATCGCCATTCTCAAGCTTAGCTACGATTGATTCCAGCCGTTCCATCGCCTGTTCGAAGCTAATTTCCTCGTTTTTCGCTGCTTTCACTGCTTCGTTCTCCTTCCGTCGACCTAACTTCACAGTCCAACTGACCGTCAGCTAGCTTTACTTTAATCAGGGCTCCTGTCTCCACATCGCTTATCGATTTGATCAGCTTCCGTTCATTCTCGTCATACACGAGACTATAGCCTCTCGACATCACTTTAAGGGGACTTAAAGCGTCTAATTGCTTCATCATATTATATAGCTGCATCTTGTTGTCCTTAACATAAGCCGCCATCGCTTGTTCCAGCCCTTTGGAAACGCTCTGCAACTGCTTAGCTGCGAATGCAAACCGTTCACCAGGATGATATGCTGCAAGCGCTGTCTGTTGCCTCGCAAGTCGCGTATGACCTCGATCTGTTATGCGCTTCATACGAGCTTCAAGCCTTTCCCGCAGACGATCCAGCCGCTGTGCTTGATCCAGCATATATTTCTTAGGATGAACAAAAAAAGGAGAACGCCGCGCTCGCGCCAATCTCTCTCTTCGTTCCTGCAAAGCATAACGCATCGCCTGTTCCATACGTTGCTGCTTCCGAACGAGCTGCTGCTTGAGCTCTGCCACGTGAGGCACAGCCAGTTCAGCCGCAGCAGTAGGCGTCGCAGCTCGCAGATCGGCAACAAAGTCGGCTATCGTGAAATCCGTCTCATGTCCGACTGCACTTATGACGGGGATTCGAGAAGAGGCAATGCTGCGGGCAACGCTCTCTTCATTGAACGCCCACAGCTCCTCTAACGACCCGCCGCCACGGCCAATAATTAATACGTCCGTCTCGCCGAAACGATTCATTGCTTCTATCGCTTTCACAATTGAAGGCGCAGCCTGCGTACCTTGAACAAGAACTGGATATATGTATACCGGAATAGAAGGAAATCTTCGTTCCAGCGTTGTGATAATATCGCGTACAGCAGCACCGGTAGGCGAAGTAATGACTCCTATCGCACGCGGCAGGAGAGGAAGCGCCCGTTTGCGCGATTCCGCGAACAAGCCTTCCCCTTCCAGCTTCGCTTTCAACTGCTCGTAAGCGAGATATAGGCTGCCGATGCCATCTGGCTGCATCGCAGTGACATAAAATTGATAGTTGCCGTCCCGTTCATAGACGGATACATTGCCTCGTGCTAACACCTTCGAGCCTTCACGAGGGATGAACGGCAGACGCTGATTATGCGAAGCGAACATGACAGACTTAAGTCTGCTGTCGCTATCTTTAAGCGTGAAGTACATATGACCGCTTGAATGATGCGTGAAATTCGAAATTTCGCCTCTAAGCCATACATCGCTTAACAGCGTATCCGAATCCATTTTCATCCGGATATAACGATTTAATTCTTTAACGGAGTAGACACGAGGCTGATTCGCCACTGTTCTGTTCACTCCCCGATTCCATTAGCTCGCTTAGCTGAAGTAATCGTATTTTGCATGAGCATTGTAATCGTCATAGGGCCAACTCCGCCGGGAACCGGCGTTATGTATCCTGCAGTCTCCAGGCAATCATCATAATCAACATCGCCAGCCAGCTTGCCGTCAGCTAAGCGGTTAATGCCGACATCAATAACAATGGCGCCCGGTTTCACAAACTTGCTGTCGATTGCCTTTGCTTTGCCGATGGCCACTACCAAAATGTCCGCTTGCTTCGCCAGCTCTTCCATGTTCGCTGTTTTCGAATGGCATACCGTAACGGTTGCATTCTCGCGAAGAAGAAGCATCGCTACCGGCTTGCCTACAATATTGCTTCGACCGATGACAACGGCATGCTTGCCCGCAATATCGACGCCGCTGCGCTTAATAAGCTCGATAACGCCAGCAGGAGTACATGGAAGCAAGCTATCATCGCCAATTACGAGATTGCCTACGCTCTCGGGATGGAAGCCGTCAACGTCTTTTTCGACGCGAATCGAATCAATTACAGCTTTCTCATTAATATGCTTCGGCAGCGGAAGCTGCACGAGAATACCATTAATCGACTCCTGATTATTAAGCTTGTCGATCACCGCGAGCAGATCAGCTTCGCTCGTATCTGCCGGCAGTCGATGAACCTCGGAATAAAACCCGAGCTGCTGACAAGCCTTCTCCTTCGAACCGACATATACTTTCGAAGCCGGATCTTCTCCAACCAAAACAACGGCTAACCCAGGAACGATACCTTTTTCCTTAAGGGTAGCCGCTTCTACGACCATTTCCGAACGGATAAGATCCGATATTTTTTTGCCTTCAATAATATGTGCGCTCATTGCATTCGTCCCCTTCAAATGTCATTAGAGTACTCAATCATTCGTTAAACTGCTGTCAGGCAACTAAGACTTAAGCTCGTCCAGTTCGGATAGAAGCTTGCCAAGCACGCCATTGACGAACTTGCCCGATTCTTCCGTGCCGAAGTGCTTCGCCAGCTCAATCGCTTCGTTGATAGCCGCTTTAGGAGGCACATCGTCGCGGAATACCATTTCGTAGCACGCTACGCGCAGTACCTGACGGTCAACACGTGACAGCCTGTCCACTTGCCATCCCGTCAAAAATTGCTGGAGCATGCCGTCGATTGCCTGCTTCCGTTCAACAACGCCGAATACAAGCTCGCGGACGAATTCATCGGTGCTTCCCACTTCAGACGGATTTGCGCCGATCTCATTTTCTTGACGCAGCTCGTCCATCAGCATGTCAATGGCGTCTGAGGCTGTTACTTCATTCATTTCCAGTTGGTATAGGCTGGACACTGCTAACTCTCTTGCTAATCTTCGTTTCATATGACCTCCGCGGCAGCTTAAATGCCGATTTAATTTCTAACATGACTATCTAGAATCTAAGAAGAAACGACTTACGACGTCCTTTTTATAGACGCCAGCGTTTCGTCGAAACGTATAGAGAAAGTATGAGCAAACTCATATACTTTCCTATACGTCAAGCGCAAACGGCTGTCGCTACGCACGAACCGTTAGCTGCGACTTCTCGCAGCTCGGTTCTGTGCCTTCCTTTGGCGGCAAAAGCTAACGTTTCGCGATGAAATTTAGGCGTAAGTATAAGAATGAAACTTATACTCCTAAATTTGAAAAAACCTATGATCTCCTCCCTGCCCGTAAACGAGCATTGGTCCGGTTTGCGGAGTAAGGAGGAGACCACAGGATCATCTGTACGGCCGGAATCTGTCAAGTAGCGAATCCCAAAGCTTCTGCCAAGGCAATAAAGGTCCATCGCTTGATTCTTTGTGCTTGCCAATCCAATATCCGATCGATACGAGAAACCCGACAACGAGCATATCCCAGAAGCCGCTTATTAAATATATAATGCCCAATAACAATCCTGTTGCCGCACCGATTATCCGTTTCCAATAGGCTGCCCACAATTGTTTCCATACCACTTGGAAGCCCACCTCTATTCCACGCGACTCTTGAACGTGCCGGATTGAATGACATTAGCGACGTATACAGCCACATTCATAACCGGGATACCGGCTATTTCTTCAATATGCTCCTTAACGGAACGTTGTATGTCTTCTGTTAATGTCGGAATCGAGCTTTCCCCGTCAACGACTGCTCTTAGAACAATGTCAAGACCTGCATCCGTCGCACGTATGCGGGAGCGCAAATCCTTCACCCCGCGATGACGTGAAGCGGCCTTAAGCGACAGATTCTCAATCGTTTCGAGCGAGATGCGAATATCGCCAAACTCCGTACGTTGATCAATAGATGGAGGTAGCGCAGAGCCTCGTTTAACCGATACGACAAAAAATCGCAAGCTTAATACGAATAAAACGATCCCGAGTACTGCCGTTGTAATTTGAAGCGAATCGTAACGGTATAGATCGGAGATGAAATCGTTCATTGAATCTCTTGTTACAGCGCCGAATCCAACGCACAGCAGGATGACGGAAATTAATCCAACCACGATGCTGTACAGAAATAGAAGCAGCTTGTCCATGACTTTGACCATGCGCACCGACTCCTCCCGCCAAACCGAATGAAAACCCCCTTGCGCCGAGCGGCATGCCCATACACGAGGGGGTTGTACGGAATTCAATTAAAAAAATTACTATTTTACGCGTTGTTGCTGATCTTCTTCAACCGGTTTTTCCGCCTGTTTGAAATGTACATCGTGAATATGTACGTTCACTTCAACGACGTGCAGACCTGTCATCATCTCGATCGAACGTTTCACATTACGTTGAATTTCCGAAGCGATCTCCGGAATACGATTGCCGTATTCAACGATAATGGACACATCGACAGCTGCCTCGCGCTGGCCTACTTCAACCTTTACACCTTTGGACAAGTTTTTGCGGCCAAGCAATTCGGCGATACCGCCTGCAAGTCCACCGCTCATTCCCGCAACGCCTTCAACCTCAATCGTCGCAAGTCCTGCAACAACCTCAATAACCTCTGGTGCAATTTGAATCGTGCCAATATCCGTTTTCTCATATTCAGCAGCAATAATACTCATGATGGTTGTACACCTCCCTAAAGTTGCGCGTACCCGGTAAAGCCGAGCATTTGACCGCATCTTATTTCTATACTATAACATTCGCTTCGTTTTATGACAAACGTAACGACTTGTTCACAAGTAAGGTGAAACGGTTAGCACCGTCTTCTGGAGGCGGACGCGTTTCATTCCGGAAAAATATAAGCTTAGTATAAGTATAAAGCTTATAAAGTCTTATATTTTCAGAAAAAGTTTAGGCCTCTGGGGAATTAATATCATGCTCTTCAAGGAACTTGATATCAAAGTCGCCTTTGACAAACTTCGGATGATTCAGCAGCTTCAGATGGAAAGGAATCGTCGTGCGAATGCCGTCAATGGCAAACTCGGATAATGCCCGTTTCATTCTCGCAATTGCTTCTTCACGCGTCGATCCCCACACGATCAGCTTCGCAATCATAGAATCATAATGCGGCGAAATCGTGTAGCCAGGATATACGGCGCTGTCAATCCGAACGCCCGCTCCGCCTGGAGGCAGATAAAACGGAATGTTGCCCGGCGACGGCATGAAGTTCCGCTCGGAATCTTCCGCATTGATACGGCACTCGATCGACCAGCCGTTAATATGCAGATCCTCTTGACTGAAGCTGAGCGGGTTGCCCTCTGCAACCGAGATCATTTCCTTTATTAAATCAACGTTCGTGATCATTTCCGTAACGGGATGCTCAACCTGGATACGAGTGTTCATCTCCATGAAGTAGAAGTTGTCGTCTGTACCAAGCAGGAACTCGAGCGTGCCTGCGCCGGAATAATTAACGGCTAGCGCGGCGCGGACTGCGGCCATCCCCATTCTCTCGCGCAAGCCTTCCGAGAGCACCGAGCAAGGCGCTTCTTCTACAAGCTTCTGACGTCTGCGCTGCACGGAGCAATCACGTTCGAACAAGTGGACGGCATTGCCGTGCTTATCCGCCATAATCTGAATCTCAACGTGCTTCATGCCCGTCAAATATTTCTCTAGATATACGCCGGCATTGCCGAACGCTTTCTGTGCTTCTTGCTGGGCAGTCGTAATTTGCTGAATAAGCGATTCCTCATTCTCCGCAATACGAATGCCTTTGCCTCCGCCGCCGGCTGTCGCTTTGATGATAACCGGATAGCCGATTTCACGCGCAATCGTAATCGCTTCATCCATGTTCTCGATCAAGCCGTCCGAGCCAGGAATAATCGGCACGTCAGCTGTTTTCATTGTCAGCTTGGCAACCGCTTTGTCGCCCATCTTGCTAATGGCTTGCGGTGAAGGTCCAATGAACGTAATGTTGCATGATTCGCAGATTTCAGCGAAGTCGGCGTTTTCAGCCAAGAAGCCGTAACCCGGGTGAATCGCATCACATTCCGTAATGGTTGCCACGCTCATAATATTTGTTAGGTTCAAGTAGCTATCCTTCGACGCTGTCGGCCCGATGCAATAAGCTTCGTCAGCCAAACGAACGTGTAGCGAATCGCGATCCGCTTCTGAGTAGACGGCAACCGTGCTTATTCCGAGCTCTCTGCAAGCCCGGATGATTCGAACGGCGATTTCGCCGCGATTTGCGATTAATATTTTTTGGAATTTCACAAAGGAACCCCTTTCAACAACAGTTTCCCTATAAGGTATTACAGCTTATTCCGGTTTAACAAGGAACAGCGGTTGTCCATACTCGACTAGCTGACCGTTCGTTACGAGCACCTCTACGATCTCGCCTTTCACTTCTGCTTCAAGCTCATTCATCAGCTTCATCGCTTCGATAATGCAGACGATGCTCTTATCTTGCACGCGATCTCCTACGTTCACGAATACGGCTGCATCCGGTGACGGGGAGCTGTAGAAAGTACCGACCATAGGCGACACGATCTTGTGAAGGTTGTCAGTAATAGGTTTGCTTGGCGCTGCTTCCTGTGCTGGAACGGCTGCCGGGGCTGCGGCTTGAGCTGCAGGCTGCTGAATGCCTTGCGGCGGCAATTGCGCATATGTATACGTACTTGGAGCCGCTTGCACATTCACCACTTCTGTTTTGCCAGGCTTGCGGATTAGCAGGCGCGCCCCTTCGTTTTCAATTTCCAGCTCATGAACGGAAGTTTGATCAACCAGTTTGATCAATTCTTTAATCTCGCTCAATTTGAACATGAATAGATTCACTCCTTAAGTTTGCGGGTAGCAAGCAGCGATAATTCGCCAGCCTCTACGGCTTATTGTTGCCACACGTTCCCAATGTTCACATAACGTTAAACATTATATCATAAACCTTCCTGAACACGAATCATTTTTTCTGACAAGCCTTTATTTAGCGATCCTGCAAGACACAAATGCCCCGTTCTCCGACGGCAATTTGGCCGTTCGAAGCGCGGGGCTAACATCATTTCAAGCGCTTATTCAATTATGCCTGCGGCTCGTATTGTACCGAGATTTGATCGGCCTTCAACTCCAGCTTCGTCATCACGAGCTCCATGATGGCGGCCGCTTCGCTGCGCTCCAGCTTCTCGCTTGACACGACAACGTTATACTTGTCGTTCTCTTCATCGATAATAACCATTTCGTATTGCTTCTGCAGCTCTTCCTGCAATTCAGAAATCTTCGCGTATTTAAGTTCTACGCTATCCAGCTGACTTGCAGCCGCTACGCCTTCATCCGGGTTAGTGGCAACATTCCCAATAGCTGCATATGCCTTATCTGTCTCATCCAGCTTCTGTTGATCCTGCTTGGCAGCAAGCTCGCTGAAGATACCGCCGTCCGTGTAGCCTTGTTTTTCCACCTGCTCAAGAGCTGCCTTCTCCGCATCCGTTAACAGCGAGTCATCCGAAGGCTGTTGCACATCGTCAATGACCAGTGCGTTTCCGTCTGTCGATACCTCGGTTGCGTTTTTGCCGACTTGCTCCGTTTGCGTGTTGTCCGTTACGAGATCAGGCGATTCAACGTCTTGCGTGAATAAATAATACGCCGACAATACCACCATTAAACTTAACATCGAAACGAGCCACACCGTTTGTCTTTTTGTGTTCATGAGAACACCCTCCCCAACTGATCAATTTTTTAACGCTTGCTAGGCACTACGGATATGCGGTTAACGGACACGCTCACGCCTTTTTCTACGGCATGAATGATGAGCTTCCTCACCGTCTCGTTCTCCGCACCCTCAGCTACGATAAGAATGCCGCGAATGCGCGGGTTAATCGTCTTCGTAATAATTGGTTTCTGGTCGCCGGATACCTCGTAGAGAACGACTTGCCCGTCCTTATTGATGGAAGTAATATGTCTTCGTCCGCCGTTCTTATCGTTCTCATCTTGGATTTGCTGCGATTCCTGCTCGTTGCGACCAACAACAATCTCTTCAGTTGCATCAATCGTTACGAGAACATTGACCGTTCCCACCCCGACGATTTTCTCCAAGATATCTTTCAGCCGAATTTCAAGCGGCTGCTCGATAGCGCCAAACTTGGAATCGATCGAGGAGGCTCCGTTGCTCCAAGCTGCTTCTTCTTGGGGCGGCGGATTCGCATCCGGCGTCTGCGGATCGACCCTGTTAAACGTCAGAAATGAATTCAAGATCATCAGCGCCGCTCCAATTCCGCCGACGATCAGCAATATTCGCAGCGTCTTCACTCGCTTCGGGCCGCTTGGGCCGCCGCCGACCGCCGATTCTATGCCTTCCAGCCATTTGGCCACCGCGCTGTTCCTCCTCATTCGCTTCTATGTCCAGGGGGTCAATATTACTGCTCATTAACTCGCTGTCTTACGATAATAGCTCTAGCCGCTATTCCCCAACCTTCCGCCAGCAAGCCTCGTATCGCTTGCTCCTCAGCAGGAGCAGCCGATGTCCAGCCTTCTTCCTCCGAAATACGAGAGGCCGGTGCCGTGTGATCTTCCTTCTCCCCGTCAGCTCCAATGTCGTTCTCTATATGGATGTCTATCGCAATCGCCTGCACCTCCTTGACAGAGTTCGAATCCTCATCTCCTGCCTTCGCGGCGTCTTTCTCTTTTGTTGCAGCCTCTAAGGAAACCGTTACTTTGTCCAGACGAGGCGTTCGAACGCCTGCATCCGAAACCCAACTCAGTTCCGCATCAACTTCTGAAACAGGAGCATTCAACTGCTTTACCAGTTCACTCTTAATCGTGTTTTCCAACGTGATTTCGGTCAGCTTAGCCGCTTCTTGATCACGTTTCTCGGTAAGCTTCCGCGCATTCTGATTAATATCGTTCAACCCCTGCATGTTCAAGCTTTGTTCGGCTGCTGATTGCGTCCAAGCAGAGAGCCCTTCATCCAGCATCGAGTTCATATCCGTCTGCAGCACCTTCATAATCGGAGACATAATCGTCAGCAAAATAAAAAGTCCGACAACGAGCCGCACATACCGCAGCATCGCTTTGTTTGGCAACAGCAGTTCAACGAAAACGGCGATTAGGATGACCGCTATGATGTCTCTAAGCCAATCGCTAAGCCAAGCAACCATCGCCTGCTCGCTCCCTCCTATCTGACCATCATTGCGGCGTTGCCGGCTGTCAGGATAATCGTCACCGCCAGGAAAAACATCAGACTCACGGCCGCAAGCGCTGCGAACACATATATCATCGTTTTCCCAATCGTCTGCAAGCAGTTTACGATAGGCGAATCGCCAAGCGGCTGCATGATCGCTCCGGCCAAATTGTAGATGAGCGCAAGCGTCATTATTTTGATCGCTGGGAATGAGCTGATGAATAACAGAATAATAACCCCTGCTAATCCGATTGCATTCTTCGCCAGCATTGAAGCCGATATGACGGTATCTGCAGCTCCCGAGAACATCGGACCGACGACGGGAACGAAGTTGCCGGCTACGAATTTGGCGGTCCTGAGCGTAACGCCGTCCGTAACCGCCCCGGTTGCGCCCTGAACGGATATGACGCCAAGGAAGATGGTGAGCATCGCTCCAAGTACGCCAACGCTTAAGTTGCGAAGCAAGTTCGCAAGCTGCGTCACCTTGAACTTGTCGGTTAAGGCGCTCGTAATATGAAGCACGGCCGAGAAGAACAGCAGTGGAAATACGACCGTGTAGATCAGCGTGCCGACTGCGTGAATCATGAAAATAATAAGCGGATGAAGCACCGACACCGACACAACGTTGCCCATTGAAGCCAATAGCGTCAGGAGCAGCGGTACCATCGCTAGCATGAATTGAATCATGCTCTCGATCGCTTCCCTCGCATAGCCGATTGCGACGTGGAAGCTATTGACCGCAATAATAATCATGACCATGTACGTAATGGAGTAAGCGACCTTGCTGACGGCATTTCTTTCGAAAGCGTTCTGCAGCGTTTCCAGCACCATGCTGAACACCGTCAATAGCACAATCGTGACGAGCAGCCGCCCATTATAGAGCACTTCATGCAGGAAGTACTTCATGATGCCCTTCAGCACATCGGTTAGCTTTAGCCCTCCGCCGCCAGGCATAATCATTTCCATGAAGCTCGGCACGCGCTGTTCGGGAAAGTAACCGCCATATTCGCTGCGCAGCTTATTCCAATAGCTCTCTACCGCGTCCGTATCGAGCCCGCCGATCTGATCAGAGGCCAGTTCGTTCGTCAACTGCTCCGACTGGCTCGTCCCTACCGCAGCAGGCTCTTCGGCATAGATACCGGCTTCACCCGACACTGAAGGCACGAAGGAGAACAGCAGTACGGCCGCCATCACGGCGAGCAGCAGCTTGGCACGATCTAAGGTGTTTGATACAGTCAGCATAGGCATCAACTCCCTGCCGGCAGTAAGCCGATCACTGTCTCGACGATGACGCTTATGATCGGTACGGCCATGACAAGGATGAACACCTTGCCGGCGAATTCTATTTTTGACGCGATGCTTTCCTGCCCTGCATCTCTCACAATCTGCGCTCCGAACTCGGCGATATAGGCAATCCCGATAATTTTCAAAATCGTCTTCAGGTAAATGGACGGAATGCCCGACCGATTGGCCAGATCCTCAAGCACCGTGATGACGATGTCGATCTTGCCGATCAAATACAGGAAAATGAACAATCCCGTAAATGCCGCAAGCAGGAAGGCGAACATCGGCTTCTGCTCCCGTACGACAAGAATGAGGACGGTTGACATCAGGCCGAGGCCGACGACTTGAATGATTTCCACTTCGTTCACCTACTCGAATGCGTCTAGCTGCAGACGTCTACTGGAACAGAAATATCGTCTTAATCTCTTGAAAAAGGTCGTTCAACAGTCTTACAACCATCAGTAAGACGACAACAAACCCGATGAGCGTTACCCATTGCGCCATATCTTCCTTTCCCATTTGCTTCAGAACCGAATGGATCATTGCAATGACGATCCCGATGCCGGCAATTTGGAAAATCGCGCTCACATCCATGTTCATCCGTACGGCACCCCATTACACCATCAATATGACGATCAGCACTGCGATCAATACGCCAAGGCTTTTCCACATTTTCTCGTAGCGACCTTGATCGTCTCTGGCTGCATCCTCTTCCGATTTCAATTGCAATAAAGCTAGCCGCAAATGCTTCATCTGATCCTCTTTGTCGCTTATGCCCAGCGTTGAGCCAAGACGCAGCATAACGGCTTGCTCGCCTGAACGCATCGAGGTGTATGGCCATTGCTCGTTAACGGCTTGCTCCCAGCTTTCGCGGAATGATTTCTCATCGCCTTGCCACACCCCGCCCGCTGCACTGCGGAACAGATCGGACAACGGTGCTGGCGAGGCTTCCGCCGTTCGTTCGAGCGCCTCAGGAAGCGGCGTATGTCCGTAACCTATCTCCGTCTCCAACCGTTGCAGCGCATGAGCGAGCTGCCTAAGCTGCTTCGGCCGATCCGCAAATCTAGCGGCCTGCTGGAAGCCGATCATCGTGCCCGCGATCAGGATGAGAACTGCTCCAAGCAGCTTAATCACGGCTCACCAGCTCTTAACCGGCTGCTAACGCTCGCCTCGCGTCGTGATGAAGCTACGACTGGGTCAAAGGTGTCATATCGCTTGCCGCCCGAAGCAACGACACGATGCATAATTCCATCTGCCGTTCGCTTCAGTTCAACGACATTAGCGAAGGTCCCTTCGTCTAAGAGCTTCTGCAGCACCGGCCTTCCGCGCGCATCCTGCAAATCGTACGCGTGTGCGGTCGCTACGACACTGACACCCGCATGACTCGCCTCCCGAATCGCTTCGCCATCCTCTGGACGGCCAATCTCATCGGCGATGATAACCTCAGGAGACATCGACCGAAGCAGCATCATCATTCCCTCTGCCTTCGGGCAAGCATCCATGACGTCGGTGCGAGGCCCAATGTCGAATGTCGGGATGCCCCTCATGCATGCGGCAATCTCCGAACGTTCATCGACGATGCCAACCTTGCGACCTTGCCAGCCCTCCAGATCACCTTGCTGCCAATAACCGTAGCTTACCGATCTGGCGATATCGCGAATGAGCGTTGTCTTGCCTTGCTGCGGCGGTGCCAGAATGAGCGTCGACAGCAGCGTCTTGCGCGTCTTATCCAGCAGCTTAGGCAGCAAGTGTGTCGAGGCTCCGACTACTTCTCTTGCGATTCGGATGTTGAATGCCCCGATATCCCGAATTCCTCTCACCGTCCCGCCGTCCAATATCGTTCTGCCAGCAAGTCCAATTCGATGGCCGCCCGTAACGGTAATAAAACCTCTTCGCAGCTCTTCTTCCATTGCATACAAGGAATAGTTCGTAATTCTCTCAAGCAGCTTTCGGCATAGGTCACTGCTCGACTTATACGTATCGTCCGTAGTCGATTGCCGGAGCGATCCGTCGTTTGCAACAAAGCGGGATTGACCGCGAAAACCAACTTCGAGCGGGCGTCCCTCCCGGATTCGTATTTCCTCTAGCTGCTCTTTAACCTGAGCGGGAAGACGCTCTAGCAACGACTTTAATTCAAGCGGCAGCAAATGTATGACTCGCGACAGCATGCTCATCACTCCTGGATGTTTGTCCTCTCGTAGTTCCAATTGTATGCAGATAGGGCGAAAATATGACTCGTTAGCGCGATTGCTAGAATCTATTATTTTTTCAAAATACCGATCATTAAGCAGATGATTCCAATCGCAACCCAGGTGAACTTCGCTGGCGAGAGCTTGTCTGCCATACCGATTAGTCCGATTGTCGTCGTGGCGAGCAGGATGACAGGCCCGACAAAAGCGAGCGATGAATTGATAATTAGCGCCTTGTCGATTTGGTTCAGCTTCAGCATGAGCAGGGCGGCGCAAATCTCGATCGTACCGGACATTAACCGAAGCGATGCCATCGACAATACGATTTTGTTCAACACGTGAAATCAGCCTCCTTTCCAATAAGATGCTACTATCTATGCTTATGCTTGCTTGTCTCTATTTCATGCAGGGCACATGCCTAACAAATGACGCATATAGTAAACCATTGGATTACACTACTGTCCCAAGCACAGCGCGGGCGAGGAGACGATCGTCATGACTATTGCATCAGCCACGGGCTGGAATCGACTATTGCAAGATCCTAGCGGCAAACGGGCAGCTAGCCGAATGAACCGATTCGGACAAACGATGGTGATCGACAAAGGGATGGGTTTTCATCAGTTCGCTGATTTCGTGCAGCTAGCCGGTCCGCATGTCGACATCGTTAAGCTGGCATTCGGCACTTCCGTTCTCTATACGCCTGAGCTGCTTCAGCAGAAGCTTACGCTGGCTAGAGAGCAAGGACTTATTGTTATGCCTGGAGGTACGCTGCTTGAGGCCGCAGTTGCTCAGCAAGAAATCGGTTCTTTCATGGATACGGTTTGTCAGATGGGCTTCAACGGCATTGAAGTATCGGACGGTACGATCGAGCTTGACCGCAAACGAAGAACAGGCCTTATTAAAGAAGGCATTTCTAGAGGACTGCGCGTCATTACGGAATACGGCAAAAAAGCAGCAGGCTCATTAATCGATCCCGAGGAGCTAGCCTTCACCGCAGAATGCGACTGGGATGCAGGCGCTATGCTTGTAACCGTTGAAGCTCGAGAATCCGGCGTAGATGTCGGCTTATTCGACGAATCCGGCAAATGCAGGGACAACATGCTGGAGGAAGTGATCAGCCGGGTTGCGGAGCATAAGCGACTCATGTGGGAAGCGCCGCAGAAGCAGCAGCAGGTTCATTTGCTTCGCTATTTCGGCGCTGATGTGCATCTCGGGAATATTTCACCTTCAGACGTTTTGGCGCTGGAGGCTATGAGGCGGGGCTTGCGTTCCGACACCTTCGAATTCGGGCAGTCGGATACGTTTTTTTATATGATTTGATGCTTTGGCTATGACTGCGAGGTCTATAACGATAGCCGAAGGAGAGGCGGAGACGATACGATGCAAGTGCAAGTCATTTCAAGCGTTAATGAGGCCAGCTCGGCCAAGTTTCATCATAAAACGGCAATCATTATCGATGTTCTGCGCGCTACGAGCACGATAATTTCCGCGATAGAGGCGGGTGCTTCCTGTGT
Source organism: Paenibacillus sp. YIM B09110 (assembly GCF_037167145.1). Classification (NCBI taxonomy): domain Bacteria; kingdom Bacillati; phylum Bacillota; class Bacilli; order Caryophanales; family Paenibacillaceae; genus Paenibacillus; species Paenibacillus sp. YIM B09110. The sequence goes on along the minus strand of NZ_JBANSP010000011.1, from coordinate 155,681 downwards.
CCTGCCTGCGGAAACGGTTATGGAGGCGCGCGCGCTCCAGAAACCGGGCGACCTGCTTGGAGGTGAACGATTTTGCCGTAAAATAGCAGGATTTGATTTAGGCAACTCGCCTGATGAGTATTCCGAACAAAATGTAGCTGGCAAACGGGTCATCTTAACAACGACAAACGGAACGAGGGCCATTCACAAATCGATGAGAGCGGATTATGTGCTGACCGCCTCGTTGCTGAATGCCGAAGCAAGCGCCAAAGCAGCGCTTGACTTGCGCCGAGATGTCGTGCTGTTATGCGCGGGCAGCCATGATGAATTTGCTATCGAGGATGGTTTATGCGCCGGACTTGTACTGAACAAGCTGCAAGAGCTTGGCGGAACGCCGGTAGAGACGGACGACTTCGGAATCGCCATGCTCGCGCTTTATCGCAACCGGGCAAACTACATTGTGGAAACCTTGTTGAGCGGTATGTCGGGTAAACGTTTGTGCAAGCTTGGCTTCAAAAAAGATGTCGAAGCCTGTGCGGCTGTCGACGTCTATCAGACAGTTCCAAGGCTGAATGGGGATTTGTTGACGAGAAGCTAGAGTGACATATTGACGCCCGCTTGTCCATATAATGAACTGTTCTAAGGCCGCTTATCAGGTGGCTTGCTGGGCATATCATTATTCGAGGAGTCGTTGGGGATGGTCGGTGAAATTATATTAGTAGGCTTGATTATTATTGGTTTAGTTGGCCGATCCCCGATCATCGCCACCGCCGCTTGCCTGCTACTCGCTGTTAAGCTCGTTCATTTGGAGCGTTTTCTACCAGCAATCGAAAGGCGAGGTTTGGAGATTGGCTTGTTATTTCTAACCTTCAGTGTACTCGTCCCTTTCGCATCGGGACGGATCCAGTCGAAAGAATTGTTAGCGGCGCTAAGCTCCTGGCCAGGCTGGCTCGCCCTGCTTGGCGGTGCTGCCGCCACTTATATTAACGGCAAAGGGCTCGAACTGTTGAAGGTCGACCCTCAGATTATTGTCGGGCTTGTGCTAGGCTCCATAGTCGGCATCGTCTTCATGCGCGGCATCCCTGTTGGGCCGCTTATGGCCGCCGGTATTACAGCCATATTGTACAAGCTGTTTAAGCTTATGGGCGGGTAGCTGCTTGATTGCCGAATGAATAATGAAAAAAGCCCGCTCGGCTGATACCGACGCGGGCTTACTTAACATATGATTGCGATTAGCGACGGTCCTGCGGTCCGCCAACGAATACTTGCTCTGCCGTGTCGAGGTCGTATGCGGTATGAAGCGCACGTACAACTTCGTTCAGCGGTTCAGCTGAAATAACGCAGGAGCACTTGATTTCGGATGTGCTTACCATTTTGATGCTTACACCGAGGGAAGAGATCGCCGCGAACATTTTCGCAGCTACGCCTGGATTGCTGACCATGCCTGCGCCAACGATCGATACTTTGACTAAATCTTCCTCAGAGCTTGCTTCGCGATAAGGGAAAGAGGAGCGGATGCTCTCGATTACATTAATCGCTTTGTCCTTATCGTCACGCGATACGGTGAAGGAGAAGTCGGCTTTGCCGTCCTGCACGCCGCTTTGAACGATAATGTCAACGTCGATGCCGTTGCCCGCCAACGCTCCGAATACGCCAGCAAGCACGCCAGGAATATCCTCAACGCCGATAATGCTGATTCTAGCTACATTTTTGTCAAACGCGATGCCGCGAACGACCACGCCTTGCTCCATTACCGCTTCCTCCTTTACGCTCGTACCTTCATTTTGGGTAAAGCTGGATCGAACAACCAGCTTCACATTGTTATGCTTCGCATATTCCACTGCTCGTGGATGCAATACTGCCGCTCCAAGATGGGCAAGCTCCAGCATTTCGTCATAGGAAATTTCATTCAGCTTGCGGGCATTTTTAACGACGCGCGGATCAGTCGAATAGATCCCGTCAACGTCGGTATAAATCTCGCATACGTCCGCTTTGATTGCAGCTGCAAGCGCAACGGCTGTCGTATCCGAGCCGCCGCGGCCAAGCGTCGTTATTTCGCCTTCCTCGGTCATTCCTTGGAATCCGGCAACGATCGCAACATTGCCTTCCTCTAACGCCTTGAACAGCCGATCTGGCTGAATATTGGTCATCTTCGCTTTCCCATGAACGGCTTCAGTGCGGATGCCTGCCTGCCAGCCCGTGAACGATTGTGCTTTATGACCTTCCTGATGAATCGTCATCGATAGCAACGCGATCGATATTTGCTCACCTACGGTAAGCAGCATATCCATCTCGCGCGCCGGCGGATTCGGATTCAGCTCCTTCGACTGATCGATTAAATCGTCGGTCGTATCACCCATGGCAGAGACGACGACCACGATTTGGTTGCCCTCCTGCTGCCTTTCAATTATACGTTTTGCTACGCGCTGCATTCTCTCCGGTGTACCGACAGAGCTGCCGCCAAACTTCATCACTATCAACGACAAAGCTGTTCACTCCCAACCTTGACATATACATACAAGTCAATATTATAACACAAATCGCAAGCTAATGGGTATATAAACCCACAAAAAAAACCGTCCGAATGCAAGCACCGGACGGTTTTCCATCATTTTCACATCCCGCTGCAACTAAGCGCGGGAAATGTATTTGCCTTCGCGCGTGTCGATCAGAAGCACGTCGCCTTCGTTGATGAACAAAGGAACTTGAACCGTAAGACCAGTCTCAAGCGTCGCGTTTTTCGTTGCGCCTTGGGCTGTGTTGCCTTTCACGCCCGGCTCCGTTTCCGTTACTTTCAGATCAACGCTCGTTTGCATCTGAATACCGAGGATTTCGCCTTGGTAGCTGGAGATGTTAACGTTCATGTTCTCTTTCAAGAAGTTAATCTCCCATTCAAGCTGTTTCTTGTCGAGGTTGAATTGGTCGTAAGTCTCGTTGTCCATGAAAGTATATTCGGAACCGGAGTTGTACAGGTATTGCACTTCGCGGTTCTCGATGATTGCACGGCCGATTGTCTCGCCCGCACGGAACGTTTTCTCAACAACGTTGCCGTTGCGAAGGTTGCGCAATTTGGAACGAACGAAAGCCGCGCCTTTGCCCGGTTTCACGTGCTGAAAGTCAATTACGGAGAAGATGTCGGTGTCGACCTGTACGGTCAAGCCTGTTTTAAAATCATTTACTGAAATCACTGAATATACCTCCTGAATAAATTGTTCCTATCCCAAAATAATGAGCTCTTTCGGAGATGAGGTTAATATTTTAATACCGGTTTCCGTAATCACGATATCGTCCTCGATACGAACCCCGCCGAAGCCGGGAATGTATATGCCAGGCTCTACCGTTACAGTCATGCCGGGGGTTAAAATCGTTTCGCTGAACTTCGACAATCTAGGCGATTCATGAATTTCCATGCCAAGACCGTGACCAGTGCCATGTCCGAATAGATCGCCGTAGCCGTACTTCGCAATAACGTCGCGAGCAAGCGCATCCGCTTCACGTCCGCTAATGCCCGGCTTAATATGCTCAAGCGCATGCAACTGCGCTTCCAGCACGATAGAATATATTTCACGGTGCTTCTCGGTCGGCGTGCCGACCACTATCGTCCGTGTAAGATCGGAGCAATAGCCTTGATAATAAGCGCCGAAATCAAGCTTGACAAATTCATTTTGTCCTACAAGACGATCACTTGCAACACCATGCGGAAGCGCTGAACGCTCGCCTGAAGCAACAATAGTGTCGAAGGAGGATGAAGTTGCGCCATGACTGCGCATGAACACTTCCATCTCAAGGGCAATATCCGACTCTCTGATGCCCGGCTTAATGATATTCAGAATGTGACTGAACGTCTTGTCCGCCAGATCGGCAGCTTCTTGCATCACCTTGAGCTCTGCTGCGTCCTTAATCATCCGAAGCTTCTCTACGAGCGCGCCGGAAGGCTGCAGATCAATGCCTGGCAATGCCTCAGCCCAAGCTGAGTATTGGCTGTAGACGACATGATCCTGTTCGAAAGCTAACCGCTTAATGCCGTGCTTGGCAAGCAGCTCGCGCACATCGTTAATCGGATTCGCACCATGCTCCACGATCTGGAAGCCTGCCGCCTGCTGCGGCGCTTGTGTACGATACCGGAAATCAGTGAGCAAATAGCTTTCGTCCTGCGTAATAAGCACCATTCCTGAGGAGCCTGTGAATCCGCTGATATAGCGGCGATTAATATCGCTCCCGATAAGAATGGCTTCATAGCTTGATTCCACTAGCAGCTTGCGCAGACGGTTTACTCTTTCGTTTGACATAAGCTACACTTCCTTTCATTCACTTACTTTGCAAATGCTGTGCCAACGCATCCAAGCCCAATAAGTAGCTATGCGCGCCAAAGCCCGCAATCTGTCCGACGGCAATCGGAGCGATAACCGATACATGCCGGAACGCTTCTCTTTTATGAATGTTGGACAAATGCACTTCAACGATCGGCAAGCTTACCGCGCTAAGCGCATCTCGCATCGCGTAGCTGTAGTGCGTCCAAGCGCCAGGATTAATGACGATTCCGTTAGCAATGCCGAAAGCACAATGTATCCTGTCGATCATCAAGCCCTCATGGTTACTTTGGAAGAAATCGATCTCGAAGCCAAGCGCCTCGCCCTTCTCCCTCACAAGCGATTCAATATAGGCCAGCGTTTCCGTTCCATACACCCCAGGCTCTCGAATGCCCAGCATATTCAGGTTAGGACCGTTTAGAACGAGAACTTTGCTCATGAATTTACCTCCCCTACGAACGCAGCTTTGTGTGCCCAGCAGAAGAGCACATCTGTCGTCACGCTGGGAAGCTCGAGCGATGTATTAGAGTTTAAGCTGATACTGCTTTCATTCTCTAGCGTAAACGGCTTTCACATTTTACCACAAATGTCCGCCGCTTGAGAAGTGATAACTCATGTCGGTGCCGGAATCGGCTCCCGCGATGCTTCGTCCGTAAATTCGAAAGCGATGGAATAGCCGATAAACAGCCCCCAAAGAATGAATACACAGATCTCCGTGAACAGTGTATTCCAGCCGGATTTCGTAATCGATTCCGTCATACCGAACATAGGACCGAGCAATAAGAAGATAAGCGCCCACCAGAATACGCCGTAGCCTATTCCTGGCCATGCGCCGCGCAATTTCCCGAGAACGAGCTTATACAACAGTGCCGCGGCAACTGAAAATACGACATAGCATCCTACTCCGGCTAGTTCTCCCCATCCCGTCTTCAAAAAAGACTGCTTAAAAAAAGGATCGCCAATAAACCCCGGCAGCACGGTTGTAAACTTAATTTGATAGAACACCCACCTAAGTCCGCCCCATATGATTCCGGCATAAAGTCCTATCATCATCGGGTACGTCCATGGATTCGTATGATGATCCGAGTAAACTTGCTGGTCGCTGCGTTTGTTATTAGCCAACGTTGACATCTTAATTCCGCCTTTCTTTGCTATCTTGTATCTGACTCCTTTATTATGTGACAATCGCCTTCTTTGCAATTCATCAATGCACACTTATAACGGAATCAACATACACCTACCATAAGTGCTGCTGGATGATGATGACGTTGGCATTTCACGCATAGATCAAGTACAATAGACTTACAAAACGATAGACAGATTCGTCGCAATAGAATTGATGACGAAACCTTACTTTGGGGATGGTGACAAGCTCTTGCCGCAGGATATAAGACGCGCTTATGGCGGACAAGCTGTTATCGAAGGCGTAATGTTTGCAGGCAAACACGTTAACGTAACGGCCGTACGGCGCAAAAACGATGAAATCGTATTTTACGAGGTCCCTTCCGTCTCGAAGCCTTGGGTACAACGCTTAAAAAAAATCCCTTTAGTGCGCGGTGTAGTTGGCATTATTGAATCAAGCGCCAAAGGGTCGCAGCATCTTAACTTCTCCATGGAAGCTTATGCGGAGGATGAGACGAGCGAGACTAAGGATAACAAGGCCGATTCTAACGCGCAAGCAGCTACAATCGATGTTACGAAAGAAAGCAAGGAAGAGAAGAAATCCGGAGGCTGGAGCATCAGTATGGTTGTCGGCGTAGCCGTTGCCGGCGTCCTGTCCTTCATCTTCGGCAAGCTCATATTTACTGCAGTGCCTGCCGCGCTGGAAGAATTGCTATTCGCAGGGGTATTCAGCAACAAAATCGGTCATAATTTATTAGAAGGACTTATTAAAATCATCCTGTTGCTTACGTATCTGTACTTCATCTCGATGACACCGCTCATTAAGCGTCTTTTCCAGTATCACGGCGCAGAGCACAAGGTCATTAGCGCTTATGAAGCCGGTGAAGATCTGACGGTGCGCAATGTTCAGAAATACAGCCGTCTGCACTACCGTTGCGGTTCGAGCTTCATTGTATTTACCGTTATCGTCGGCGTCGTTATATACTCGCTGCCCATCTTCACATGGGATTCGATCTGGGAACGCGTCTATATCCGTATCCTCTTGCTGCCAGTCGTGCTTGGCATCTCCTACGAGGTGCTGAAGTGGACGAATGCGCTTAGAGACATTCCAGTACTTCGTTACCTTGGCTACCCAGGGCTATGGCTGCAGCTATTGACGACCAAAGAACCGCAAGACGAGCAAGTTGCTGTATCCATCGCTTCCTTCAACCGGATGCGCGAGCTGGAGCAACAAATGACGAAAGCTTAATTTCTAATAAGAAAAGAGGAATAGCGATGAGCAGAGTACAAGGAAAATGGAACGGATGGTCAATTACGATATTGATTCTGCTCGTAATCGGAGTGTTGTTCAGCATAACGACAAATCCGCTCGGCTTCATCCTTCCCATCGTCATACTCGGCGCGATCTTCCTCCTTTACAAATATCCGCCTTCGTTCTTGCAAGGGTATCGTCGCACGGGTCAAAGCCATACGCGCGTCAAACAAGGACGTTCATCCTCGGCCGCTAAGCCGAAGACTGGCCGTCCACGTTCCAAGACAGTGCCGTTCCGAGTCATTGAGGGCGGCAAGGACGACAACGATATGCCTAAGTATCACTAACAACGAAAAAGGGGATTGCAGCCCGCGCGGGCTGCAATCCCCTTTTTCATTATTCATTGCTATGTACTCTACTCGCTATCCAGTTCGGAGCGCAAGGAGCGAAGCTCCTCCAGCCGCTGGCTGTCACGGCGGAAATATTCAACCAACGTCTCAATACATGTAATGGAATCCCAGCTCAGATGATGCTCGATTCCTTCTACGTCGCGATAAATATTTTCATCCTGCACGCCAATCGTCGTCAGGAAATCTTCCAGCAATTGATGACGGTCAACCAACCGCTTGCCCATTTTTTTGCCTTTATTCGTAAGAACAAGACCTCGATACTTCTCATAGATCAAATAGTTGTCTTTGTCGAGCTTCTGTATCATCTTAGTGACCGAGGACGGATGTACCTCTAAGCCTTCCGCAATATCCGAAACACGCGCATACCCTTTTTCGTCGATGAGCTTATAAATTCTCTCTAAGTAGTCTTCCATGCTCGGAGTCGGCACCTGAAGAACCCCCTAACCCTGCATCTTCACCTTGTTTCCTCGGCGTTACTCTATGTATCATACACTGTCCGTGCCTGACACTGCAACCCGTCCGAAATGCCGCACTGCATCTTTCCAGTTTGTTTCGTCCTCGAATTCCATACACTATAAGCATTGATGCCAAGCATGAGTGCCATTATTCGAGGAGGACTTTGCTTATATGAGCGCTAACGTGATTGATCGTCCGAAAATAGACCGTTCAACGCTTTCCTTCGTCCCTGAGCTTGTTTATTTTGAGCCGTCCGCGCTCGATTATCCGAAAGGCAAACGCATTTTTGAATGGGTGAAGGAGCAGGGCATTCCTTATCGCATGACGACCTCGCATAACCGCATTACGAATCTGCCCGGCGATACGGAGCTCGAGCAATACAAAATTGCGAAACGCACACTCGTCGTCGGCATTCGCAAGACACTCAAATTCGATACGTCCAAGCCTTCAGCGGAATATGCGATACCGATCGCTACGGGCTGCATGGCCCATTGCCATTATTGCTATCTGCAAACAACGCTTGGCGCTAAACCTTATATTCGTGTCTACGTCAATATCGACGACATTATCGAAGCAGCCAAAGGTTACATTGAAGAACGCAAGCCGGAAATTACCCGTTTCGAGGCCGCTTGCACCTCGGACCCTGTCGGACTTGAGCCCATTACTGGCAGTTTGCGCGAGTTGATTGAATTCATTGGCGAAGAGCCGCTAGGAAGGCTTCGATTCGTCACGAAATTCCATCATGTTGATTCGTTGCTGGATGCGAAACATAACGGCCACACGAGAATAAGGTTCAGCGTTAACGCCAAATACGTTATTAAACATTTCGAACCAGCCACCTCCCGTTTCGAGCAGCGCATCGAAGCCGCGGTCAAGGTCGCGAAGGCAGGTTATCCGATGGGCTTCATTATTGCGCCGATCATCTGGCATGATGGCTGGGAGGAAGGGTATGGCGAACTGATAGCCGCTCTGGCTGCCGATTTGCCCCCTGAGACAAGGCGTGATCTCACGTTCGAGTTAATCCAGCACCGCTTCACGAAAACGGCTAAAACCGTCATTGAGAAGCGTTACCCTCGTACGAAGCTGGAAATGGACATCGAGAAACGCAAGTATAAATGGGGACGCTGGGGACAAGGCAAATACGTATATCCCGATGAACAGGCAAATGCGCTCCGCATGTTCATATCGGAGCGCATTTTCGAGCATTTTCCGGAAGCGAAGATCGAATACTTTACTTAGAACTTCAGCCATTCCGGCGTTATTGAATTCAGCCAAATCGTAATTTGCGTCATCTGATCCGTGAACAGCAGCACGCCCATAAGCAGCATAACGCCGCCGCCGATCTTCATGACAAGGGAAGAGTACTTCAGTATCCATCTTGCCGTGCCTAGGAAGAAGGCCAATACGAAGAATGGGATTGCGAACCCGAGTGCATAAGCTGTCGTTAATTGGAACCATGTATCCGGCGACGAGGCTGCCAAGCCAAGAATTGCCGTCAATACGGGACCAACACATGGCGACCAGCCTGCCGAGAAGCCGATACCGAACACAAACGAGCTGATATAGTTTGATTTCCGCGGAATCAGATTTTTCCTCGTGTCTTTGAGCAGCAGCTTCGGCTGGAATAGTCCGATTAAGAACAAGCCCATCAGAATAATAAGTATTGCCGATAATTGACGGATAAGCTGACGATATTCACTGAAGAATTCCGCGAACAGATTCGTCGAATATCCTAATGCATAATACACCGTACAGAAACCCAATATGAAGAAGAACGTGTGCGACATCATGCGCATGCGCTGCTTCTTCGTATGGTCGTTTTCTTTCAGATCGGATACCGAAATACCGGTTATGTACGATAAATAAGATGGATATAAGGGCAAGCAGCAAGGTGACACAAACGAAGCAATGCCGGCGGTGAACGCCAGCCAAATATTAACATCGGTCAAACCATTTCACCTCAATCTCGTATCAGTTGCTCAGTTGCCTAACTTCATGCCTCGCTTGAACACGAGCAACAGAAGCAAAATAACGATTAGCAGCAATACAATCGTTCCTCCTGGCGCAAGATTCCAAACTCCCGCAATCAGCAAGCCGGCAACGACAGCAATCTCACCGATAATAACAACCGAAATAACGCTTTGCTTGAAGCTTCTTGCGATAATCAGACTGCAAGCAGCTGGTATCGTTAATAGAGCCGATACGAGCAAAGCGCCTACAATCTTGATCGATACGCTAATAACAAGTGCTGTAAGCACGCTAATCATAACATTATAGAAACGGACGGGCAACCCGCTTACCGCAGCCGCATCTTCATCGAAAGTAATGAGAAACAGCTCCTTCACCTGTGTTCGGATCGCTATCAGAACGACAAGCGTTACCACGCCGATTAAATAAAGATCGCCGCTGCTAAGCGTGTAGATGCTTCCGAATAAGTAACTGTTCACGTTCATATTGAATCCTTTGCCAAGCGTGAACAGCAGCGAGGCCAGCGCCACGCCTCCCGACATCATTATGGCCAGTGACAACTCAGCGTACGTCTTATACGCTTTGCGAAGCTTCTCGATGCCGAATGAAGCAGCGATAGCGAACACAAGACCGACCGCGATCGGATAGACACCAATAAGGAATCCGAGTGCAACGCCGGCAATCGATACATGCGACAGCGTATCTCCGATCATCGATAGTCTGCGCAGCACAAGAAATATACCCATCAGCGGCGCAGTAACACCAATTAACAAGCCCCCGATAAGAGCTCTTTGAAAAAACTCGCTAGTAACGATCTCCAATCCGAACAACCTCTTTCCCGCTCTCCAATTGCTCCCTTAGCCCTTTCAAGCTATGTGCCAAATTGCTCTCTACGCAATCCTGCGTCTCATGCGAATGTCTGATATAGAACTTTAGCTTGCCGCTCTCGGAAGCCGGCTGCTGGCCGAGGTACGACCGAATCATATCCATGTCATGCGACACCATCAGGAACGTCATATTATGATGCTGATGCATATGCTTGATCATATGGAAAAAGCTTTCCTGCGTCTCGGTATCGATACCGACCGTCGGCTCATCCAGAATGAGCAATGACGGATTGTTGATCAGCGCCCTTGCGAGAAATACGCGCTGCTGCTGACCGCCCGAGAGCAGACCGATCCGCTTCTCGCTTAAGTCCTCGATCCCCATAGCATGAAGCGCATCATTGCATTTCTGATGATCTTCCTTCGTTACTTTCTTGAACAGCTTATTCCGCCCATATAGTCCGGATAGCACAACTTCCCTCACAACCGCTGGAAACAGCGGATTAAGCGAGTTCTTCTGCGGCACATAGCCGATCCGTTCCCATTGCTTGAACTTCTCAATCGGTTGTCCGAACAGACGAATCTGCCCCTGCGTCGGCTTCAATAAACCAACGATCATTCGCAGCAATGTCGTCTTGCCGGCGCCATTCGTTCCGATTAAGCCGATGAAATCACGTTCCTTCACACCGAAGCTTACGTTCGAAATGACCGACTGCTGTTGGTACGAGAACGATACGCCGTCGAGTGAGATAACCTCCTGATGGCAATTCGGCGTTTCGCTTATTAATGTTTTTGGTTGCAGCATGTTCTATCTCCTTACAGCAATAAGGGGCTATATCTCAGCGATATTAGCCCGTCTTGCCTGTCTATCGTTTCACTTTATTGTAATGCTTGCGTCAGATATTGCAAGTTTCGTTCCATAAGCGTCAAGTAGGAGTCGCCTGCCTTCTCCTGCTCCGATGTAAGTCCCTCCAGAGGATTAAGAACTTGCGTCTCTACATCCGCCTCATCGGCAAGCGTCTTAGCTAAGTTATCGGATACCAGCTCCTCGAAGAAAATAAAGCGAACATCGTTTTCCTTGACGAATTTTGCGATCTCCAACAAGTCTTGAGCTCGCGGCTCGGCGTCCGGGCTTAATCCCATAATGGCCACCTGATTCAAGCCATAATCTCTAGCCAAGTAACCGAACGCCTGATGGGACACAACGATATCCTTTTTGCTCGCTTTTGTGAGCTCCTCCGTATACTTAGCATCGATTGCAACGAGCTTTTCTTGAAGCGCTGCAAAGTTTTGCTCATAATCGGCTTTATGCGTACCGTCTGCCTCGATTAAGCTATCCTTTATATTTTCCGCCAAAATCAGCGCGGATTTCGGACTTACCCACGTATGAGGGTCCAAACCTTCATGGTCGTGGTCCTCTTCGCCTTCATGCTCATGTTCGTGTTCCTCTTCTTCTTCGCCATGAATCAAAGTAATACCTTCGCTCATTTCCTTCACTGCTACGCCGCTATCCTTGGACAACCCTTTCTGGAAATCCTCAACCCAGCTTTCAAGGCCAGCCCCGTGATACAGGAACAGATTCGCGTTGGAAGCCGTACTCAGATCCCTGCTTTTTGGCGTCCAGTCATGCGGTTCAACTCCTGCTGCGACGAGATTATCAACCTTCACATGCTCTCCGCCAATTTCCTTAGCCATAAAATATAAGGGATAAAAGCTTGTAACGACGCTTAGCTTGCCGTCTTGTTCCGTATTGCCCTCTTCTGTATTCGTATCATTAGATGAATTGCCGCAAGCCGCAGTCAATAGCACGATTGCAGCAACTAAGCTTATTCCTAAGTATCGTATTCCTCTTGTTCTTGTTCTCATCTTGTTACACTCCATTTCTTCTTTCCTAGTATGATAGCCGGCTGCCTAATCTTGCAATCTCTTAATCGTAATCGTTATGATTACGTTTTGTATTATACGACGCCAGCTTTAGGCTGTCAACGATAAATATAAGTTTCCTTCCAATTCGGAAGGCGTGTCCTATCTCCTGTATTGACCCGTTTGATCTTAAATATAAGGAGACAGCAAAGAGGCTGACCCCGTCCGCCAAAGCGTTTAGGATCAGCCTCTGCCTTATTTAGATTGCTGCCAACTTACTTAACGATTGCCCCGTTCGGCATCTCGTCAGGAACGGTAGCCAGCGTCAATTGGTCGCCATGCGAAGCAGCGAGTATCATGCCTTGCGACATTTCGCCGCGCAGCTTAACCGGCTTCAAGTTCGTCACGCAAATGACTTTGCGGCCAACCATCTGCTCTGGCGTGTAGAACTTCGCAATGCCCGAGACGACCTGGCGCTGCTCATAACCAAGATCAAGCTGCAGCTTCAACAGCTTATCGGCTTTCGCAACCGGTTCAGCCGCGATTACTTGCGCAACGCGAAGCTCTACCTTCGCGAAATCATCGATGCCGATTTCTTCTTTCGACTCCACAGCCGTCTCCGACTTGTCTGCCTTTGCAGACGAATTGGCAGCAGCAGGCTCTTCCGATGCAGCCTCTGCCTGCTTAACGCCTCCCCCCATCGTTCCCGCGATATACGCAGCTTCTTCTGCCATCTCGAGACGCGGGAAGATCGGTGTTCCTTTCGTTACGCGAGTGCCCTCGCCAATGATTCCAAAGCTTTTTGTGCTCTCCCATATCGTCGATTCGCCTTCCGTGATGCCAAGCTGACGCCACATTTCGCGAGGCGCATTCGTCAGGTACGGCTGCAACAGGATGGAGATAATGCGCAGCGATTCAGCAAGATGGTTCATAACCGATCCAAGCTCGCCGACTTTAGCAATGTCCTTGGCAAGCGCCCATGGCTGCGTCTCGTCGATATATTTGTTCGTACGGCTGACGAATTGCCAGATTGCCGCAAGCGCAACCGAGAATTCCATGCCTTCCATCGCCGCTTCCACTTGGGTTACCGTGTCGCTGCCAAGCTTCTTGAGCGATTCGTCGAAGTCTGTAGGCACAAGATTCGTTGTCGGAATAACGCCATCAAAATATTTGTCAATCATCGCGACTGTACGATTCAGCAGATTGCCAAGGTCGTTCGCGAGATCGAAGTTAATGCGATCCACGAAGTTTTCCGGCGTGAACGCTCCGTCTGCCCCGAAAGGCACTTCACGCAGCAAGTAATAACGAAGCGCATCCAAGCCGTAACGATCGATAAGAACGACAGGATCCACGACGTTGCCCTTCGACTTCGACATTTTGCCATCCTTCATAAGCAGCCAGCCATGCGCGAACACTTTCTTCGGCAGCGGCAGGTCAAGCGCCATGAGCATAATCGGCCAATAAATCGTATGGAAGCGGACGATTTCCTTGCTCATTAGATGAACGCTTGCCGGCCAATGCTTGCGGAATTTCTCGTCATTATCGGTGTTGTAGCCAAGCGCCGTAATATAGTTGGACAACGCATCGATCCACACATAGATGACATGCTTCGGATCTCCCGGCACTTTAATGCCCCAATCGAATGTCGTCCGCGATACAGCGAGGTCTTCAAGACCCGGCTTAATGAAGTTGTTGATCATCTCGTTTTTGCGCGATTCGGGTTGGATAAAGTCTGGGTGCTCTTCATAGTATTGCAGCAAGCGGTCTGCATATTTGCTCATCCGGAAGAAGTAGCTTTCCTCCGTTACCCACTCGACCTCTTTGCCGCAATCCGGACATCTTCCGTCTTCAAGCTGGCGCTCCAGGAAAAAAGATTCACAGGATGTGCAATACCAGCCCTCATAGGTGCTTTTGTAAATATCGTCCTGCTTCAAGAAACGGTCAAAGATTTGAGCAACAACCTGCTTATGGCGCTCCTCTGTCGTCCGAATGAAGTCATCGTTCGTAATATCGAGCTTCTTCCAAAGCTCTTTGATGCCGACCACAATATCATCTACGAATTGCTGCGGCGTCTTGCCCTTCTCTTGCGCTTTGCGCTCGATCTTCTGGCCGTGCTCGTCCGTTCCTGTCAAATACCATACATCATAGCCGCGAAGACGCTTATATCTAGCCATCGCGTCTCCCGCGACCGTAGAATAGGCGTGGCCGATATGGAGCTTATCGCTCGGATAATAGATCGGCGTTGTAATGTAAAAAGGTTCTTTCTTAGACATCGTTTATTCGACCTCCCGTATTGTTCCTATCGTACTGAGACTTGCCAGTGAACGCAAAAAACTCCCGTCCAACATGGGACGAGAGTATACACTCACGCGGTACCACCCAAATTCCGTCAAGTCATCGGAGGCTATTATGCCTGCCTAACTCGAACGCTTCGTGTGCCGTCTGCTAATGACGGCATGCCGTTAACGCCGGCGCTGCGCCGCAATCTTACCCAGCACCCGAATGCTGCTGCTGCTCGAAGGCGGATCCTCCAGGACCATCTTCCAATCGCTTCCTTCACCGGCTTGCACCATAATGACCGGCTCTCTGAGCAAGGAATGCTATTGTACTTATCCATTCATAGGACGTTACGATTCAGTTCAATAATTGTTATAATTTAAAATATACCGAAGTAAAGCCGTCCTTGTCAAGAAGACGCCTTATTCCCGTCATTCACCGGCGGAACGGGATCATATCCTCCTGGATGGAAAGGGTGGCAGCGGGCGATTCTTTTTGCTGCAAGCCATGCTCCCTTGGCCGGGCCGTGCAGCTCAATCGCTTGAAGCGCATACATGGAGCAGGTCGGATAGAAGCGGCATGTTGGCGGCTTCAAAGGCGATATCACTTTACGATAGAAATGAATCGGTGCTTGAAGCGTTATTCTTATTGCCCGTCCGCTGCCCATTATCGTTCGCTCGCGGCCGTATCTTCCTGCACGCATTCCTTGCAATAGCCGAATACTTCGAATTTATGCTTCACGACGCGGAAGTCATCGGGCACAGCCGTCTGCTCCATCGGACAATACGTGATTGGATAAGTGCGCCCGCATTGCAGGCAAATCATATGATGGTGATGGTCATGCTCTCTGCAATGAAGCTTGAACTTCACGCCCTCCTCGAACATAACCTGCTCAAGCACACCTAGCTCCTCCATCACCCTCAAATTGCGGTAGACCGTATCAAAGCTAAGTCCGGTATAAGATTTTCCCATATATTCATAGACTTCCTTAGGCGCCAAATAACCGGGGGACTGGGCGAACAGTTTAGCGAGCGTCTTCCTTTGGTCCGTAATTCGGAGACCTTGACTCGCCATGCTTTGTATAATTTCATCTATCGTATGCAATGTCAGTACCTCCGTTCATAGAAAGTTGCTATCTTCATAATGCCGAAAAAAAAAGCTCTCGTCAATGAGAGCTTCCATTTGCAGACGTACCTATAATAGCAATAAACGACGAATTTTAGCCGTTCATTCGCATATTTATTAAGAAGCTGGCCACCATAGCGATTAACATCGCAACGCTGATTACACCAAACAGCAGCCGTCTGCTCTTGCTCTTAGCCAGTCTTTCACGATCAGCCTGTAGAGCCGCTTCCTTGTATGCGCGGTGCATGAACAGGAAGACGATCACGGAAGTCACGAACAATATATTAACGATAAACCACATTAACGTCCAGAACAACGACGATTCCTCCAATAAGATGGCTACAGCGCGCTATAGAAACCATTCGTTTAATATGTACATGAATACGCCGAAGCTGACGACAGCACCGCCGAAGCAGAACCAGCCTGTCCTGAACTTCTGCTGGAACATTCGCAATATGCCGAAGCTGAGCAAACCAAAGATAAGCAATAAGAACACAATACCCAGTATAAATAACGATGCGGATACGTTACTAACATCAACTAATGACACAGGTTACCTCTCCTCTATAGACTAATATATACACGTCACTAGCCATTATAAGGGATAAGTCTGCCATTATCCAGCCGTAAACCCGGTCGATTTCGTGACAAGACAAGGAGTGCCGGCAACAAATGAAGCGGCCCCCTTGCCTGCAAAAGGAATGGATCTCCTTGCTACCAGACAATATACGATTCATGATAAGTGCGATTGACAGGGCGCTTGCGTAATTTCACATGCAAGATGTCATCCTTCACCTGCGCTTTGCATATACGCGGTTTCACGAGTGCAGGCAGCTTCACGATCTCTTTATTTCCTTTCGGCAGTCCTTCCACTCGGACTCGATCTTCGCGAATGAACAACCTTACCTGTTCACTTTCCGTATCCTTTGGCAAATTTATTTTTACGATGACAAAATGGTCCGTTTCGGAGACTGCCGCCGATTTCGAGCCGGTTATTACGCCGGCAGCCTCAGGCAGCGCTTTGGTCATCAGCTTCCTTACATATTGCTCTACCCAATCCGGCTCTTTGAGCACCTCGAACCCTTTTGGAAGCTGCTGCCCTTCCATCCATTTCTCGATATCATTCCATTTGGACGCCATCAGCACACCTGCCTCCCTGCACTACTGCCATTATATGCGCCAGCCTAGTCGAAGGATACTGTCGGCTGATTCAGCAGCAGCACGTACTTGGGCGGGTAACGTCTAGGCGAATGCCGCATAAGATGTAATATCAGATAGGCCAGCCAGACCGATTCATAGAAGAGGGTGAACGTCATGCCAGCAGTCGTAGGTTTTGTAAAAATAGTCAGTGTCGGATCGAGCTCGATCGTTCAGTTCGGCGATGCCGTGCAAGTATCGCCCAATAGCAGTTCCAAAACGTACGCAGGCTCGGGATCCTTCCTGACGGGCAGCTTAACGAATTCCAACAATGCCGTCAGCGCAACGAACACGCTTGATCCGGATTTGCAAGACAATACGCAAAATGAGGTAGCCTCGGGAGTTAACGTCATATGAGCTGGACCATTCATCAACAGATTACGATCAATTCGATGCGCATAGACAGCATCTCGAACAGCTCG
This sequence comes from Paenibacillus sp. YIM B09110, assembly GCF_037167145.1. Lineage (NCBI taxonomy): Bacteria > Bacillati > Bacillota > Bacilli > Caryophanales > Paenibacillaceae > Paenibacillus > Paenibacillus sp. YIM B09110. The sequence continues at coordinate 138,476 of NZ_JBANSP010000011.1, read as the reverse complement.
GTGCTTCAGGTAGGCAGCGCAGGTTCGATCCGATCATTGTCCCAGCTCTTCAATACAGGCGGCTTCGCCGGGCCTGCTCCACAGCTCAGCTCGGAAAATCCGTTATCGTTCGTACCGCTTCCGAATCCTTCATAATCGCTAGTAAACATACCGTTACGTCAGGAGGTGGAACGTATGCAGCAAGGCCCGCTGTCACCTTGGCAAGCCTGGGCGCATGATGTGATGCATAAGCTAACCGTCCAGCAAACGATAATCGATAAGCTAGAGCAGCAGGTTGCCGAGTTATGTGAGCAGGTGAAGCTGTTGGAGGCTAAGCCTGCTTACAATATCGAGAGCATCGAATATCATTTTGACCAATTGAAGGTTGAGAAGCTGGATGGAACACTGAATATCGGCATGACCGCTCCCGGTAGCGGCGGCGATCACTTTCCAGGGTCTATCGAGCAAATATCTGTACCTTCACCCGCACCAGCACCTGAGGTGTTCCCGTCGGCAGCTCCAGCAGTGACGCCTCCATCCCCGTTGTACAACGAAATTTTTAATAATATGAATCGATATCTCGATACGGATGCGACCGAAAGACTTATCGCCATGGAAACCGATCTATGCATTCCGCTCGATCCATTTCACCGTAGAATCATTCTTAATGATATTAAGAAGCAGATGCCAACACGGATCAATTACTATATGCAACAATCAAACAACAGCCGCAACGATGATGAAACTCCGAATACAAACGAAAATACGGGCGAGGTTGTGCTTGTCAAAGCAATAAGAGATGCAGACGCAGCAATGCTCGCCTATATGCAGCAGTTACAAACAGGGAATCCACCATCAGGAGGCAATGTCTAGATGATTCAATTCAAAGTCGTTAATCATGCGCTCACCGTTGGACAGATCGAAATACTCGGCGTATCAAGCGCCTCAATGTTCCAGATCGGCGACTCCGACTACGTCACGTTGAATTCGATGTTCGATACGCCGCCGGAATCGGTCATCGTAGGTCCCGTAGCGCCGCTCCCACTCCCGGTAGGAGCGCAGGAGGAGGGCGCAGCGAGTGCCGAATAGCAGCTGTCCAGATGAAACGTTCCCGATTCGCACAGCGCGGATTGGAGCCGTTTACCTCATCGACGTTTCATTATCAGCCGCCGTGCAATTCGGCGATCGCGGCGAGACGAATGCCAGACTTCGCGCATTAGCTGTCCAGCGCAAGGAGGATCATAAGACGGCCGGCGACGTCTTTTTCGAATCCTACCGGATCTTCGACCGCCAATTGCCCGAACTGGTTGATCCGCAATACGAGCCTGGGCATGGCGTCCAGATTGAAAGGATTAACTGCAACCCGTATATTACGGTCGGCTGTATTCAAGTTACGGCTACAGGCGCGGCATCCAGTTTCCTTGCCGGAAACTGCATGAACGTTAACTTGGAATCCCGAATTAAGCACATCCGGCAATATCCGCGGCCTAAGCCCGTCCCCGGCGCTTTCTGCTGACAAAGGCAAATGACAGGAAAGGCAGCAGCCTACGTAAGATTTAAGGATCAATTGGTAGGCAAACGTGTAATTGCAACGATACAGGTACAAACGTCTAGTTCTCTTCCCGACCTGCTGCATACATTATCTTGTGATTAGGTACATTCATCACACTAAACTTACTTTTCAGGAGGAATGAACTATGGGATACCCTGTAGCAGGTGTCGGTGCTGGTTGCGGTAACGGCCTATGGTCGAATACGGGTACTATTCTTGTTCTCTTCATCTTACTAGTCATTATATTGCGCGCAGTTGTATTTTAACTTCTGCCTATAGATGAATCGAGCAGCCGAAGGGCTAATCCAATATGGGAACGAGAAGGCAAGGCATCTCCTAATGGCGATGCCTTGTTTGCTTTAATGAGTCGGCCACCGCTCGCATATACATATGGAATAACCTATGCAAAGGATGAAGCGAACGATGGATGTGAACCCGCTTCGAGAGAAAATAGAACAGTTGTCCGAAGAGCTGCTGAGATTGCAATCGCCAGACGGCGCATGGCGGCTGTGCTTTGACGACGGCTTGACGACGGACAGCAACATGATTATGTTACTGCGGATATTGAACATCGCCGATGAGCCTTTTATCCGTTCTTTAGCGATTCGTATTGCTTCCCAGCAGCAGCCTGACGGCTCTTGGAAACTGTATCACGATGAGCGCGAAGGCAATTTGGACGCAACGGCCGAGGCAGCCTATGCGCTGCTCTACGCCGGATTATACACCCCGTACGATGCGCCGATAGTCAATGCCAAGAAATATATTCGCAGCCGCGGCGGCTTGACTGAGGTGAAATCTTTGCTTACGCAAGTATGGTTGTCCGCTTCGGGACAGGCGGAATGGCCGAATGCCCTGCGGGTGCCTCTGCCCTTCCTGTTCGGCGATCCCCCTCTGTTCGATCTGTTCACATTGTCAGGCCATGCTAGAGCTCATATTGTCCCGACCGTCATTATGGCGAACCGTCTTTTTGCGAGACGTGCGCCAAGCGCTCCCGACCTGTCCGATTGGTTCATCGACGGCCAGCTGGAATTCAAAAACGATCCTCCGATCTTCGCGGCATTTTCCGCTTTATTCGATACGATTGCCCATACCGGCTTGTTCGCTGATACGTCTCACGAGGCATGGAAAAGGGCTGAGCAATACATGCTGGATCGACTCGAACCGAACAGTACGCTGCTCACCTTCTCAACAGCATCGATGTTGATGATTATGGCACTGCTCGCATTAGGCTACGATGACCATTCGCCATTAATAAGCCGTATGGTTGCGGGTATTCGCTCGCTAATTTGCCGTGATCGGCCCCATATTCAAGTCGCTTCCGCGGAAGTATGGGATACGGCGATGCTCAGCTACGCGCTCCGAGAAGCCGGACTTCCGCCCTCGAGCTTCGCTCTGCGCAATGCAGCAGCTTATTTGAAAGTTAGACAACAGACAAAGCTGGCCGATTGGGCTATTCACAATCCGGATACGCCGCCGGGCGGCTGGGGCTTCTCTGATGTAAATACTCTATATCCCGATGTGGACGACAGCACGGCTGCGCTGCGGTCACTGCTTCCTTACGTAGCGGAATCAGACTCAGCGGGAGCAACGAATATCGAGGATGATTATGCCGCATGGCAAAGAGGCCTCAACTGGGTGATGTCCATGCGCAATGATGATGGCGGATGGCCTGCTTTTGAGCGCCAAGGGAGTACGACCCCGCCAAGCTTTCTAACTTTTGAAGGCGCTGCAGACATCGCCGTCGATCCGTCAACGGTGGACCTGACGGCACGTACGCTTTATTTTCTAGGCAAAGAGCTTCATCTTACGTCATCGTCAAGCTGGTTGGAGGAATCGGTTCGGTATGTGCTGTCACAGCAGCAGAAGGACGGCAGTTGGTACGGTCGTTGGGGAATTGCCTATATTCACGGCACAGGGGCTGCTCTGCAAGGGCTCACGGCTATCGGCGTCGCAAGCGATCATCCCGCTGTGCGCAAGGCGGCTGCTTGGCTGCTCAGCATTCAGAATGCAGATGGCGGATGGGGAGAATCCTGTCTAAGCGACAAAGTGAAGCATTACGTTCCGCTGCATGCAAGCACGCCTTCCCAGACGGCATGGGCTCTCGATGGATTAATTGCAGTCTCTCCGAAATCTACGCCGGCCATAGAGCGCGGCATAACGGCATTACTGCAAGCACTTGATCGAAACGACTGGACATACACATACCCGACAGGAGCAGGCCTGCCAGGCAGTATATACGTTCATTATGTGAGCAACAATTATATTTGGCCGCTCTTAACGCTAACGTCCTATATTCATAAGTACGGAAGCAATTAAGATATCGCCGTTATTGGTCATCGTTTACATCCATTTTTTTTGAAAAGCAGCAATTTCCGCATATTCTTCTGTCAGCAATCGCGACAATCGAACATAGATCGGCATGATCTCAGCATAAATAGCGGCATTGCGCTTATCGGGCTGATGCTTGTGGGAACCGCCGACCATTTCGGAGACGACTTGCAGCGAGGACACCTCGCCTAAGCTGTACAATCCGAGAATGGCTGCGCCTAGACATGAGCTCTCGATGCTCTCGGGCACTTGCAGCTCTTGGTTGAAAATATCAGACATCATCTGACGCCATAGCTCAGAGCGGGCGAAACCTCCTGTCGCTTGGATGCTTGTCGGCTTGCCGATTAATTCCTCCAGCGCCATAAGTACGGTATACAAGTTATAAATAACGCCTTCTAGAGCAGCGCGAACGAGATGCTCCGTTCGGTGATGCAAGCCCAGGCCGAAGTACGACCCTCTTGCATTAGCGTTCCACAGCGGCGCTCTTTCGCCGGATAAATACGGATGGAAGATCAAGCCGTCAGAGCCAGCGCCCACTTTGGCGGCCAGCTCCGTAAGCAGCTCGTAGGCGTCGACGCCGCGCCGCTTCGCTTCTTCCGCTATCTGAGCTCCGATCTGATCCCGAACCCAACGGAAGATCATCCCCCCATTGTTGACCGGGCCCCCAATGACCCACAGGTCATCCGCCAGCGCGTAACAGAACGTACGGCCAAGCGGATCGGTGATCGGCTTATTCGTAACGGCTCTGATAGCGCCGCTCGTCCCAATCGTAACCGCAACAGCTCCGGGCTCTATCGCATTGACGCCCAGATTCGACAGGACGCCATCACTGGCTCCGACGATGAACGGCGTCGAAGGCAGCAGGTTCATCCGCTTCGCATAACCGCCATTCATTCCTTCAAGCTTGAAAGTCGTCGGAACCGGCGCAGACAACTGATCAGCCGTAACGCCTGCAACTCGCAGCGCCTCCTCGTCCCAATACAGCTGCTCAAGGTTGAACAGTCCCGTAGCCGAAGCAATCGAATAGTCAATAAAGTATTGGCCGAACAGCTTGAAAAACACGTACTCTTTAATCGAAATAAATTTATAAGCGCGCTCGAACAGTTCCTTCTCATCATGACTGAGCCATGCCAACTTGGAAAGCGGCGACATCGGATGAATCGGCGTGCCGGTCCGCAAATAAATGTCATGTCCGTTCAGCTCATTCTTAATTTTCTCCGTCCACTCCGCGCTGCGATTGTCTGCCCATGTGATACATTGCGTAATCGGTGTTCCTGCTTCATCAACCGCAATAACACTATGCATAGCGGAACTGAATGATACGCATACCACTTCGTTAGCCTGTACGCCAGCTTGTGCTACGGCTTGTCCGATCGTCTCGATGACCGCCTCGAATATTTGCTCAGGATCTTGCTCCGCGATCGCTGGCGACGGCGAATGCAGCGGGTATTCAATGCCATGACTGGCTACGATAGCCCCTTTCGTCGTGAACAATACGGACTTTGTGCTTGTTGTTCCTATATCAACGCCAATCATATATTTTGTTTCCATTGCTAGTATTCATCTCCCTATGTAAACTCGCTGCGCAACACAATAATTCCCTCTATAACCTTACAAGGGATTAGGCGCTTGCGCAACTTTTCTATACGAGTCGGATAGATAAATGGTTTACCAATTAACGGTTTATGGTATACTTCTCAACAATACACCGCAACGAGAAGGGAAATCCGCCATGGTGCAAAATATGCTCGGAAAAATCCGCTCCTATCAAACAAGGTTCAGCGAGAAAGAAAAGAAAATCGCCAATTACATATTAGAAAATCCCGAAAAAATTATCCATAGCACCATCAGTGAAGTAGCTGATGATCTCCACGTTGCCGAGGCAACCGTCTTCCGCTTCTGCAAACATATCGGCTATAAAGGCTATCAAGCAATGAAGATCGCGCTTGCTTCGGAGATTATGTCGCCAGCACAACAGATTTACGAAGAAATCAATGAATCCGACGACGCGAAGACGATAGCCGAGAAAATATTTAAATCGAATATACGCACGCTCGAGAATACATTCCAATTGCTGGACGGCGATGCCTTCCATAAAGCTGTAGAATTGCTTTCTCGAGCGAAAAACATTTATTTCTACGGTATAGGCGGCTCATCTGTTATCGCCATGGATGCCGTCCATAAGTTCTATCGCTGCGGCAAGCAAGCATTCGCCTTTACGGATGCCCACTTCCAGCTGATGTCGGCATCCCAGTTGGATCAGAACGACGTTGCAGTCGTCCTCTCCCATTCCGGAACGAATAAGGACACGCTGCGCATACTGAAGACGGCAAGCGACAATGGTGCGAGAACGATCGGAATTACAGGTTTCCCGAAGTCCCCGATCAGTCAGAACGTCGATGTTGCGCTCCATACAAGCTCTGAGGAGACTGAATACCGCTCCGAAGCGTTGGCCTCCCGAATCGGACAATTAAGCCTGATCGATGCGCTATATGTGAACGTCTTGATTGCGAACAAGGACAACGCTAAGTTATCGCTTGAAAAGATTCGCCAGGCCATATCCGAAACCCGTATCTAAATGCAAACAAGCTGCACGTCGCATATATGCGCGGGCAGCTTGTTTGCTTTCACATTAATTAACTAGTTGTCTTTATCGCGCAGCGCCTTATACTTCGCTGCATATTTGCTGACGCTTTGCACAAAGGTCGCATGCGACCACGTAAGCGGTGCAACAGACAACGGTGTTCCATCGTACGGATTCAACTGCTCCGGCAGCAGACCGCTCTGCAACGCATGATCGGATACCCATTGCAGCGTATTTTTGGCGCCTTCGAGCTCCTCGATCGACTTAGCTGAATCGATCTCGAAGTTAGCAACCCATAGCGTACAGATGATCCAAGGATTGCCTGGCACTTTGTCGATCTCGCCGGATTGCTGGAAGTAATAATCATTCGTATAACGGGCAATACCGCCAATTTCCGTCTTGACCTGCAGCCCTTCCTTGATGGACATCATCGTCTTCACGACCCGCTCGTCCTCGACAGGCAGTACGCCGAATTCAAGAATGCCGAACAAACTGCTCTCCAGTGTCATATCCTTCACCCAGCGGTTGTCCTTCTGAATAAGACCGCGAGCGAATCTCCCGCTCTCCTCATCCCACAAATGAGTAATCATTCCGTGCTTGATCGATTGTGCCGTATTCTTATAGTGATCGCTGCGCTCGTAATCTCCGAACAGCTCCGTGAAGAACGCAGCTGCCATCAGACCGCCGTACACGGAAGCTGCCGTATACGTCCATATGCCATAACGTTCTTCCCACAAATCATAGCTCGGCTTCGGAAGCGACAAAGAATGCTCCATATATTGGCTCAAGAATGAAGCCGCTTTGCGAATTAAATTGCTATAAAGCGATTGCGGCAATTCAATAACCTGATTCCTTGTGTAATCCTGCCACAAGGCGAACAGGACAAGCGCTGTCTCATCCTCTTGAATCGGCAACCGCTTGCTTCCTTGAACGATATAAGGATGCCAGCTTGAACCTACTGTTCCGTCCGGATTGTATTTATGGTATAAGTAGCCCTCAGGCGACAACGCTTGCGCGCAGAAGTGGAAGAATGGCGCGATGACGCTTTGATAGCCGGCCATCGACATTGCATCGGCAATGAGTGCGCCATCCCGAGGCCACATATAGCTATAGTGGTCACGATTGTATTGCAGGATATCGGTGTCGTTCGCTGCCAGGATGGCGCCGCGCTCATCAACCTGCGTCCTTACGAGCAGCAGGCTGTGCTTGAACATCTTCACGACATCATGCGGCAGATCGCCAAGATCGGTCTCAGCACGACGCAGCCAATGCTTCCAGTAAATGACCATCCGGCTTAACAGCTTCTCGGGATGGTTCTCGTGAACGTATTGGTTAAGCTCCTTGACCTCCTCGAGGTTTTTGCCAATGGACATCCAGTAATAGATCGTCTTGTCGCTGCCCCCGGGTACAACGGTTCGGAAGCTGATCGTACTGTCGACCGATCCTTGAGCAATCGAGTTGCCCATTAGAACGCCGTCCTCCGCGTCCCTCCAAGTGCCTTCGGCCGATTGGAATCGCTTGATGCCCGTTGAATATTGGGTCATTCCGCCTTCATCGGAGAAGCCGTTGAACATGAAATAATTAGACCGCTTGTAATGATACAACGTATGATTTTCTGGATAGTAGACCGCTGTATCGCCGACCTCTGAACCGTCGATCATTAGATCCTGATGGAAAAACAATCGCACTTCTTTTGTCTCATTCGTTTTGTTGCGAATGACGACGCGCTTGATATAGATACATTCCCGTTGGTGGATGCCGTCGTTTATTTGCAGCTCGATGCCGAGACCTTCATGCCCCGCAATAATGTTCGTTACGAGCGAATCCTCGATATAATCGAGCTCGAACTTCCATTCCGGCTCGTCGAGCCAGCTGAACTTGCCCTCCACCCAGATACCGAAACGACAATATTGACCACCTACATGGTTGAGTTGTCCTACGAACGGATAATAAATATCTCTAATGTAGCAATGCTGGTCGAGGTTCAGCAGCATCTTTCCGTTGCCGATTACAAGATGACGGGCCATTGTTCTTGCTCCTTTCGATGCGGAATAAGGTCGGTATACAACGATAAATACGCTTTGGCGGAGCCATTCCAGCTATAATCTTCTTTAGCGCCATTCGCTACAATCCGCTTCCACTGCTCCTCGTCGCGATACATCGCAAGCGCTCTGCGAACGGTATGCAAATAGTCATGCGCATTGTAATTCGTGAAGCTGAAGCCATTGCCTTCGCCTGAATATTCATTGTAGGCGTGAACGGTATCCTTCAGACCGCCTGTCTCGCGAACGATCGGAACAGTCCGATAACGAAGCGCTATGAGTTGGCTTAAGCCGCAAGGCTCGAATTGTGAAGGCATCGCGAACAGATCGGCGCCCGCATATATAAGCCGAGCTAGGCTATCGTCATAACCAATCCACACGGCAGCCTTGTTCGGATACCGAGCCACGGTATCATTAAAGAATCGCTCATAACGTTCATCGCCGGCTCCAAGCACGACGAATTGGATATCGTCCTGCAGCAGCTCGTCCAGCGTTGCCATTATGAGCTCGAAGCCCTTCTGCTCCACAAGCCTCGATACGACGCCTATGACCGGTACGCTCTCGGACTGCGGGAGGCCCAGCCTTCGCTGCAGCTCCAGCTTGTTCTTATGCTTACGGCTGAGCGAGCTGCGATAAGGCGTATGCAACGCCGCATCGTTCATCGGATCGAATGCCTCTTCATCAATGCCGTTGACGATACCGACGAGATCGCCAGAGCGATAACGCAGCAAAGCATCAAGCCTTTCGCCGAAATATTCCGTTTGAATTTCCTGCGCGTACGTACCGCTTACCGTTGTCAGCTTATCCGCATAGACAAGCCCGCCTTTCATACAGCTTGCCGCTCCATGGAATTCAAGACCGTCCCTACTAAAAACATCATCGCCCGCACCAAGCAAATCTTTGAGCAGATCGATATCGAACAAGCCTTGATACTTTAAGTTATGAATCGTGAACACTGACTTCGTATACGCCCAAGCAGGGTCGAAAGCATAGCGCGTTCGAAGCAAGAAAGGAATGAGTCCCGTCTGCCAATCATGGCAATGAACGATATCCGCCCGGAAGTCCATGTAGCGAACGGCTTCCATGATCGCGAAGCAGAAGAATACGAATCGCTCCGCGTCGTCCCCATAACCGTATAGTCCTCTGCGCTTAAAGTAGAACTCATTATCAATCAAATAATAGGTTACGCCATCCAGTACGCCTCGGAACAGTCCGCAATGCTGATTGCGCCAGCCGAAGGATACGGTAAAATGATCAATGAACTGAAATTGCTCTAGCATCGACAGCGGAATCTGCTCATACTTTGGCAGCACGACGCGCACGTCTGCGCCTCTGGCATTTAACGCCTTAGGCAGCGCTCCCGCAACATCAGCTAAGCCGCCAGTCTTAGCCAGCGGCACTGCCTCAGAGGTTGCGAACAATATATTCACGGGCCTCTCTCCTCCTATGCGGCTATCTTCCGCTTATGCGGCAGCCTTATATAATTTTCCTCTTGCCGGCAAGAAACGGAGAACTTTCTACCCCGCGTATATCGCGTGCAGACTCTACCTCTACATCCTTATCCAGGATGCTGTGAGAGATAAAGCTATTTTCGCCAATGATCCCGTTCTGCATAATAATGCTATTCGTAACGACTGCGCCTTTGCGAACATGAACGCCGCGGAACAGAATGCTGCCCGTAACCGTTCCTTCGATCCGGCAGCCGTTCGCAACTAGCGAATTGCTGACTTTAGAACTTTCCAGATATCGGGCAGGAGGCTCATCCTTCACCTTCGTATAGATCGATCCCGGTTGGAAGAAGAGCTCCTTCCATACCTCAGGCTTCAGCAGGTTCATATTATTGTGATAATAGCTCGACAACGTGTTAACGACGCCCAAATAGCCCTCATACATATAGGCCTGCACATTGAGCTTATCCAGCCTCGAAAAAATCGCATGTCGCACAAGATGATCTTGTCCTTGCGCCAGCGACGTCTCCACAAGCTCCATGAGCAGCTCCTTGCGCATAATATACATTTCCATCGAATGAATATCGCTTACCATACGTCCAAAATGATCTTGGATCGCAGTAATTCTTCCATCTTCGTCCATCTTCACCTTGCGAGCCTTGCCTAATATCGGTTCGGATTGCTGCTTGCAAACGACAGTAATATCGGCAGCGCGATCGAGATGCGCTTGGATGACAGGCTCGAAGTCGATATTGCACACCATGTGGCTGCGTGTAATAACGACATAATCTAGCGACGAACGATTGAAATAATCGCGATGCTGATAGAAATGATAGAGATCGCCGCGGCTAATCTCTTGAATATCATCAGTTGCAGGCGGCAGCACGAACAATCCGCTTTGACGATGATTCAAATCCCAAGGCTTCCCTGAGCCAACGTGGTCCATCAGCGAACGGTACTTCGTATGAGCAAATATGGCTACCTTCGATATGCCCGAATTAACCATGCTGGATAAAGCAAAGTCGATCATGCGGTAACGGCCGCCGAAAGGAACAGTCGCGAGGCAGCGGCCTTGCGTCAGACGGTCGAGCTCATCCGTCTCGTGGATTAAGTTAATGACACCCATCACTTTATGCTTCATGAATGCTCCACCTCCTGCAGCAGATGATCGTTCGTGACATATTGGTCTACGGCAACAACCGTAATGGCATCATCATCCGGCGACCCGATCGTTACGCCGGCTTGGATGACCGCGCCTTCGCCGATAATCGCCCGGTGAATCTTGGCTCCTTCTCCGATACGGACGTTAGGCATAATGACCGATTCGGTAATCGAACTGTCCTTGGCGGCATTAACCCCATAGAACAACACCGATCGATGAACTTTCCCTTCCAGCATGCAGCCTTCCGTAATAAGCGATGCCGAGATTTCGGCAGATACGCCTACATGGTGGCCAGGCTGATGCGGACTAACGGAATAAACCCGCCATGAAGAATCATTCAAAGTAAGCGGCGGATCGTCAGCGAGAAGATCCATATTCGCTTCCCATAAGCTGTCGATCGTTCCGACATCCTTCCAATATCCTTTGAACGGATAAGTGAACAGCTTCTTCCCGTCCTTCATCATCGAAGGGATAAGATCTTTGCCGAAGTCATGGCTCGAAGAGCGATTGGCTTCATCATAAATCAAATATTTTTGCAGCTCGGACCAGGTGAATATATAGACACCCATCGATGCAATATTGCTCGTTGGTGTTTTTGGCTTCTCTTCAAATGCGGTAATACGGTCTTCATCGTCCACATGCATAAGTCCGAATCGGCTGGCTTCGCTCCAATCGACTTCTATGCCGGCGATCGTCACGTCTGCGCCGCAGCGCTTATGATGGTCTAGCATAAGCTCATAGTCCATTTTATAAATATGGTCCCCCGATATAATGAGCACGTACTCGGGATTATAACGTTCAATGAAGGACATGTTCTGATAGATTGCGTTGGCCGTGCCTGTATACCATACGCCGCCCTTCTGCTTCACATAGGGAGGCAGAATTGCCATACCGCCGTCTCGACGGTCCAGCCCCCATGGACTGCCTATGCCAAGATATCGGTTAAGTTCAAGAGGCTGATATTGAGTCAATACGCCGACCGTATCAATACCCGAATGAGCGCAATTGCTCAAGGTGAAATCGATAATGCGGTATTTCCCGCCGAAGTAAACAGCTGGCTTAGCCAAATCCTTTGTCAATACGCCAAGCCTCTTGCCTTCGCCTCCCGCGAGTAGCATTGCGATCATTTCTTTTCGGCCCATGGACACCAACTCCTTCTCAATGTGTGTTCCCCGGATCTAAGGTGAGCAGCATAAAGGTGAATGGGGGTAATTGAAGCGAAATGCTTTGATTATGCCCGTGCCAAGCGATAGGCTGACTGCTGTAGCTAGGCGAACTCTGTGAAGCTGTTCCTTCTTCGTGCGTATTATTGCTATGCATTAAAGAGCGGTAATTTCCTCGCTCTGGAACACCGATGCGATAGGGGTTATATTCATTGGCTGAGAAATTAGCGATGATGATGGAGAAGCTGGATTTACCGCGGCGTATGTAGGAGATAACAGATTGATTGGCATTATTCGCGTCAATCCACTCGAAACATTCCGGCTCGCGATCCCTCTCCCACAGAGAAGGCTCATTGACGTAAACATGGTTGAGAGACTTGACATAGCGGTGCATGCTTCGGTGGGAATCGTACTCCAGCACCATCCAGTCCAGCATATCGCTGTCTTTCCATTCGTCGAATTGTCCCCATTCACTGCCCATGAAGAGCAGCTTCTTGCCTGGATGGGTCATCCAGAAACCGTAGAACAACCGTAGTTGGGCGAATTTTTGCTCATAGGAGCCGGGCATTTTGTTCAATAAGGAGCGTTTGCCGTGTACAACTTCATCATGTGATAGCGGAAGAACGAAATTTTCTGAGAATGCATATAGGAGTGAGAAAGTAATAAGATGGTGGTGGTGCGAGCGATCGGCCGGATCAAGCGCCATATAGCGCAGCATGTCATTCATCCAGCCCATATTCCATTTAAAATTGAATCCGAGGCCGCCTTTGTAGGTAGGCGAGGTGACGGCAGGCCATGCGGAAGAATCTTCTGCTAGCATAAGCGTGTCGGGGTAATAATGAAACACCGTTTCATTAAGCTTCTTCAAGAAGCGAAGGGCATCTAGGTTGTCGGCGCCGCCAAGCCAGTTATAGGTGTGCATCTCGGGCGGTTTGTCCATATGCAGGTTGATCATGCTTGCAACGGCATCTACGCGCAATCCGTCGATATGGAACATTTCCATCCAGAAGACAGCGTTAGAAATTAAGAAGCTTACAACCTCATTGCGGCTAAAGTCAAAAGCTAATGTGCCCCAGAGCGGCTTCTCTGCTCGGTTCGAATCCGCGCCTTCGAAGATCGGCGAACCGTCGAATTGACGTAAGCCGTGGTCGTCCTTGCAGAAGTGGCCGGGCACCCAATCTAATATAACGCCTAAGCCGTGAGCATGGCAGGTGTCAACGAAATACATAAGTCCTTTGGGTGTACCGTAACGACTCGTCGCACTGTAGAATCCGGTAATTTGGTAGCCCCATGATTGATCGAGCGGATGCTCCGACAAGGGCATGAGTTCAATATGAGTATACCCCATATCAGCGGCATACGGAACTAAGGACCCGGCTAATTCCTCGTATGTATAGAAGTGTTCTTTTCCTTTGATTTTCCAGGAACCGGCATGCGCCTCGTAGATGAGCAGCGCATTCGTATAAGGGGATTTGTTCGGTTTGGCTGCTTGCCATGACTCATCTTGCCATGCATAGCCTTCCAAACTCGTGACGATGGATGCTGTGTTCGGGCGTCTCTCTGAATAAAAGGCATATGGATCGGCTTTCCTAATACATGCGCCGGATTGCGTAACCAGCTCATATTTGTAAATCTCACCTTCACCGATATACGCAACAAACAAGACGAATATGCCTGTCGTTCCGATTCGTTCCATGTTGTGTCGGCTTCCATCCCAGTCGTTGAAGCTTCCAACTACGCGAACCTCCAGGGCATTAGGTGCCCATACGACAAATCGGACGCCTTGGATTCCATCATGGCGGATGGGATGCGCGCCCATGAAACGGTAGCTGTGAAACGAATTGCCTTCATTAAACAAATACAATTGCTCATGGGATAAACCGTTTGGAACCGTTTGAACCATCCGCTCCTCCACCCTTCTGGATGTCATTTGCGAGTCAAATAGGTTTAGATACCCATATTATACATCGTTTTATGAAAAAATCACAGCATGTTTTCATAGTTTGCGACAATATGTCAGATTTATTTACGTGCATGTTACACAAAGCGTTATTTTATTCAATTAGAAGACATCACGCGCTGGATATAATAATGTTTGGAGCAATAACCTTTGGTTACCGCTTCCTTCGTGCAATTCACCCACTTGCAATCTGCGGTTGCCTTAACCCGACGCGGCCTGACAATAGACGGATCTCCATGTCTCATGAGTCTCTGATGATGCATTGCGCACAATCCTCTTGCCTTGATCGACTTTGTACAATCTTCCATGTTGCAATTATCCATTGGTAGTCTCCCCTTTGTACGAGTCAAGCGCGCAAACGGCTTACGCCGTAGGTGAAATATGAGCTCGTTTTGAGCATAAAGCTTATAAACAGATTGATTTCACGGCGAAAAAAGTATAAAATCACTCATTCATTCATATTATCGAGATTTCCGTATAGAATAAAGGCTGTAAATCGGTAGATTACGCCTTTAAACGCGGTTCTAGGCTCTATTTGCACGTTATACATGGCGCAGAAGTTTTGGAGTTTAATTAATTAAACCGATTTCTAATAGATATAGTTGATCTTGAAACAATTTGGAAGTCTCTTGTGTGCGTTCGGCAGTTATTCTATACTTTTAGTTGAATATTACAAATGCTTATGCTTGTGCAAAAAAGAGGAGCAAACTTCATGTCACCCTACTATCGCTTATTCCAGATCTTTGACAAGCCCATCATTATTCTAGGAATGGAACATGGGAAGGTAAGAATTATTGATGCCAACGAAAGCTTTTCGCGATTGCTCGGTTACACGTTGGAGGAGCTTAAATCGAAGGAAAGCGCTGGACATTTACTTAAGTATAACATTGATACAACAAAGCAGACGGTTAAGAGCGAGTTCGGCATTTTCATGAAAAATAAAAAGCAAATTCCAGTGCGCATCGACCAGCAGCCGATACCGAAGGAACCAGGCGAATCCGAGCTGATCAGTTTTGTCACATTCGAGGATCTAACAGCCTACAAGTGGATCGAGCAAAAATGTGAACAGAATAAAGTCATCATTAGCGGGATCGTTGACGCACATTCCCATATCCGCTTTCTGCGCGACAGCGTCGCTCCGTTATTGTTCGAGCCTGATCAAAAAATGGAAGATGAAACGGTCCTGAGCTTTATCGCGGATAACGAGCATGCCCGAGTAATGGAGGCGCTTGCCGAGGCCGGAAAGATGAAAAAAGAAAAAAGTCTGACGCTGCAGACGAGTCGTTTAAGCGGCATCGAGCTGGAGCTATCGATTACGTTCACGCCGATCTTCGACGGTTTTGGCGACACTAAAGAATACGCATTCGTCATCTGGGATTTAAAGCCTGTCGACGATACAATAGATTCTGCGATGAAGCTTAAGATATGGATGGCGAAACGGGATATAACCGCTGGCATGTTATCTGAAGCCACGGGCATATCGATCCAGACGATATCGAAACTCCGCAATGGCAAGATTGTTAAGCCGCAGCGGCTCACGGCCGAGCTGATTGCTTCCGAGCTGCGTGTGGATATTCACGATATATGGACGAGAGTCGGCAAATAGCTCGGCTTATCCAGCACTATACATTGCCTGTAAAGGGACTACCGTTTATAATAGCTAAGGCTGAATAGCAAGGTGAACCGGCTGTCGCCCTCCTTTGGCGGTGCAGCGAATGCCGGTCATTTTTGCATGTCGGCGCGCGGTTCGCAAACTCCCGCGTTATCAAAACTAGGAGGAAAATATGTTTAACTTATGGTTTGGCGCTCTTTTTATGATTATCCATTTCACATTATTTCTTATTTCGTATCGAATGTTCGGCAAAATCGGTATTTACGCTTGGATCGGCATGGCAACCGTGCTTGCTAATATTCAAGTCGTAAAGACCGTCGAATTGCCGCTTGGCATCATTATTACGCTCGGCAACACGATGTACGGCACCATCTATCTCGCATCCGATTTGCTTAACGAGAAGTATGGGGAGAAGGCAGCCAAGAAAGCGGTATGGTTCGGCTTCTTCACGCTAGTTGCAACTACGGTCATTATGCAAATGGCGTTATTGTTCGAACCCGTTCAGGAGCCGTTCCCGCTTGAGGTGCAAGGGTCTCTTGAGACGTTATTCGGCCTCCTGCCGCGAATCGCGCTTGGCAGCTTATGCGCCTATTTCGTCAGCCAGTTTCTAGATGTCAAAATTTATACGGTACTTAAGCGGATGTTTCCAGCGCAGAATAAGCTTTGGATTCGCAATAACGGCAGTACGCTCGTCAGTCAGCTTGTAGATACGCTGATCTTCTGCACGATCGCGTTCGCCGGTGAATACGAAAGCGACGTCTGGCTGTCGATCTTCCTTTCGACATACATTATCAAATTTATCGTTTCGCTTGTCTCGACCCCTTTCCTATACGCGGCCAGAAGCTTTACGTTTAAGGAAGAGAGACTTTAATGAAACGAACAATAAAGAAGCGATCCCGTTAGATACGGAATCGCTTCTTTGTTGTTCGTTAAGATTGTGTCGGCATGATTCCGATATCGTCGAGCATCACTTTGCCTGGTCCGTCTACGAATGCAAAAGATATTTTCGTAATCTCAAGCTCTTCTATTGATTCATTCGGCGTCTCGAACGCGTCCAGAGGAACAATAAAAGTTTGGAACACCGGCTCGTTCGATTGTTTGTACTTCTCGTCTTTCATTCGTTTCTCCAGCCATGGAAGCGTCATGAAAGCTGTATACGTCGGAGGACTGACAGGCATAATCTCGGATAATGGCAATTCAAATATCTGGCCGTCACTCGACGTTAGAACGATCTCCAGTTCCGGAAGCGGAGGCAGCTCGGATAATTCTTCAACTTCAGCTTCAGCTTCTATTTCTGTATCTATTTCGTCATTTGCTTCATCGTCGGCTTCCGTTTCCTCTTCTTCCACAGCCTCGTCGGCTAATAAATCCCGTTCTAAATTTGCCAATGAGAATATTAGGCTCGAAGATGTCGTTTCGGAAGCCATTTGTTCGGTTACGCGCTTCGGCAGCTCAAGCTCGTATATAGCGCCTGGCTCCTCCCATTCGAGCGAGACTGCTTTCGTTCCTTTATTTTTGCCATCACGATCCTTGGCATTTGTCACTTCCCACTCCGTCATACCTTCAGCCGAAGCTTTGCCCCCGCCGCTTATCGTTGTTTTGACAGAGCTGCCCTCATATCTTGTTATTTCCGTGAAATTAGACGATTCATAACGATTCACGTACGTGCTGTCAGGCAGCCAATCCAGAGCCGTGCGGTAATCACGGAACATTTCGGTATATTGGTTCTCGCCATGCAAAGTAGCTTCGAGAAATGCGGAAATGTACAGCTTCGCAATATCTCGCTGTTCATCCCCCTCCAGCATGCCTTGTCGGTTCAAGAACATGCCGCCTGGCAGTCGCTCATCCATGATTCCCCAAGCGGTGTTGAATTGGCTATGATTCGCATCGGCTATATAGAGCGAAGCCTTAAATCCATCGAAATCGCCCGTGAATGACGTTCTGCTGTACTGGCGATCACCGTAGAAGGAATTCACATCACCGTCACGCGCGCCTTGGAGCGTTAAATAGTTGACATCCTTCAACCGGGCGGACTTGTCATCCACCTGTTTGTCGGTCGGCGCAATGGCTACTACCGAACGAATCTGAATGTCTTCCAAATCCGTTAACGATTTATCCTCTTTGAACCATCGATCGGCGTCGGCGGCCATCGCTACCGCTTGTCCCCCTCTGGAGTGACCGATGAGCGAAATCTTGTCCATATCGACTTTATGCGTAAATGGATTGTCCATGCTTTCATTAAAAGTCTTAATCTGCTGAAGATGCTTAAGAAGCATCCACGCACGCACCTTCATATCGTTGTTCGGTATACCCGACCAGACCGAATAATTCAAGAAATTCTCGTCTACGGAAATGGCGATCATGCCTCTGCTTGCAAGCAACTCTCCCAAATAAGCATAACCACCATCCGAAAACTGCTCCATCAGATGATTCCCGTGTACAATTAGAACAAGCGGAAACGGACCTTCTCCCTCCGGCATCCATACTCTGCCGTTAATCGGGAGCTTATGTTCATCAAAGCCCCAGAAGCGCGTCTTCAGGTTTGACCATTTCGTAACATATCCCGAAGCGTCCACAGATTTCGTCATCCAATCCACATCTTCACCGAATAGATCCCGATGCTTGTCAGCCCCGCTTCCGTAACTGAACGAAGAGAAACCATAAGTTCCTGGAAGAGCGGGATTATCCGCGTGGACCGGAGACACAGCTTCTATCGCCGTTTCTTCTCTTTGCGGCATCGACGCTGGATTCGGCCAGCCCGCCAAAGTAACGATCAGAGCGATGATGATCGGCAAGCTTATGCCGGTCATCCATTTGTAGCGCGGCTTGGTCCGCCACCTGAGCAGCAATCCAAGCATTACACCGAGCAAAGCTCCTATGATCGCATACAAGGCGGCTAATGCAATAGACATAAGAATGCCAAGTTCAGCAAAGTATAAAATCATATACGTTTCGATACCCACGTAGAGCAGCACTGCCGTAAAGCGTCTAGGAACGGGAACGTAAACAATCGACAACAGGATCGATACGATGAATGCGGATACCCCGATTGCCAGCACATTCGCGAGCAGGAAGAGAATGGTGTCTATAACCGCTCCGAGACCGGTAGGCATCCCCATTACGGCCGTATACATCGAAAGCGATCCGAAGACGATAAGACTGCCTGTAGCAATTCGCCATACGAAGCTGTCGCGGTCAGCACGCAAGTCATATCTTAATCTCAACCATGCTGCGAACTTGAACAGCTTACGTTGCTCTTGTATCGCTAATTCCATAAGTTCTCCTTAACGGTGAGCCAATTACGGCCGTCATGCTGCTCAATTCTAACGGGAACGCCAAAAAACTCGCTCATCGTCTCCGTCTTAAGCACTTCATCCGTGGAGCTGGCGGCAAATACCGTCCCATCCTTAATGAGCAGCGTCTTCGTGAAACAAGGCAATATTTCTTCTACATGGTGCGTTACATAAATAATGGTAGGCGCATGCTCTTGCTCCGCAACGGACGAAATCATATACAGCAGTTGCTCGCGCGCGAACACGTCCAGCCCTGTACAAGGCTCGTCCAATATTAACAGCTTGGGCGAAGCCATCAGTGCTCTGGCAATGAGTACGCGCTGTCGCTCGCCTTGTGACAGCGTATCATAGGTTCGCTGCATAAGCGCCGCGCAGCCCAACGATTGCATAAGCTCTTCAGCTCTATCGGAATCGGCATCGTCCGTACGATCATACAAACCGATCGTTGCGAATTTGCCGCTGAGCACGATATTGAACGCCGTTTCGCTGCCATATAGTTTCTGTTGCAGCGACGTGCTAACCCAACCAATGCTTTTGCGCAGCTCGCGAAGATCAAATTCACCGAATTTTTTGCCTAGCACTTCCATTTGACCGTCAGTCGGCCATATATACCCATTAATCATATTGAGCAGTGTCGTCTTGCCTGATCCGTTCAAGCCGAGCAAGCACCAATGCTCGCCCTCCCGCACTTTCCAATCGATCTGCTGCAAAATCGTTTTATCACCGCGATCCCACGATACGCCTTTTATGTCTATAACCACTGGATAGTCCTCCCGGTCAATGTATGCTTATACATGTTGTACGAAATGATAATTTGACGATAATTTGACTTCACACTTCATATCCACCATTATTATCATACAACGATTCTTGCTGTACGGGTACCGTTGACTTTTGTGAATTTCATATATTTTTACAAACTCAGGAGTGATTATCCTATGAAACCCGATCAAATCAAAGAATGGTCGCATTTTTTTCTAACGTATAAATTTGCATTGGATGAAGTTGAAACGAAGCTCAATATTTTGAACGAGGAATTCCAATTCATTCACGACTATAATCCAATTGAGCATATGAAGACGCGCATTAAGACGCCAGAGAGCTTAATGACGAAGCTGCGGCGCAAAGGGCTCGATATATCGCTCGAGGCAGCCAGAGAGCATATAAGAGACATTGCAGGCGTCAGAGTCATCTGCTCCTTCTCAACGGACATTTACCACATTGTCGACATGATAAGCATGCAGAGCGACGTCAAAATCATCGAGATTAAGGATTATGTGAAAAATCCAAAGCCTAACGGCTACCAAAGCGTCCATCTCATCATCGAAATCCCCGTATTTTTAACGAATCGCACGGAGTATGTAGGTGTTGAAATTCAAATTAGGACGATAGCGATGGATTTCTGGGCAAGCCTCGAGCATAAAATTTACTACAAGTTTGATGAGCGGATACCCGAGCATATCCAGCAGCAACTAAAGGGCTCAGCCGCGATGATCGATTCGCTTGATCGTCAAATGCTTGCTCTCAATGAAGAAGTCCAGCGCCATCGCACACAGACGCTCGAATAGACATAACGCAAAACAGCTCCCCGCCGTAATGGCAGGGAGCTGTTTGCTTATTATCCGCTTTAGGTTATCGCGTAATAAAAGGGAACGATGACTAAATACATAACAACTGCCAATAATCCGATCGCCATAGACCAACCGCCTAGCCCTCTCGCACTTTGCCTGTAAGCAATGAAGCCAAGAACGGCTGATGTTGCGCCAAGCAGCACAGGCCATACAAACCATGACGCAATTGCAAATACGAGCGCCACCCAGCCTAATGCATATCCCCCGCTGCGCACATCATTGCCTTCATCCTCATACGCGGCATACCCATTTTCCTTCCGATCCCGCTCTACATAAGCGCCAGGAGCGCCAACTGCGAAATCGGCTGCCATCTCTTCATTTACATTGTTTAGCGAAGCGTTCGTTAACGGATCGATGACCGCCGGCGTTTGGCCGGTTTTTCGAAGCTCATCATCATGTTCATGCTCGAATTTCTCCATCGCCAATCACTCCTTTGGGTTAAAGGTGAGGCAGCATGTAGCCGACGATTGCTCCGCCTGATCCTCATGGAACAGCCCAAGTTCGTCTCCAGCAAATTCTTCATGATAAGAATGACTCGAATGCTGATCAATTTCAATCGTGATCTCTTTTGCATTGCATCCATTGCCTTCTTTCCAGAAGGAACAATTGGACACCGTGCAGGATACGCCATTCGGCATAAAAAAATCACCTCCGTTATCAAGTTTCCCTGACCGAAGGTGATTCATTCTTGCCTTATTTTTGTCCTTGCATGCGGCGCTGCGTCATGTAGTCATTCTCGTAATACGCCAATTCGTCGCGCAGCTCCTCAAAAATCTTCGATACGCTAAGCACGATGTCGCGAGCTTCGCGGATAGGCTTGTAACGGAAGCGAATCGCGTCTTGTCCCGTATAAGCGTAACGTCCGTCCTCGGAATAACATTCGTTCTTCGGATAGAAAAATGCGCTAACGCATTGGTGGTACACTTCATAAAGCGCGCGTTCTGCGAAATCGGTATCGAAATTGGGGCGTCTAAGAAGAACTCCCAGCTTTTCAACCGAGACTTCAGAGAACACCAACAAATGTCTCAAATCGGATAAAAGTCCTTTGTAGAACAGTTGTGCTTCCTCGCTGCTGTCCTTCTCGGACAACTGCGACAGCGCATAGTTGTTCAGAAACGGTTCAAGTTGATTAACCGCGTCTTTCAATTTGTTGCGAGTGGATTCGCTGATCGAATTTACGTTAGCAGATGGCATTATAGGTAGATCCCCTTTCATTTCACTCAGAAAAAAACTGTAGGCATCAACATCGTACCACAAATTGCATGGAAGTGGTACTGGCGATTGACTCTTTTTGCTTCGCATATTTTGCCGCCATTAGCCGAACTCTAACTTTTAGGCATCTCTTCAACTGAACGATTTATTTGGAGGTTTCGAACATGCGAAAATATTGGATTGGCGCGTTTACCATTGTTGCTCTTGCCGCCCTGCTTATTCCGTCGTCCCGGCTCTTCACGCCGAGAAGCGTTAAGGAAACCCCGCGAAAGTCAGAAAGCTTCGCCGTAAAACGCGAACATGCGCTTAAGCTCAATACGCTGCAAAACGACATGAATGCTACCGCTTTGTTATGTACAACGGAATGCTCGCGTGATTTTCATAAGCTGATGAGCGCTGGCAGCTCGTCACGCAAAGATTCCGAAAACTCTGTTGAGCACCTTATGCATGAGCATCATCATATGCGTTACATTAGCTGGATCAACGGTAAACGCTCGGTTGAACGCGGCGAAGTACCGGATTCGGCTGATTCGCACGTTGCGCAGCAATATGTGAAGACAGCGAAGCTGCAAGTGATGAAAGGCGCAAAGTTCGAATCGCCAACGTTCAACGACAAGGACGGCAACCGATATATGGTGTTAGGCGTTCCGGATACGAGGCATCCAGGAATTGGCGTTGTCGGCGTCATTAATCAAAATATTATCAAATCCGTCGAGGCACATCAAAAGCGGAACCTGCGTCTCATTCCATATCCTGCAGAGGGCAATTACAAAATCGAATCGGTGAAACCAAATTCAACGATCGATACGACTGTTCGCACCGGCGAGGACAATGGCAATGCCAGCCATTATCATGTTCGCGATGCGGTCATTCACTTTGCGAGCAGACCTAATAATCGTGAGCTGGAGCAGATCAAGCGCGATATTGACGCCGTATCCGTACAGCAAATCGGCGATACGTACGTCTTCAGGTCGAAGAAGCTTGAAACCGAGAAAATGCTGCAGTATTTCCGTCAAAAATGGAATCCGGAATACGCCGAGCCCCATTATTTGTACATGACGAACGAGACGGTGACAGATAACGATATCATTCCAAACGATGCGCTTTATTCCGAGTATCAATGGAATTTACCATCCATTGAAGCGGAGAAGGGCTGGAAAGTGTCCAAGGGTGATGAACAAGTCATTGTCGCGGTGCTCGATACAGGCGTCCAGAGCAACCATCCTGACTTAAAAGGTAAGCTTCTGGACGGCATCAATCTTGTCGATGAAGATAAAGATCCCGATGACGATGTGGGTCATGGCACGCATGTAGCCGGAATCATCGGAGCTTCAGTTAATAATGGCGAAGGCGTCGCAGGCGTATCTTGGTACAATAAAATCATGCCTGTGAAGGTGCTGGACAGCAGCGGCGCAGGCTCAACCTATACGGTAGCCCAAGGCATTATATGGGCAGTCGATCACGGCGCAAAAGTCATTAATATGAGTCTCGGCAACTATGCCGAAGCCGATTTCCTTCACGATGCGATCAAATACGCTTACGAGCATGATGTCGTCATGATTGCCGCGAGCGGCAATGACAATACCGATCGTCCTGGATACCCTGCAGCTTATCCAGAGGTGTTCGCGGTCGCTGCCACTGACAGCAATAAAGAGAAAGCTTCCTTCTCCAACTATGGTGATTACATTGACGTGGCAGCACCTGGCGACAGCATCGCCAGTACGTATCCGGGAAGTCAATACGCAGCATTATCGGGCACGTCAATGGCATCGCCGCATGTCGCTGCGCTTGCAGGCTTGATTCGGTCGGTTAATCCGGAGCTTACCAATAAAGAAGTTATGGAGCTTATGCGCAGTTCGTCCATTGATCTCGGCACGAAGGGCAAAGATGATTACTTCGGCTACGGTGAGATTGATGTGAACAAAGCGCTGCAGGCAGCCTCCAGCTACGGAAATGCGCTCCAGACGTTTCCAGACCAAGTGAAACGCCGCTTGGACAATATTGTTCGCAGATATAGATAAAACAAATAGAAGGTTGAGCAGAGGATGCTGTGCATCCTCACTCAACCTTCTTCGTTTGTCATTAATAATTTGTCGTGCGGAAAGTTTGCCGTAAGCCGGGTTCTGTACTTCTAGTGGTGCGAACGGGAACGACCCTCCCACGAGGAAGCGACAATCATCTATCTAGGCCGCACATTGCTATACGGCTCCAGCAACCAACCCGGACGCGCCTCAGGCTAAGGCTGCAACCTTGCGGCTGCTGCGTCCTCTCGGTCTTGCTCCAGATGGGGTTTACCAGGACTGCAGTCACCTGCACTCCTCGTGGTCTCTTACACCACGGTTCCACCCTTGCCTGTGCCGGCCTAAGCCAGCCATCGGCGGTCCATTTCTGTGGCACTATCCTTCAGCTCGCGCTGACTGGACGTTATCCAGCATCCTGCCCTGCGGAGCCCGGACTTTCCTCTCGCGGCAACAAGGCCGCCAGCGATTGTCTGTCAAACTTTCCGTAGCACGATCTAGTATACTAGGTATTCGGTTAAAGCTCAACCCTCTAACTCATACCAATTGAAATTGGAACACCAAGCGGCATTGCAAGCAAGGCTCTATATGAACGTGAATGGTTCTGTATTTAACGCAGACGCAATTACTTTCGTTTCGCTTTTAGTCGCCTGCAGCTGACCATTCAGCCAATCGGCAACCTGCTGCTTCATAACCTTCTCGATGTTATGTCCGGGGTCAATAATGGCGATTCCCGCTGCCAGTGCATCATGCGCGGTATGATAATCAATATCCCCCGTTACGAGCACGTCAGCACCAGCAAATATCGCGTGACGGACATATCTTGCTCCCGAGCCGCCGAGCACGGCCGCTTTGCGAATACTGCGGTCCAACTGGCCGACGACTCGCAGCGCAGGCACATCGAATGCCTGCTTCAAACGTTCGGCAAGCTCGCTTAGGCTAACTTCCTGCTCCAGCTTACCCACTCTGCCAAGTCCGAAGGCACGACCCTTCAAATCGACAGCGTACAAGTCGTAGGCTACCTCCTCATAAGGATGTGCCTTCAACATCGCTTGTACCGCCTTGCGGTGAACGCTGTGCGGAACGATGACTTCAATTCGCACTTCGTTAGCGTGTTCCAGCTTGCCTTGCTCGCCAAGGAAAGGATGAGTACCCGGTCCGGGCAGGAACGTACCGGTGCCTTTGATATTGAAGCTGCATTGGCTGTAGTTGCCTATCTCGCCCGCTCCTGCGCGCCATAGCGCCGCAAGCACTTGCTCATGATGGCTCTCCGGCACGAATACGACAAGCTTGTAAAGCTTATCCGTATGAACCTCTTCCAGGCACTGACGTCCGGAAGCAGAGATACCAATCTGATCAGCCAACCAATCGTTGATGCCGCCATCGGCAACATCGAGATTCGTATGCGAAATATACACCGCAATATCGTTCTTGATCAGCTTCTCGTAAAGCTTGCCTGCCGGCGTTGAAGTATCGAGCTTCGCCAGCGGACGATAAATAATCGCATGATGAGCGATAATAAGTCCAGCACCTGCCGCAATCGCTTCATCCACGACCTCATCGGTTACATCAAGCGCGATTAACACTTTATCAATAGCTTTATTAAGCGTCCCGAGCTGCAGTCCGATCTTGTCATTTTCTACCGCGTAATGCTTGGGAGCTAGTTTCTCCATCAATTGGATGACGGTATGTCCGTTGGCAAACATTGCAATACCTCCTGCGTAACATTCATTTCCGCACGGAACTGATGAAGCTTCCGCTCCGATTCTGCTAATTCCGACTTAGCAAGCTGCTGGCAAATGCGCTCCTGCTTTTCCAACTCCATACGCCATTTCCGGTGAAGTACAGGGGTAGGCTTCCGCAGCAGGTGAGGTCCCATTTGGAACAGCACCGCAACGCCTTTCTCCTCATTCAACTCGACGTTTAGGAAACCGTTGTTATACAGCTTATTATTCAATTCCGCTGCATCAACGTTAAGAACAGCTCGCATAACTTCATAAATTTTACCGTCTTCTTCTATTATGCTCTCATCAGCCAAATACCAGCTATGTTGATAAAGCCATCTTCTTACGATGTCTTCACCGACATTCGGTTGCAGAATAAGCTCACGCACACCGCTTAGCTGCCCTGCCTGTAATCCAGCTTCCAATATTTCGCTCATCAGACTGCCGCCCATGCCCGCAATCGTCACCGTATCGGCTTCGCCAGGCTTCAGAACGGATAAACCGTCGCCTTGCCTAACAGATAACCTCGAACTCAGTCCAGCATCGGCTACCTGCTTGCGAGCGGCCTCGTAAGGACCTTCGTTAAGCTCTCCGGCAATACCCGAAGGACATTTTTTCGATTGAAGCAAGTAGACGGGCAGCATCGCATGATCGGAGCCAATGTCGGCTATTCGCGAGCCTTCAGTCACATAATCGGCAATCGTTTGCAGTCTTTTTGATAATTTCAACATTATACAACCCACACCATCCATTTTTTTCGCATTAAAAACAACAAACCGCCGCCAATGCCAATTTTGACGATCAATTGCAGTTGAATCCAAGCGATTTCGTCTGAAAACAACATGGCGTACAGCTCAGGCATAAACCATACTAACGCACAGGTGACGAATAGTACAGCCGATACCGGCTTCTGCCAACGATGAATGAACCAGCTGCCCCATGCGAACAAGCACGCAATCGGCAGCCAATATAACTGAATTTCGTACCACTTGGAAGCTCCCATGTAATGCGACAGCAGCCATGCGTATACAAGTATCGAAGTGATCCAGCCGCATAAGTGCAGCACAGGAATACGAGCCAATATGCCATAGGCTATCCATAACAGCGCACAGAAACCAAGCAGAGCCACTTTGGTCCACCACTCCGTTATATCATGCAATCCGTACATAAACAGCCCACCGCCCAATAGAAGCAGCATCGCTATTCCGGTTAACGCTAAGCCGGCAGCCTCATTATGCTTTCCAAGACGTTGACCAAGCCACAGTAAAACGACTACCGCCAGTACGATAACACCTATTTGCAATAGCGGATGAAAAACGCTAAAATAAAACACAACGAAGGAAATTAAGGTAAAAGTTCCAAATGTAAGAAACCATTGCATGCCTGTAGCCCGCTGTACCGCCGCAACCGCTTTTCGTGCGGTGCTCGATCCGCCGGCTGCTCGGGAGGATGGACTGACCGTTTCTTGATCCGCATACAGATTGAGTAAAAAATCGCAATAATGATCGGGCAACAGCTTGCTCCTTCGCCAATGCTCGATTTCTCTTACAATGGTTTGTCGGCGATCCGAATTCATATTGGTTCTTATCCTTTCCGTCTTACCGTTTTGACGTTTCAATGTATGTATCGGATTCAGGCCTATGCTTTATTAGAGTTAATGATTATACGGATCGAGCCGAACTAGAAAAAAAAGACCTCGCTGCAGGCGCAGAAAGGTCATTGCAGTACCAAACAAACAAACGTTATTCGAGGAAATCCTTTAAGCGTTTGCTGCGGCTTGGATGACGCAGCTTGCGGAGCGCTTTGGCTTCAATCTGACGAATACGTTCGCGCGTTACGCCAAACACCTTGCCGACTTCCTCAAGCGTACGCGTACGACCGTCATCAAGACCGAAACGCAGACGCAGTACGTTTTCTTCACGCTCAGTAAGCGTATCAAGTACATCTTCAAGCTGTTCCTTCAGAAGCTCATACGCGGCTGCATCAGCAGGCGCAAGCGCTTCTTGGTCCTCGATGAAATCCCCGAGATGCGAATCGTCCTCTTCCCCGATCGGCGTTTCCAAAGATACCGGCTCTTGAGCGATCTTCATAATCTCGCGTACTTTCTCCGTGCTAAGCTCCATCTCTGCAGCAATTTCCTCTGGCGTCGGTTCACGCCCCAGCTCTTGAAGCAATTGACGAGATACACGAATAAGTTTATTTATCGTCTCAACCATATGCACGGGAATCCGAATCGTACGCGCTTGGTCCGCAATGGCGCGCGTAATCGCTTGACGAATCCACCAAGTTGCATACGTACTGAATTTGAAGCCCTTCGCATGGTCGAACTTCTCAACGGCTTTAATCAGACCCATATTGCCTTCTTGAATCAAGTCAAGGAACAGCATGCCCCTGCCGACATAACGCTTCGCAATACTAACGACGAGACGCAAGTTCGCTTCAGCCAATCTGCGCTTCGCTTCTTCGTCTCCGTTCTCGATACGTTTGGCGAGTTCAACCTCGTCATCTGCCAGGAGCAACGGAACACGTCCGATTTCCTTCAGATACATACGTACCGGATCGTTGATCTTGATGCCTGGCGGCAACGCCAGATCATCGTCAAAATTGAAGTCGTCCTGTTCGCGCTCTTGTTCTTCCCCAGCACCGCGTAGCGGATGATCCTCGTCATTTTCGTTAAGCACCTCAATACCTAAATCATCAAGCTGCTCGAAAAATTCATCAATCTGTTCTGGATCCTGATCGAAAGGCGACAATTTCTCCATAATCTCTTTGTAGGTTAATGAAGATCTTTTTTTGCCGTGCTCGATCAGCTGTTCCTTTACGTGATCTAGTTTTTGTTCCGTATCTAGTTCAGTATGTTGATCATTCGCCATATTCCGACTCCCTCCTCCCTAGAAACTACTCCTCAGTGCGATCCTTAAGCTGTCTGTCTAGGGTTATAATCTCAAGTCCTAATTGCGCTGCCAGCAAAGCGTTGCCTGACCGCTCGGCGCGCAGCATTTCTTCTTTCTTGCGTTCAATTTCCTTAAATTGCGGTACCCTAACAATATCTCGGATATAAGCGTTCATCGTTGTCTCATCAAACGGAAAATCGCTGTCGATCATGAGAATCGATGCCGCTGTACGCTCTAATTGATCATCCTGTAGCGTAGCTACAAAGCGGCTGGCATCCGATTCATGACCTTGAGCATAATAAGCGTATAAGTAAGCAGCGAGTGCCGCATGATCCTCCATGTTAAATGCGTCACCGATTCGGTTATGGACGGCTTCAGCAACCTCTTTGTCTCGCATCATAACGTACAACAGCCTTCGTTCGGCATGCGTGTAGGCAGGCAATACAGCCGGAGGTCCGGACGTACGGCGCTTTTCATTTCTACCATTATTCCACGAATTGTCGTTATTATCCCCTTGCGGTTTCTTTTTTTGCAGCTCCTGCACCTTGCGGTGGCAATCCTGCTTCAGAGACTCGAGCGAAATATCGAACTCGCGGGACAATTCCTTCAAATACACTTCGCGTTCAATGGGTGAGCTAAGCTCCGCTACGATATCCATTGCTTCCAGCAGATAATTTTTTTTGCCTTCTTCTTTTAGCAGTATATGGTTTTTCCTTGAATATATAAGCTTAAATTTTGTAACGGATACCGCTTGATCGACGATTTCGCGCAGAAATGCGTCCGGCCCGTATTCACCTATATATTCGTCGGGGTCTTTCCCCTTCGGGAGAATTGCCACTGTCACCTTCAAACCTGCCGCTTCCAGCAGCGGGATCGATTTGAACGCAGCCGCTTGTCCAGCATCGTCGCCGTCATAACAGACGATCGCCTCTTCCGCTTGTCTGCGAAGGATGGCGCAATGTTCCTTGGTAAGTGCGGTTCCCATCGTCGCGATGCCGTTCTTGACGCCAGCGCTCCATGACTTGATGACATCCATATAACCTTCAAAAATAACAGCCTGCTTGCTCTTGCGAATTGCTGTCCGTGCATGATGCAAGTTATATACGATTCTGCTCTTCGTAAAAAGCATTGTCTCCGGGGAATTTAAGTATTTCGGCTGTCCATCGCCTATAATGCGCCCCGCAAACGCGGTCGTTTTGCCGTCTTTATCCCATATCGGAAACATGATGCGATTACGAAAACGATCCACATAGCCGCTTCCATCCGTTTTTGCCGATAACAATCCGCCCTTCTCCATCAAGGCCAGGTCAAATCCGCGCTTCTCTAAGAAGTCTGCTAATCGATCCCATTCGTCCGTCGCGAAGCCAATCATGAAGTGATCAATCAGCTTATCGCTTAGTCCCCGCTCGCGCAAATAACGCTTTGCTTCTACACCCTGCTTCGAATTGTTCAGCATGTAATGATATAGCTTAGCTGTAAGCTCATGCGCTTCGATTAGCTTGGCGCGCTCGGCGTTCTCCGGGTTATTGCTCCCGCCATCATCTGAGCTCCAGCTGTCAGGTACTGCAATGCCGGCATCCTCCGCTAGTGCCCGAGCAGCTTCGGGGAATGAATATCCCTCCAGCTCCTCAAGAAAACGAATGACATTGCCGCCTTTCCCGCAACCGTAGCAATAGAAGATTTGGCGTTCGGGCGTAACGGTGAACGAGGGGGTCTTCTCGGAATGGAACGGACATAAGCCCTTCATATATTTTCCGTGCTTCGTGAGATGAACGTATTTTCCGACCGTCTCCACGATGTCATTGTGCTTCAAAATCTCGCTAATGACCTCATCGGGTATTTTTGCGAATGTCATCGTTCATCACCTTCATCCTAAGTAACACGTAAATAATATTCGCTATGCGTCATGTTTCTCCTGCTCAATTCGTAAAACTTTTGTCAACTTTTGTTGAAATCGCTCACGATCGGCATCGTTCATCGCTTTCGGCCCCTTCGTCTTGCCCCCGCTTCGCCTCCGTTTGGCAAGCTCATGACGGCGTTCCATCAAGTAATCAATGTTGTCATTCGTATACTGTTCGCCGCGAGGCGACAATACGATCGCGCCTCTGCCGATGGCTATGCAAGCGAGACCGAAGTCCTGAGTAATGACGATGTCGCCGTTCGTAATATGGTTAACGATATACAAGTCCACCGATTGGTCGCTGCGGTCCACTTGCACGACTTCAATACCCGGCTGCGCTTCCAGCCGATGATCATAGGATGCGACCATCAGGACGCGCACGGGAAAAGATTTGGTCGCTTCCGCGATTTCTTGCTTAACCGGGCAAGCGTCCGCATCGACAACAACTGCCCTAGGCTTGTCCTTTATCATGAATCACCGCTCGTTCTCGATTTTCACATTTATACTGTACTATTATATACGGCAAATAACGAAAAAATCCTGCATACTGCTGCTATGAACAACGAGACTAAGTCAGTCTGACCTGCTCCATAATGAGACTAGCTGTTTCCTCAACGGCCCGATGGGAGACATCAATGATCACACAGCCCAGCTGATTCATAATATCTTCAGCGTATGCCATTTCCTTCTCGATCCGATCCGTTGTGGCATACGGTGCCGTATTTGGCAGTCCCAGCGCTTTAAGGCGCTCCTTGCGGATTATGTTCAAATAAGGCACGCCGATCGTCAAGCCGATAATTTTATGCTTTGGAATCGTATATAGCTCCGCCGGCGGCTTAATTTCGGGAACGAGCGGGACGTTGGCGACTTTAAATTTTTGATGAGCCAGATACATGGACAAAGGCGTTTTCGAAGTTCTAGATACGCCAACCAGTACAATATCTGCTTTGCGTACGCCGGAGGTATCGCGCGCATCGTCATACTTCACCGCGAACTCAACCGCTTCTACTTTACGGAAATAATCCTCGTCCAGCGCATGGTTAAGTCCCGGCTCTTGGCGTGACTTTCTTCCTGTCCGTTCTTCCAGCGTCTCGATAAAGGAGCCGAGCAAATCGATCGCAACAACTCCCGCTTCATCAGCCAGTTTCTTTACGCTATCGCGTAATTGGGGAATGACCAGCGTATACAGCACAATGGCCCCGCATTGCTTCGCTTGTCCGATGACACGCAACAACGCAAGCTCGTCGGTAATAAACGGCGCTCGGCGAATATCAGCGTTAATCGGATGAAATTGAGCAATAGCTGCGCGAACGACAAGCTCACCCGTATCGCCAGCAGCGTCAGAAATGACATATACGATTACTTCTGCCGTTGAATTAGACATTCAATCATCCCCTATGCGAATATACCGGAATTCCGGCGGCAAACAGATTGATATGCTTCAGGTAAGCTACCACACTAACTTCGAGAAGTCAGCAATGGAAGATACATCCCCTGCGATAGCAGCCAATGTAGCCAATCGATTGTTCTTAACCGCTTCCTCAGGCGACATAACCATAACATTGTCGAAGTATGCGTCAATTGCTGGTTTCAGTGAAGACAGCAGTTGAACCGCTTGCGCTATATTGCCTTCCTTAACGGCAGCATCAAAGCCAGCGTGCAGCTCTTTCCATTTAACGTAAAGCTCGGACTCTGCCGATTCAGCGAATAGCGCAGCCGACACTTCGAATACGGTTGCTTTGGAAGCCAAATTGCATACACGGTTGAAAGCTTCTACAGTCAGCTTGAATTCAGAACGTTCTTCGCCGGCAGCCAGCGATTGAATAACCGTTGCGCGTTCAATCGTTAAACTTAGATCGTCAAGGCCCGATGCCATAACCGCATCAACGACGTCGTAGCGAACCCCTTGCTCGGACAAGACGTTTTTGATCCGTAGCGCGAAGAAGTCTGATAAGTCTTTACGGATGTCTGCACTGCTGCGTTTCAAACCGCGAGCTTCGTGCACGGACAAAGCCGCTTCATACAACTCGCTAAGCTTCAGCTTCAAGCCATGCGACAATATAATTTGGACGATACCCGCCGCTTGTCTGCGCAGCGCATACGGATCCTGCGAGCCGGTTGGGATAATGCCAATCGAGAAGCAGCCAACGATCGTATCGATCTTATCTGCCAAGCTTACGATTGCTCCTGTGAGCGACGATGGAGCTCGGTCGCCGGCAAAACGCGGTTGGTAGTGCTCATTAATGGCTTTCGCTACTGCTTCGCGTTCGCCAAGCTTGCGAGCATAATCCTCGCCCATGATACCTTGAAGCTCAGGGAACTCATAGACCATTTGCGTAACAAGGTCGAATTTGCAAATATCCGCTGCGCGGCTGACGTCGGACACCGTTTGGCTGTCCGTTTGGAGCTTGCTGCTCAGCAAGTCGGCCGTTGCACGAATTCTTCTTACTTTATCCGCAACAGAGCCGAGCTCCTCGTGATATACGATATTTTCAAGTTTTGAGAGCGCCTGAACAATCTCAAGCTTATGATCCTCTGCATAGAAGAACTTCGCATCGGATAGACGAGCTCTAAGAACCTTCTCATTACCTTTTGCAACAAGCTCAATCGATCTGCGGTCGCCGTTGCGCACAGTTACGAAGTTAGGTTGAAGCTGGCCTTCCTTGTTGAATACGGGGA
Source organism: Paenibacillus sp. YIM B09110 (assembly GCF_037167145.1). NCBI lineage: Bacteria > Bacillati > Bacillota > Bacilli > Caryophanales > Paenibacillaceae > Paenibacillus > Paenibacillus sp. YIM B09110. The sequence continues at coordinate 105,296 of NZ_JBANSP010000011.1, read as the reverse complement.
AGTAGCGCTGATGCTCACGCATCGAAGTAATAAGCACTTCCTGAGGTATGTTAAGGAATGCCGGATCGAATGTGCCGAACAATACGTTAGGAATTTCAACGAGGAACAGCACTTCCTCCAGCAAGTCTTCCTTAATGGCGATTTCCCAGCCTTTTTCCGCTGCAAGCTCTTCGATCTGTGCAACGATCAGCTTCTCTCTCTCGGCCACATCAACGATAACTTGCTGCTCGCGAAGCTTCTCCGCGTATTGACCAGCTTCCTCGATAACGGCCTCGCCGCCAAGAAAACGATGTCCGCGGGAAATGTTGCCCGTTGCCACGCCTGTAATTTCGAATGGAATGACTTCTGATCCGAACAATGCGACTAACCAGCGAATTGGACGAACGAAACGAAGCTCATGGGCGCCCCAACGCATGTTTTTCGGGAATGACATCGAAGTAATTAGCGCTGGCAAACCTTCAGGCAGTACGCCAGCCGTATCCGATCCAATGCTGCTTTTCGTAGCATACACATACTCGACACTGGCAAGCTCTTGGAAATAAAGCTGCTCCGGCTCTACGCCTTGGCTGCGTGCGAAGCCAAGCGCCGCTTTGCTCCAGTTTCCTTGCTCATCTTGCGCGATTTTTCGCGAAGGTCCCTTCGCTTCCTCGTTCATATCCGATTGCTTCTCGGCGACATCGCGAATAAGCAGCGCTAAGCGGCGCGGAGTCGCATACGCCTCAACCTCGCCGTGCGAGATGCGCGATTCTGCGAGCCATTTGACCATTTTATCCTTCAACTGATTCATAGCACCGCGCACGAAACGCGCCGGCACTTCCTCAAGTCCGATCTCCAGCAATAAATCTTTAGCCATTGTGCTCCACTCCTTTCTTCAGCAACGGGAATCCGAGGCGTTCTCTCTCCTCCAGATAAGTCGCAGCGCATGAACGTGCCAAGTTTCTGACGCGTGTAATGTAGCCAGTTCTCTCCGTTACGCTGATTGCCCCGCGGGCATCAAGAAGATTGAACGTATGCGAGCATTTCAACACGTAATCGTATGCAGGGAATACGAGCTTCTGCTCCATCGTCTTCTTTGCTTCTTCCTCATACATATTGAACAGCGTGAACAGCATAGCCGAATCCGATGTTTCGAACGTATATTTGGAATGCTCGAATTCCGGCTGCTTGAACACGTCACCGTAAGTAACGCCTTCAACCCACTCCAAATCGAACACATTTTCTTTATCCTGAATATAGGAGGCAAGACGCTCCATGCCGTATGTAATCTCTACAGCAACTGGATTAGCATCAATGCCGCCAACTTGTTGGAAGTACGTAAATTGCGTAATTTCCATGCCATCCAGCCATACTTCCCAACCAAGTCCCCAAGCGCCAAGCGTTGGCGATTCCCAATTGTCCTCAACGAACCGAATATCGTGATCTAGCGCATCGATGCCGAGACGCTTCAAGCTCTCCAGATAAAGCTCTTGAATATTGTCCGGCGACGGCTTCAGGATCACTTGAAACTGGTGATGCTGATAGAGCCGATTCGGATTCTCGCCATAACGGCCGTCTGCTGGACGACGCGAAGGCTCTACATAGGCCACGTTCCATGGCTCTGGCCCGATCGATCGCAGGAAGGTCATCGGGTTCATCGTACCCGCACCCTTCTCGGTGTCGTAAGGTTGAACGAGAATGCAGTTCTGTTCTGCCCAAAATTGTTGAAGCGTCAATATCATACCTTGAAAATTCATCAAAACCGTCTCCTTCTTCCTCGTTTATTGTCCTTTGTCGGACTGTGGCTGGGCATCAGCAGAGGCGATGGGTAGCTGGAATCACAAAAAACTCCCGCCTCTACGCCTGTTGCCAGACGTAGGGACGAGAGTTGTATCCCGCGGTTCCACCCTACTTGGTTCGCTTATATGGGAAGCAAACCCTCTTTTCGTTCGTTCAGACTCCGGAATGCCTCTTCATCGTCATCGTTAGTCCAGGCTTTCACTATCCCCGGCTCGCTATACATGTCGATTAATACGATTACTTTTTCCTTCATAGTCCATATACATATTAAGCTATTGTATTCGGTTTGCCATGCAATGTCAACTAAATGGCTTTTAGCCTAATGACTGCGAGTATCATCGTTATGGGACGCTATGACTGCTTTGCCATGTACACGCTTCTCCAGCAGATCCTTCATGCCCGCATTGCCCATCATAAGGACGCATACGAAGGCAAGACCGGCAGGTACGATGGACCATAGGAATGTGACCGAAACCGATTCCGATAATGCAGCCACGATCTTATCCATGACCGGAGCTGGAATTTCTGCGCGCTTCTCCGGAGAAAGCAATTCGCGTGCGTTATCCGTCATAGGCGCCCCACCTCCGCTTCCTTCACTGCCTGCGAACGCATCGGCCATGCCGCTCGTAAAATGATTGCGCTGAATGATGCCGAAGATCGTGATGCCGACCGTCATGCCAAGGGAGCGAACGAACGACATCGTCGATGTTGCGCTTCCCCGCTGACGCATATCGAAGTCATGAATCGACGACATGCCAAGAACGGAGAAGGAGAAGCCGATACCAAAGCCGGTAATGAACATATAAACCGACAATAAGAAACGGGTCGTATCAGGCGTAATTGTCGATAACAGTATAATGCCAGTAATAAAGATGACCGCCGATAACGTCATGACGCTGCGGTACGAAATCTTATTGGCAAGAAAACCGCCAAGCTGCGCTGCGAATACCGAGCCTAGTGTCATCGGCAGCAGCGTTAAGCCTGCATTGACGGCCGTGCCTCCGAATACACCTTGAACGAACATCGGAATATAGAGCGCCGCCGTAATGAAGGCTGCACCGTAGAATAAGCCTGCTCCGGTACTGCTGGCAAACAGCCTTTTCTTGAACATGCTGAACGCAATAATCGGTTCCTGCGCTTTTGTTTCGACGAAGAAGAAGGCGATTAACAAAGCGGCAAAGCCTGCAAAGAGACCTATAATTTGAACAGAATCCCAAGCAAATTCCGCGCCGCCCAGCTCTAGGGCAAACATTAAGCAGACGATCGAGCCGACCAGAGTCGATGCGCCCCACCAGTCGATCACTTGCTTAGCATGCGACAACGACTCTTTGTAATAAATAATAATGAATGCCAATGCAACAAGACCGATAGGTACGTTAATGTAGAAAATCCAGCGCCAATTCACATACTCCGTCAGATAAGCGCCGGCAAGCGGACCGAACAAGCTGGACGTGCCGAATACAGCACCGAAGAGACCGCCCATTTTCCCGCGTTTCTCCGGCGGGAAAATATCGAATACGATTGCGAACGCGATCGGCATCATCGCGCCGCCGCCAATCCCTTGAATCGCGCGATAAATCGTAAGCTGTGTAATCGATTCAGCCGTTCCGCATAATACGGAACCAATCAAAAATAAAGATATGCCGAGTACGAAAAACCGTTTCCGCCCGTACATATCCGACAGCTTGCCGAAAATAGGCATACCTGCCATTTCAGTGACAAGATAAGCAGAAGTTACCCACACATATTTGTCCAGACCGCCAAGGTCGGACACGATTGTCGCCATCGCCGTCGATACGATTGTGTTATCGATCGAAGCGACTAGAATGCCGAGCAGCAAGCCCGCGACAACGAAGCCAAGTCTGCTTTGTTTTGCTGACATAGTGTCATTCCCTCCATCATTTGTATATAGCCAACCAACATCATCAAGCATACTGCATGGATCAGCTGTATGTAACCATCGACAGCAGTAGCCCTCTCTCGGTCTCTAGACGGAGTCGCTACTCAGGCGGACTAAGCTTATCAAGCTGATCGAGAAAGCCTCGCGACTTAAGCTGCAAACTCATATGTGTGTCCATTAATTTGCGCATGCAAAGCTTCAGCTCTGCCTTCGTCTCCGGTCTTACTTGGATCTGGCCAAGCCTGCGCATATCCAATCTGCGAAATAACTTCAGCAATTTATATGCCCCTTCGCTAAGCGGCATGGCAAAAGGATCTTTGCCTGTACATCTTGAACATAATACGCCGCCAGCATAAGGCGATAACCGAAACGGTCCAACGACATTGCCGCAATGCACGCATTGGTCGAACTCGGGCGCATAGCCTGCTGAGTCAAGCATCCGCATCTCATACAGATGCGACACGATCTGCAAGTCCTTGCCCTGCTCTAGCGCTGACAAGCAAGCCTTCAACTGCTCAAAATGATAGCTGCCGACCTCATCATCCTGCAGCGCGCGGTCCGTCAGCTCGACAATATAAGCTGCATAAGCCGTTTTATCTAATTGCTCACGCAAAAGATGGTGAGATTCAATGATCTCACCATGATTAAGCGTTCCGAGACCGCTCGTGCGAAAGTATACAAATTCTCCATATGTAAAAGGCTGCGCAAGCGAACCGTGCTTGCTCTTCACCTTCTTGGCGCCGCGAATAAGGACACCGGCCTTGCCATTCGTATTCGTCAGCAGCGTTACGATCTTATTGCCTTCACCGTAATCCATGCTGCGGATAACGATTCCTTCCACTCGATACAGCATATTATTTCCCCTTAAAGCGTAAATGGCTTACACCGTCCCATATCGGCGTAAGCGCATTTGTTCGCAATTGAAATGATGCTTTGTCTCAAGCTGCTGCTAGCTGGAGCTATCCTCTAATTCCATCATGGCATAATCGTCGTTTTCTCCAGCTAACGCGCCATCCTGTTCCAAGACGCCCATTTGATCCATTTCTTTGTACAGCATGAAGGATTCGACATCCCCGGTCAACGTAAAATACTTCCACGAAAAATCTCGCATTCGTATCCATCCCTTTCCGTGTCGGAAATGCTGCTCCAGACGGTATTAGGATGCGATAAAGAAACGAGGTCTATCCTTAGCAAATTACGTCAGCAAAGATCAATCATGCCTGAAGCCGAGATCTTTAAGAATTCGCTCCTGATTGCGCCAATCCTTCTTCACCTTCACCCATAACTCAAGGAATGTGCGCGAGCCCAGCAGCGCTTCAATGTCTTTGCGAGCTTGCTTGCCGACTTCCTTCAGCAGCTCCCCTCGCTTGCCGATAATAATCCCCTTTTGGGAATCACGTTCAACGAAAATGACGGCTCCGATATAGACGACGCCATTGTCCTGCACCTTCATATCTTCAATCGTTACGGCAATGGAATGCGGAATTTCTTCTCGTGTCATATGCAATATTTTCTCGCGGATAAGCTCCGAGACAACGAATTGCTCAGGATGATCCGTGATCTGATCGGCAGGATAGTATTGCGGTCCTTCCGGCATATAGCGCGACAATTGTTCGATCAACGTGCTCACGTTATTTCCTTGCAGTGCAGAGATCGGAATGATTTCAGCAAAGTCGAACAGCTCATTATATTGCGTAATCATAGGCAGAAGCTGTTCAGGAAGCACTTTATCGATCTTGTTCATTACGAGGAATACCGGCGTCTTTACCTTCTTAAGCTGCTCGATAATGAAGCGATCGCCGCCTCCAAGCCCTTCTGAAGCATCGATCAGAAATAAAGCCGCTTCCACTTCCTTCAGCGCGCTCTCCGCCGTGGCCATCATATAATTGCCTAGCTTTGATTGCGGCTTATGGATACCCGGCGTATCGAGGAATACGATCTGCGTATCATTCGTAGTATAAACCCCGTGAATTTTGTTGCGTGTCGTTTGAGGTTTGTCGGACATGATAGCGATCTTCTGACCAATCAGATGATTCATCAGGGTCGACTTGCCGACATTTGGCCGTCCGATAATAGCTACGAAGCCGGAACGGAACTTTCCTTTGCCGTCCCCGCGGTTGTTGGATGATTGTTGATTCATAATAGGCTCTAGCTTTCCCCTTTCTCTAGTGAAGCAGGCGTGAACGCCCCTGGCAATAGGGCAGAGACGGTCGACACCGTCCACTTTCCATTCATATTGCCCATAATAACCGGCATATCCGGTGAGCATAATTCTACAAGCACCTGTCGGCATACACCGCATGGCGCAATCGGTCCATCCGTGTTACCAATGACCGCTATCGCCTTGAATTGGCCTGGTCGCTTCCCGTCTGCGACAGCACGGAACAGCGCAGTACGTTCCGCACAGTTAGTAGGTCCATATGCAGCATTCTCGACATTGCAGCCATAATGAACATGGCCCTCGTCGTCTAGCAAAGCCGCTCCGACTTGGAAGTTCGAATAAGGCACATAAGCGCGTTCCATCGCTTCCTTAGCCGAGTGAAGCAACGACGTATTGGCTTCCGATAAACCTTCGTAATTCATTGTACCATACCTCCTGCAATATCATTGCGTCTATTATCCATGCGGCAATCTTATATTCTAAGAAGAAACGCCTGATGGCATCCTTTCTATAGACGCCATCGTTTCGTCGAAACGTATAGTGAAAGTATGAGCAAACTCATATACTTTCCTATACGTCAAAGCAAAGCCGCCACAACGGCGGACCTAATAAGAGCAACCCAATTACAACTGCCGCAATAGCCGCAAGAAGAACAGCGCCAGCCGCGACATCCTTCGCCGCTTTGGCGATTGGATGTATATCGGGGCTGGCTAGGTTCACTGCCTGTTCGATTGCTGTGTTAACCATTTCCGCGGAGATGACGAGCGCGATCGTTAAGATGAGGATCGCCCAGTCTCCACGCGGCAATGACACCAATAAACCAATGCCGCAAGCTAGCGCCGCGGCAATTAGATGGATTCTCATATGCAATTGCGTCCGAATGGCAAACCGAATGCCTGCATTCGCAACCGATAAGCTATGGAGGAACTTGCGCATTAGCGTGACAAGCCAGCTTGTTGAAGCACAGCTTCCTGCTTTGCCGTCATTTCTGCTTCACTTGCCTCATCCTGATGATCGTAACCGATCAAGTGCAGGAAGCCGTGAACGAATAGGAAGCCGATCTCCCGCTCAAGGGAGTGGCCATACTCTTCGCTTTGGCGCAAAGCCGTCTCGGCCGATATAATGATATCGCCAAGCATGCCGGATATCGGATCCACTTCATCCTCCGATTCCACTTCAAAAATAATGTTAAGCTCGTCCACACCGTCGTCCTGCATCGCGAATGAAAGCACATCGGTCGGACGGTCGATATTGCGGTATTCAAGATTCAGCTTATGAATTTCCTCATCGTCCGTGAAAGTGAGCGTGACCTCGCCTCCTGTGACGCCTTCCTTCTCGCCTGCAATGCGAAGCAACTGCTCCAGCCTGCCAATCCAAACTTCCGGAATATCTACCTTCTGTTGCTCATTGCTCCAATCGAGCTGCAAGCTCATGACAAACGCTCCTTTGATTTCACATCTTCGGGATACTCAATCCGCGAGTGGAAGATGCCAATAACGCTTTCCTTAAGCGATTGCGCAATCTTGTCCAATTCCTTCAGCGTCAGATCGCACTCGTTGTACTGATTATCATCAAGTCTGCTTTTAATTATTTTGTGAATCATCGCTTCAATATGCTCAACCGTCGGGTTGCGCAAGCTTCTTACTGCCGCTTCTACGCAATCCGCAATTCCGACAACTGCCGCTTCCTTCGATTGCGCTTTCGGCCCCGGATATCGGAAGTCATCCTCGGTAAATGTCGGTTCGATGCCTTGCTCCTCCGCCTGCTTATATGCTTTGTGATAAAAGTATTTAAGCGATGTCGTACCGTGATGCTGTTCGGCAATATCGCGGATCGGCTTAGGAATATTATGTCCTTTTAGCAGATCAACGCCATCTCTGGCATGCGCCACAATTATCGACTTGCTCAGCTTCGGATCGATCGTATCATGCGGATTCTCGATATTGGTCTGATTCTCGATGAAATAGTTCGGTCGCTTCGTCTTCCCTATGTCGTGGTAGAATGAGCCCACTCTGCATAATAAGCCGTCTGCGCCAATCGCTTCCGCCGCCGCCTCGGACAAGTTGCCGACCATTACGCTATGATGGTAAGTACCAGGCGTCTCGGTAAGGAGCTTGCGCAGCAGCGGATGATTCGGATTCGATAGTTCAACGAGCTTGAGTGCCGATAGAATACCGAACGTAATCTCGAAGAATGGCATCAGACCGATAACGAGCACCGCTGTAACAAGACCGCTCGCGAACGCGAACGCGACTGAATAGATGAACGGCATACGGTCGAGCTGCTCGTTAAGCAGGAGCATCGCGATAACCGACAACGAGCCGAACAAGCTGACCATAATGCCGGCCTTCAAGATCGTCGAGCGCTGACTGGCGCGATGAATCGAGAAGATTGCGGCGAACGAAACGGCGATGATGAAGAAGCCGTATTCGAAATCGAATATTTGATGTTGCGACGTATTCAGAATAATACTGCCCATAATCGCGAACAGGAAAGAACTCACGATCGCCAGGTGTATATCCAGCAGCAGCGTAATGAGCATCGTTCCCATCGCCGCCGGGGCGAGGAAGCCGACATACGAAGCCGAATCAGTCTGCGTAAGCGCCACGATCTGAATCGTAATAATGTTAATAAGGAACACAAGCCATAGCATAAGCAACTGCGAATTATTGTACTTCGGCTTTATGCCGTTAATGCTGCCGGAGTTGTGCAAGTAAGCATATAGCAGCACAGTGAACATAATCGACATCATCAATAATCCAAGCTGCGGCCAATAGTTTTTCTTATCCTGCAGCAAGGACGAATCGACGAGGAGCTGATACAGATCAGGCGTAATCGTCTGTCCGCGCTTGACGATTAGATCGCCTTCCTTAATGATGACAGGCGGCGTATTCTGCTTTGCCAGCGCCTTTGCATCATCCGTCGCCTGCTTGTCAAGAAACTTATTCGGCATAATGGCGAAGCGCGCAACCTCTTGAACAATTTCACGACTTGTCCGATTCGCCAGCGGACTCGCATTGACAAGCTCGGCTACCTGCGTACGTGCCGTCTCGGCTTCGCGAAGCTGTTCGACGGTCAGCTTGCGCACAATATCTCGAGCAACGACCCGCATTTCGGTCAGCTCTTCGGACGTCAGATTCGGCATCTTGTAGAATGCTTCTTCCGGAATCGTATATTGCTGATCCTTGGCGATCATCGACATTTCCTCTAACAGCCCGTCGTTATACGTGCCCTTGCCTTTATTCGCCTTAATGAAATTGTCAATATAAGCGGAGTAACGGCCCGGAATTTCGTTGCGATATATTTCGATCTTATTCTGCGTCGTTACCTGGTCATCCGCGTTCAGTTGCTCAATTCGAAAAAGAATTTGCTCGACAAGCACTTCATTGCGAAGCGCAACGATCGAGTAGGTTGTCTCGATTCGCTCTGCCGCGTCTTCCTCCGCTTGGCGTGTCGCTTTCTCGTCCTTAATTTGGAACGGTGCTTTAATATCTTTTTCGCTTACGGCGCCTTCATGAATATCATAAGTTTCCGGAACCAAATAGGGCGATAAGCTGAAGTAAAACAGCAGGACGAACAAACAAAGCAGTATCCATTGTACGGCCGGGCTCTGCTTCCAGCGAGCCGATCCAAGCGACTGCGAGCTGCTTTGCTGCTTATCCGCTTGCGTTTGGTTCATGCAGCACAGTCCTTTCTAGGTTCTGTTCTCAGCATCTGTATTATAGGCAACAATGATTTTCTGAACTAAAGTATGACGCACGACATCTTGTTCGGAGAAGATCATGAAGCCGATCTCTTCGATGCCTTGCAAGATTCGACGCGCTTCGATCAGACCGGAGTTTTTGCCTCTAGGCAAATCGATTTGCGTTACATCGCCTGTAATAACCATCTTCGACCCAAAGCCGAGCCTCGTTAGAAACATCTTCATCTGCTCCGGCGTCGTATTCTGGGCTTCATCCAAAATAATAAAGGAATCGTCAAGCGTACGTCCGCGCATATAGGCAAGCGGCGCTATTTCGATAGAGCCCCGCTCAAGCGCCTTCACCGTCTGATCAGGACCTAGCACATCATGCAGCGCATCGTATAGCGGACGCAAATACGGGTCGACCTTCTCCTGCAAATCGCCAGGCAGGAAACCAAGGTTCTCTCCCGCTTCAACGGCTGGACGCGTAAGCACGATGCGCTTCACGGAGCCTTCCTTAAGTGCTGCTACCGCAAGCACAACGGCGAGATATGTCTTACCGGTGCCGGCTGGGCCTATGCCAAACACAATATCGCGTTTGCGAATCAACTTGACATAATGGCGCTGACCAATGGTTTTAACCCGGATCGGCCTGCCTTTAAACGTGGTCGTAATTTCCGCTTTGAACAAATCGAGCAGCTCTTCTGCCTGCATCGATCTTGCCAAATCCAGCGCATAGGATACGTCGCGCTCCGACGGTGTATATCCGCCGCGAACGAGCTGCAGCAGCACCTGGTACAATTGTTCTAAGGAGTCAACCTCCGCAGATGGGCCGGTTATGACAATTTCTGCTTCCCGTGAAGAAATAGACGATTCAACCTGTTGCTGCACCATGCGCAAATACTTATCTTGAGGGCCGAATACGGCTAACCCTTCCGCCGCGTTACCAAGCGGGATCTTTACTGACTTCGTCTCCATTTGCAACAATTCTCAATCTCCCTGTAATTGAACTAATGGCATTTCGGTTACGATAGATTGCTCGACTTCAAAAACAACTTTCATATAAACTTTACCATTGTCTGTCTTTTCATGCAAAACCTTTTCGTCCACAATGACGGCATCCGCTCCCGCTTTATCAATGGCCGCAGCCTTCGCTTCCATCAATCCAATGCTTCGAGCGTCAGCTTCTGTTAGCTCTCTTTCCTGGATTTCCGTCTCCATGACCGTTTCCTTCAAACGCCCGATCGGAAGCGTCCAATGACGCCACGCTGTCTTCTCCTCCACGCGAATCGTTTCCGATTGCTCGTATTCATGACTGCCGAACCCGCTGACTTGCAGAGCACGCGAACCAAGCACAAGATGCCACTTCGTTTTTTTCTCTCCTGTGTATACCTTGGCCTTCTGTGTAAGCGGAGCGGCAATGTCGAATTGGTACCAGACGAGCCCTCTGACTACGCCTTCGGCGACGACGGTCTGAGAGTGCGTTTCATTGCCGATCGTTCCCGATATCAGTGTTTGTCCTTTTCTGACGAACGCATTTTTCTTCACGACAGGTCTGCCTCTCTCGGCAATAATTTGCGTAACGACCGCATCGGCAGATGCGATCAGATGACGCGGGCTCTGCAGCTCCGGCAGGTCAGGCGACGTCGATTCTACGACTTGGATGACGACCTTTGTCCCTTTCCTCTCTACGCCGATCCACGACGTCCCCGGCAGCTTCGTAACGAGACGCTTGGACAATACGTCGGCATCAGCAAGCTTGAACGACCATTGCAGCGGATAAAGCCCCTCTTGCTTGGCAACTACGCGTATCTGCTCTTCCGTGAGCTTCACGTTGCCTTTCACTTCGACACTCCAGACGAGCGATGACAATAAGAAAATAATAACGAGAAACAAAACAATACCCGTTGTGAACAGCAATCGCTTCTCCGCTTTCACAAGCCAGAACGGCAATCCTTTCCGCCGAACCACATGCGCGCGGCAGCCTGTCTCTTTTAAATACGCGCGAAGTTTGAAATAGTCGCTCACGGATACCTCAAATTGAAGCAAGCCCCCGCTCGTCCACCGTATGGAAGACAGTTCGAGTCCCCCGGTCAACGCTTTATTGACAAGCTGTTCAGGCTTGCCGCCTCTGATATGAACCGTCACGATTCCTTTCATCCACGGTGTGCTCTGCAATTTCACTGCTTTCCCCTCCTCGTTCGTCTTCCATGTCCTAAGTCACGCAAAGAGATGCATGCTTATCTGCAGCCCTCAGTCACGGAATTAATTGGATATTAGCTATTTGACCTTCGATGAACACTTCCTCTGTCCAGATCGTCCGAATAACCAGATCGCTGCCCGTTACCTCCAGTTCTCCCTTCGTGAGAGCGAGACGCAGGCGATCCGTGGAAAAATGGACGACTCCCCGATGATTCTCGATATATAGTTGGCGATCCCCGATCATAGTCAGGCGGGGAAGGTCGTAGACGACGTCCTGAGGCATATCAAGCAGATCGGCTGTTAGTTTGCGAAATCTTTTTTTCAAGCGACTCATTGTTCGTTCCATGCCCCCTCGATATGATCTATCCCTCAGCCCTCTTGTTGTAAAAGGCCAAACCCGCTTCGATTACACGATGATCTTTTAAAAATATGCTCGGCGGACTGGAAATATGAAGCCTTTAAGACACAACAAAAAGAACGGTAAGCAAGGCATTCTTGCCTCACTTAGCCGTTCTCGTATAATCATATGACTACTTGCGGAAGGAACGCTTCGCGCGCGGCGGGCCTAATATTTCCGACCATATAACCGCCCGTCTGATATCCTCCGCTCGCAATTCCTGCTTTGCATCGCCGCTTATCTGCGGTGAACGTTGCGCCATATTGGCGCGAGACGCTCTAGAGGCCTCTGACGCCCGCCTAGCCTCTTCTCGCGCCTTGCGCTCAGCCAAACGTCGCCCCTGCTCCAAATCAGCCTCACGGGCGCTCTGACGCTCTCTCTCTATCGATGCGTGCTGTGCCTCGATCTGACGCCTGCGCTCTTCCTGGAGCTCCTCGGCATGGTTAGATGCCGGCTGTCCGCCGAAGCTGGCCGTTTGCCTCGGCTTTCGCTTCTCCTTCGCCTTGCCCATAAACGTCGCTACGAAGCCTAATACAACGACTACCGCAACGATGTTATCGAGCAGGAATTGGAATAGTTGCATCTCTTAACGGCCGTCCTTGCCGTCTGCCGGCCCGTCTGTCTTGCTGATCGAACTGCGCATTTGCGTATCGGCCTCGATATTTTTTAGGTTCATGTAGTCCATAACGCCGATCTTGCCGCTGCGCAGCGCCTCCGCCATTGCCAAAGGAACCTGCGATTCGGATTCGACGACACGCGCCTCCATCTCGACGACCTTCGCTTTGTTCTCCTGCTCCTGCGCAACTGCCATTGCACGCCGCTCTTCCGCCTTCGCTTGGGCGATCTTCTTGTCGGCCTCGGCTTGCTCGGTTTGCAAATGAGCGCCGATGTTTTTGCCAACGTCCACGTCCGCGATATCGATGGATAAAATTTCGAACGCCGTACCCGCGTCAAGTCCTTTGCCAAGCACCGTTCGCGAGATCATATCCGGATTTTCCAATACGTCCTTATGGGAATTCGACGAGCCTACCGTCGTTACGATACCTTCGCCGACACGGGCGATAATCGTTTCCTCACCCGCACCGCCGACAAGTCGATCAATGTTGGCCCGAACGGTCACTCTGGCTTTAACCTTCACTTCAATACCGTCCTTAGCTACGGCTGCAACGATAGGCGTCTCAATGACGCGCGGATTAACGCTCATTTGAACCGCTTGTAGCACATCGCGGCCCGCAAGGTCAATGGCTGCCGCCCGTTCGAATATTAACGGAATATTGGCACGCTGCGCTGCGATTAGGGCGTTCACGACGCGGTCTACATTGCCCCCCGCGAGGAAGTGACTCTCTAACTGATTAATATTAAGGCCTAGCCCTGCTTTCGTCGCCTTAATGAGCGGATTGACGATCCGGCTCGGAACAACGCGCCGCAGACGCATAGCGACGAGCGTAATAATGCCGATTCGCACGCCCGAAGCGAGTGCGGATATCCACAGCATAATCGGGAAGAAGCTTAGAAAAACAGATAACAAGACGATAACGACAACTGCAATAATCAAGAACGATACAACAGGATCAAGTGTCATGTATTCAACCTCCAATTCGAATTTGAGCAGTTAGAGACAGCTTACTCTATCCATTCTTTAACAACAACCCATGTGCCCTCTGCTTTTACAACTTTAACTTTGCGGTCAGCAGGAATGAATTCTCCAGCTGTAACGACATCAACGCGACTATCGCCGATCACGATCGTACCTGACGGCCGCAGCGGTGTTACTGTAATGCCCTCAAGCCCCAGCAAAGAGTCCTTCGCGTCAGCCGATACATAACCGTCTTCCGTTGTCAGCTTGTCGCGCAAAATAAACTTATTCCAAATGCCTTTGGTCTTATACCTCTTCACCACAAAAGCAATAACGAGGACAGCCGCCACAAGTGCGACGACGATGGAGATGAAAGCGGTCATTGGATCGGAAGCCGCAATAACTACGCCTGTAATTAGAGCTGCCGTTCCTAACAGGCCAAGAATACCGAAGCTCGGCACGAAAATTTCGATAACGAGCAGCGCGATGCCGACTATGAACAGCACGACGGATTCGATCCCGGCGAAGCCTGCTACATAATGGCCGAAGAAGTAAAGTCCGAAGCCTAGCAAGCCGACTATCCCCGGTACCCCGAAACCAGGCATGAGCAACTCGATAACGATGCCCGCAATGCCAAGCAGAAGCAGAATAGTCATCACAATCGGATTAACTAACCATCTTGCGACATTTTCAGCTAAAGAAGGGTTCACTTCTACAAGTGTTCTTCCATCCAGTTGCAACCACTCAACAACGTCATTCACTGAGCTTGCCGTGTAATCGGAATAACCAACCACTGCCGCTTCGCTTGCCGACAACGTAAGGATATTTCCTTTGAGCTTGTCTCTGCCGATCTTGTCTGTCAGCTTCAACTCGACATTCGGATCGACCATTGCCGCCGCAATATCGCCATCCCGTCCATTCAGCTCGGCCGATTCCATCATTTCCTTCACCCAGAACGATACCGTCTTCGGATTGTCGATCAGCTCGCCTGAACCGTTCACGACTGCCGCTGCGCCAATCGTGCTGCCTGGCTGCATCACGATATGCTCCGCATTCAGCGCGATATAGGTCCCGGCCGATACCGCTTTCCCTTCTACGAAAGCGGTTGTCGGAATATCGCTTGACCGAATCATATGCCCGATCTGCTCCGCATTAACGACTTTACCGCCTAAAGTGTTAACTACGAGGATGATATGCTCGGCATTTGCTTCCTCTGCTTCCTTGTAAGCCCTTTCTAGAAAAGACTGAAGTCCTGACTCCACAGTCTGCTTGACCGGTACGATGTAGACAGCAGGACCGATAGGAGACGTCGTATCCGCTTGCGCTGTTTCCGTCAACAACGGCAACATGCCGGCTATCAGTACAGTCAGCAGCAGCGTTAATATTGAAACGCGGACCGCCTTGTTGCGCCACTTCGAATTGTACAAGATAAGGCTACCCCCTTTTCATTGTCGTATTCCCTACTACGAAATTGTGACGAAATTGTTTCAAACAAAAACATACCCATAGCAAAAAACACCCCGGTTAAGGGGTGTTTGCAGTCCGAACATATCGTTATTGCAGAAATTGCTGTACAAACTGATTTACTAGTTTACCGTCAGCACGTCCTTTTGTTTTTGGCAAAAGAGCGCCCATAACTTTCCCCATGTCGGCTTTGGAAGAAGCACCGAGTTCCTGGATGGTCTGCGTTACAATCGCTTTAATCTCTTCTTCAGTCAGCTGCTCGGGAAGGTATTGACTAATAATTTCAATTTCCGCTGCAAGATCCGTAACGAGATCGTCACGGCCGGCCTTCTTAAATTCTTGGAGGGAATCTTTACGTTGTTTGATCTCACGACTTAATATATCAAGCACTTCGGTATCTTCCAAAGGGCGCTTAAGATCGATCTCCAAGTTTTTCATTGCCGCACGCATCATACGAATTGTGGACAACTTAAACTTGTCCTTATCCTTCATCGCTTGCTTCATATCGTCGTTCAATCTTTCGCTCAGGTTCATTGTGGAAGGATCCTCCTAAAACTTTCTCTTACGCGCAGCCTCGGACTTCTTCTTGCGCTTCACGCTTGGCTTTTCATAATGCTTGCGTTTCTTCACCTCAGCTAAAACACCATCTTTAGCGATGGAACGTTTAAAGCGGCGAAGCGCAGCATCAATAGTTTCGTTTTTACGAACTTTAGTTTCAGACACCAGTTTTCCCTCCCTCCGAAACAGACCGTCCAGAGCTTATAACACGGTTTATCAAATTTCATTATATGTCAAACCAAAAGCGAAAGTCAACTTTGGTTATCTGCCAATAATGGGCCAACATTCTTGCCGCCTAACAGATGGACATGAAGATGAAAAAAGGTCTGACCGCCGTCTGCGTTTACGTTGTTAATTAACCGATAGCCAGACTCCGCTATTCCTAGCTCCTTCGCAATGAAGCGGGCAGCCTTGAATACTTCCGCAATCACGGCATCGTCTTCTCCGGTAACGTCATTCATCGTCGCAATATGCTTCTTCGGAATGATTATTATATGTACGGGCGCTGCAGGTGCGATATCGCGGAATGCAAGAACTGAGTCGCTTTCATACACTTTCGTCGACGGAATTGTTCCTTCAACGATTTTGCAAAAAAGACAATCCATTTGAATTCACCCCTTTGCGACCGTATTTACTCTACTATCATAACGAAAAATAGAGTCTTCGTCCAATCCAACGTGAAAACGGTGCAAAGAAGGTGTCGATTTTGATTTATTGCTGCTTGATTACTTGCTCCATTTTCTTTGCGATATCCAGCCATTCAAGACCGCTTGCAAGCCGAATCGACGCAGTCCGATTCTCGCCGATCGAGTAATTGAAGCCGCCAAGCGCTTGCTCCATCTCCTCGAAATCAGCCTTCAGCGCGATAAGCTGCTCTTGATCATTATCGCTTAACTTTCCTTCCTGATGAGCAATTCCCGTCAGCTTGGCAGCCGCTGCGTTGACATAGGCTTCCGCTTCCTCTGCGCCGCTTGCGGCATCAGACTCAGACAGTCGTCCCGCTTCTGTCATCAGCTCGCTGACCGAATAGCCAAGCGCAGCTGACCGGCCGATCTGATAGGCAAGTTCGTAACGGTCGGCTTGCGTGGTGCTCTGTGCTAGCCAATCAATCACTTTCATCATTTCTTGCGCGTATAACCGTGATTCCGTCAGCTTCTCAACAACTGTCTGTCCAAACTCGTAATTGTTCTGCTGCTTGTTCTGCAAATATTGTGAATATAAAAACACGTTGCCGATCAAGCTGAATACGAGCAGGACAAGCGTAATGGGCAATGCGATTGGACGTTTGCCCGCGTTCTGCTTCTCCATTGCTTCAGCACTCCTTTTCACTGTTAACCTCGAACCTCTAACCCCTAATCCTAACGGATGTGCCGCCATCGAAGAAAAATACATAGCTTTCGTCAATACGTCTTCCCAATACCGCCTCAATCGCTTCAGCATACAGCTCAAGCTGGAAGCGGTGACGCTCCGCAGCAAGATCCCAGTCCTGCATGTAGATGCGGTCAGTCTTGTAATCAAGCAGGACAACACCGTCTTCATCTTCGAATAAGCAGTCGATAACGCCTTGGATCAATATCGGCTCAGCCGCAAGCGTTTCTCCAGATCCCGGATAGACGCGATTCGCCGGGAACATGCAGCTGAACGGAACCTCTCGTCTAACCCACTGCGCGCGGCGAAGCCTTTCACCAAGCTTGCTCTTAAAGAATGCCGCTACAGCATCCAAATCAATTGCTTCCGCATGCTTTACTGATAATAAGCGCTTTTCAATCATCGCATCGAGCGTGTCTTGTAGCTGCTGCCGATCTGCTTGCGCTGTGAGCGACACATGCTGCATAAGCAGATGGTTCGCCGAACCTTTCTCTGCTGCGGTTAAGGCGATTTCCTCCATGAAGGCGGGCCTGCGAAGCCTGAACGTATAGCTGCCGCTGGCGTTCTCAGAACCCTGACTAACCTGCGATGATGGTTGGCTGTCTGATCCCGATTGCGGGTGTCCTTCTTCCCATGTATGATGGTCGGCGGCCGCTTCTTCAGGCATTTCTGCATACAGACGTTTCATCTCAGTCACCGACGTCTTTGCAGCGATTCTTGAAGCTTCTTGGTGCGGATACACCCACTCCAAGCGGCTGCGAAGCTGCTCATCGACTGCCGCGTCCTCAAGCAGGGCGAGCGAGGCTACAGCTTGCAGCCGTTCTTCCTTCTCCGCATCCAGCTCATGTTGTTCGGCAGCAGCTGCCGCTTCCATGACGAGCATCGACGCTGGAACGATACCGCTCCTCCATTCCAGTACGGGAGCGTGGCGGTCATCCTCAGCATCCGATAACGATAACTGCATCTGGCTTGCTGCAAGCGGACCTAACCAATCCATGAACGAACGAGCCGAAGCGATTCGGAAATCGGATAACTGTCCTTGCGCATCTACAGAGGTCAGCCAGCGCTTAAGCTTGGCTTCGGCGTCTGATACGGTGCCGACAAGAAACATTTTCTCCTTCGGACGCGTTAAGGCGACGTACAGAATACGCATTTCTTCCGCCAGCATCTCCATGCGCATCGTACGTCTAATGGACAGATACGATAATGACGGGTAGCTGATGCGCAGCTCTGTATCGACGACACGAGGGCCGAAGCCAAGCTGCTTATGCATGAGGAAAGAGCTGCGAATATCTTGCTGATTGAACATCTTCCCAAGCCCCGCAACGAATACGATCGGGAATTCAAGCCCTTTACTCTTATGAATGGACATAATTCTAACGACGTCTTCCTGTTCGCCGAGCGCTCTTGCCGTACCTAAGTCGCCGCCGCTGTCCCTCATTCGTTCGATGAAACGGAGGAAACGGAACAGACCACGGAATGAAGTCGCCTCATATTGGCGCGCGCGGTCATGGAGCGCTCGCAGGTTTGCTTGGCGCTGAACGCCTCCCGGCAAGCCGCCGACAAAATCAAAGTAGCCGGTCTCCCGATAAATATCCCATAACAAATCCGCCAGCGAACCTTGTCTCGCTTCATTGCGCCACCTATCAAGACGAATAAGGAAGCCATTCAGCTTGCGTCTCGTTTCTTCATCCAGACGGCCGTCAACAGCCGCCCGAAGAACCGCGTCGTAATAAGTGGAGCCAGGAGATGGGATGCGGATGTTCGCTAGCTCCTCCGCCTGAAGCGAGAAGAGCGGCGATCGAAGCGCGGCGGCCAGCGGAATATCCTGATACGGATTGTCGATGACCCGCAGCATGGAGAGCATCGTCTCCACCTCCGTTGCATCGAAGTAACCGCTGCTAAGCTCCGCATAAGCGGGAATGCCTGCCGCTTGCAGCTCCTCGATGATGATCGGAGCCCACTGCTGTGTCGCCCGCAGCAGGATAACGATGTCGCGCCATTGCATCGGCCTGTTCACGCGGTTTTTGCCGTCGTAGACGTCGAAGCCGTTATCCGGCATAGACCGAATCTGTTCGGCAATCCATCTCGCTTCGAGCTGAGCCGTCTTAAGCTCTTGCGTGTTATCTACCGCAACCGCCCCGCCGGCCGCTTCATCATCAGCTTCATCCTCTGCTGCCGATGAGTAGCCGCTTTCTCCGGATTCCTCCTCGCTCTCCTCTTGGTCTCCGCCCTTGCCTTTGTCCAACACGGCGAATTGAATTTGGAAAGCATTCGAGTATTGCAGCGGAGGCGGCGGATAAGATGCTCCGCATACGAGCTCAGCCCGCCGGTCATAATCCATCTCGGCCACGTTCTCTCGCATTATGGAACGGAACACGTCATTAACACCGTCCACGACTTCAGATCGGCTGCGGAAGTTCCGAGCCAGATCGATGCGCAGCCCTTGCTCCGCATTCGCTATACCGGCAGCCTCCAGCTCCTTCCTTGTGGCATACGATTTGTATTTCCGCAAGAACAAGGTAGGATCGGCAAGACGGAATCGATAGATGCTCTGCTTCACGTCGCCAACCATGAACCGATTGCCGCTCCCCGCTCGTTCAATGAGCGAAACGATCGCTTCCTGCACCATGTTCGTATCTTGATACTCATCAAGCAATATTTCGTCGAATTGCTGCTGGAACTCTAGCGCGGCTATTGAAGGCTTCAGCTCGCTCGGCGTCGAGCTCGGATCACGAAGTATTCGCAGGCAATAATGCTCCAAATCGCCGAAGTCCAGCAGTCCTTTCGCTCTCTTGGCCGCTTCATAACCTTCGCCAAATGCAATAACCAGCTCTGCCAACGTCGCCATTAGCGGCGCCAGCTCCTGCAGCTCCTCAAGAAACTGTTCGGCGTCCCGTCCGAATAATTCGGCTGCCAGCCCGGCTATAAGCTTCTTCGCTTGATCGCGAAGCGCCTTCGCCTGTTCCTGGAGATCCTTATCATATTCGTCGCCTCGCATCGCCTTCAGCTTGCCGAACTGTGCCGTCTGGAACGGCTCAGACCAGTTCTCCCAGCTCTGCGCCTTCACGCTGGCAATCAATTGCTCTACGAGGTGAATATCTTCTTCGAAGGTAGCCGCATATGGCGAAGGGCCGCCTGGCTGACGCGTTAAATCCATTCCCTGCAGCAGCAGCGAAGCCGCCCCTTCCAACGTTAGCAGCACATGGCCTGACAAGCTCTTCACCCATTCGCTCTCACCGAGCTCAGCGGTATCGTTAAGCTCAAATGCCGCGGCAGTCTGACTCAGCCAATAGGAAGGCCAAGGATGGCTTTGCGCAAAATCATACAGCTGCTGCACAAGGCGGTAGAGCGGCTCATCTCCGCGCTCGCCGCCGAATTTGTCGGCAAGCTTCAAGAAAGCTCCGTTATCGCCGGGCGACTCGTATTTGCGCTCGAACAGCTGATCTAGAACGTCGAGACGCATGAGCTCGCTTTCCGTTTCATTCGCAATTCGAAAGCCCGGATCAAGACCGATTAATGGATAATAGCGGCGGATGACATCAAGGCAGAAAGAGTGCAATGTCGTAATCGATGCGCGATTCATGAGCGCAAGCTGCTTGCGCAAATGCTCCGAATCCGGCTTACGCTCCAACTCCTTCTCAAGCGCAATGCGGATACGATCCTTCATCTCTGCCGCCGCGGCCTTCGTGAAGGTAGCCACGAGCAATCGGTCTACGTCGTTGTTCGCCGATATTTTGCGAATAATCCGCTCAACGAGGACGGCAGTCTTGCCCGAGCCGGCAGCAGCGGCGACAAGCACGTTAGAGCCGCTCGTCACGATCGCATCCCACTGATCGTCTGTCCACGTGCTGTTCTCAGGTTTTGGTTGTTGTACGGTTGCTGTCATCGGTGCCGTCACTCCTTCTCGAGCTGCTGCCAAATTTCATCCTTGCCTGGCTTGTTCAGCTTTCTGTATTCATTGCCTTCGAACAGCGTATCAAATTGGCATACCGCTTTATAATCGCAATATTGGCAAGGGGACTTCGCCCCCATCCGATAGGGCTCGATCGATACTTTGCCTCCCTGAATCGACTCTCCGATACGGGCAATCTCACCGCGGACGGATCGGCGCAGCTTGTCCCATTGATCGTTCGTTACGACCGACGAGCTGCTGTAGAAGCTGCCGTCACGCTTGAGCGCTACAGGAAGAAGCTCCGAGTAACCGGTTTCCAGCTCGTCATCCATCAGTCTGACCGTCTCCGCATGCGCGGTGACAAGACCTCGCATTTTGAACCGCTTGAGCAGTTGCCCGCTTGCTTCAGCTTTACCAAGTCCGTTAGGCAGTGTAAGCACCGGATTATGCACATGAAAATAAAGTACGCCCGCCGGAGAAGCTTCCTGTCCAAGCCATACCGAGGAATGGGTAACGAGCACGTCAAGATACGTCAGCATTTGCAGCGACAAGCCGTGAATGACTTCCTCCAGCTTCAAGTGTGTTGCGCTGGATTTGTAGTCAAGAACGCGCAGCAGCAAGCCGTCATCGGTCTGAACAGCATCGACACGGTCAATCCTTCCAATGATCTCGATCTCGCCGCCGGCAGGCAGCGGAATGATAAGCGAAGGCAGAGTGCCGTCTGGTCCAAAATCAATTTCCGTGCCTACAGGCTGGAACTGCGCTCTTCTTGCATGCTCACCCAGCATGGCAGCCGCTTGTCCTACGATTTCCTTCAGCTTCCGCGCTATATACTGGAAGCGTCCGCTGCTAAGCAAAATCTGCGATTGTAGCTTCGGAATCAGCTCATCGACAGTCTGATCTGCCGCTGCCTTAATTTCCGCAGGCGGCATCGCTCCCCATTTGCCGCCGAGTCCGCTAGCCATACGGCTAAGCGCGGCATGGAACAGCTGCCCCACATCCGGTGCCGCGAGTCTGTACATCCGTCTCTCGCGCAGCTTCAAGCCGTGAATGGCGAAGTGCTGGAACGGACAAGCAACGAAACGTTCCATTCGCGAAACGCTTACCTTTAGCCGTTCACCATACAACTCTCTTGCGGTTTCCTGACGAATATAGAACTCCTGATTAATATAGCCGAGCGACGAGACAAGCCCTTCAAGCTTATGCTGCCATTCCGGCCGAACGGCGAACCAGTTGTAGATGTCCCACCAAAACGGAGCAATGCGGCCTTCCTGCCGGTAATCGCGAAGCGCAGCAATCAAATAAGATAAGGCCCGCTGCGGGTGAGCAATGAATCGACGCTGCTCCTCGTCGGACAAAGCAGCTGACGGCTGCGCCGCTGAAGCTTCAATAGGTATGCCGGGAAACAGCTGCCTCATATGCCGCACGATCTCCGAAGGGAGCAAGCTCTTGCCCTCCTCGTCCGCCTGCGCCCAGCTAAGCCACAGGTGCCGGCTTGGCGTCGTTAAAGCGTTATAAATCATGAAGCGCTCGTCCAATAAGCGGCGTCTGACGCCAGGCGCCATCGGGGTGCCATCCTCGGTAAGCTGTTCACGCTCCGCCTCGGTCAAAATACCGTCTTCCTTCACACGCATCGGCACAACGCCATCGTTAGCGCCTAACACGTAACAAACCCCTACGTGTCCGGATCGTGTCCGATCCATGCTGCCTATCAGCACCTGATCGAGCGCAGGCGGAACAGAAGCCAGCTTCAAGCTGTCCAATCCCGCTTCCACCATGCCAGCGAACAGCTCCGGCGTAACCTGCTGCCCTCCGGCAAGCTCGACAAGCTGATCGAGCAGCAGCATGACGCCGTCCCAAAGCTGACGGTGGCTTCTAGCCCGCTGGACGCTTCCGGCTTCCGTATCTTGCCTGCTCCAACGTTCCAATTTATCAGCGGCATCGATATGGTCAAGCAATCGGTACAGCGCCTCGCACATCGCTTGCACGTTATCCGCTTTGGCTAACGCCTCGCCGAAACGGCGCAGCGGAGGCACTACCGCTTCCCTAGCTGCGAAAACAATATCGAATTCGCGCTGCTGCTTGTCGCTAATCTTGGTCTCCATATCGGAATCATCATCCAGCGACTGCTGTACTAGAGGCTGCCAACGCTTCCGGTCAAGCCACTTCCACCCGTCAATGCCGGCTGCGAGCGCATAATTTTCCAATAAGTCGAACCATTCTCTCGGAAGGCTGTCTTCAATAGGGAACAGCATTTCCGTCTTAATGCACCGAAATACGGCATCGTAACGCCAGCCGAACAGCACCGTTTCCAAGGCAGAGCGAATGAACTCAACGAGCGGATGATGAAGCGCCTTCTGCTTCTGATCGACGAAGAAGGGAATCCCGTAATCGGCAAATATAAGTCCAATATAATCCGAATAATCTTCCGCATTACGAACCATAACAGCCATATCGCGCCATCTCAGCTGCTCTGTTCTTGCTCTTCTAACCATGTCTCTTGCTACTGCTTCTACCTCTGCCCGCCTGTTAACGGCCGCATGCAAAGACAAGCCGCTATGCTCATGCTCGGCTTGCAGTATCGTCTTATCAGGCAGTAACATCGGTACGCGATCGCCGTAATGCTTCTCGATATGAGCCAGCATCGGGCTGCCGCTGAATCGGCCCAGCTTCGTATCTCCGAGCAGCACAGGAGGCAGCACATCTACATCGTTAGCAACCGCGAGTTCCATCAGCTTGTTATAAGTTTCTGCCGTCGGATGGAACAGTTCGAGTTCATGAGGCTGCTCTCCGTGAGCATAGGGACGATCCAAAGTTAGCGATATCGTTATGGTTGCACCGGATGCGAGCAACGCTCCCAGCGCTTCATATTCCGTTGGCGTGAAGCCGTAGAAGCCGTCAATCCATATCTCTGCGCCGCGCATCGACGGCGCTTCGGCGAACCCTTGACGCAAATAATACAAATAATCCTCTGCGTCGATATATTTGCCGACAAGCTCTTGCTCCATCTGCCCATACACCAGCTGGAGATCATGCAGCTTGCGCTTGAGCAGTTCAGAGTGCTCGCTTGAAGGCTCACTCATATTGCGCTTTAATTGCTCGGAGTCGACGCCGTAACGTTTCCACTCCGTCAGCAGCTCGGCAAGCCGATCAATAAAGCCTGGCTGCTCGGCGCCGCTCTGAAACAGCTTAAGCTGCGAGCCAAACTTATGAACGATCTTGTAGAGCAGCATATGCTTGCCCGTATCATTAATCGGCACAAGAGACGTCCCGCCTGTCTCCTGCATTACGCGGAACGCAAGTCGGCGAAAGCTCAGCGCTTGCGCCCTGATCGTACCGTTCAAGTCGCTATCCTGGAGGAGTGCGTATTCGGTTTGGAATGTAGCCTGTTCCGGCACAAGCATAATAAGCGGTCCGCCGTCAGGCTTCTCCTTAAGCCTGTCGCGAATTTCATTAAGGCAGCAGGTCGTCTTGCCTGCTCCCGATCGACCGATGACATAGCGCAGCGACATAACCCATTCTCCCCTTCTCCCACACCTTGTTTACTTTCGTACTTTCTAACTTACTTGCTTCTAACCTCGAATACGGCGAACTTCAAGTAATGTCCTTCGCTTACGCCGAGTAGCTGCGGATGATCCTTGCCGGCAGCGCGCCACTCGATTAATCGCAGCAGCTTGCCAGCATCGGCAGCGGCATCTTGAATCGTCTCCAAGAACAACTCCGGCTTCATATGATAAGAGCAGCTAGCCGCTACAAGATAGCCGCCTTCGTTAACGAGCTTCATCCCTTGCAGGTTAATATCCTTATAACCGCGAATTGCCCCAGGCACCGCGCTCTTCGTCTTCGCGAAGGCCGGCGGATCAAGTATGACGACATCCCATGATCGTCCTGCGCTCGCTAGCGGCTTCGACGTGTCAACGCCTCCGCTGCCGCGTTGCTTGCGTTCATCCAGCCCCTTCACCTGCGAGCGCAAATAATCGAACGCATCCGCAACGACGAACTCGACCCGATCGGTGAAACCGTTGCGCTCTGCATTACGGCGCGCAGTATCGATCGCATGCTCCGAAATATCCAAGCAAGTGACCTTCTTCGCTCCGTACTTGCATGCATGAAGCGTGAAGCTGCCCGTGTGGGCAAAACATTCCAGTACCGTGGCGCCGTCCCAATAGGGAAATGTCACAACTTTCCCGTTCGCATTAACCGGAACAAGACTGTCTTGTCCACCATCAGAATCCTCGTCCTTCAAGGACGGATCAGACTGCAAATGAATGCCGCTGCGGGCACCCCAGCCTTTCATAAGGGGTGCAATGGAAGCGCGATTCTCCCGTTGATCGAAGAAATACCCCGTCTTCTGACCCTCGACAATATCCACCTCGACTTTGAGTCCGTTTTCTACAATTTCCACGATAGCTGGGCAATCACCGTACAAGACGCCTGTCCGCTCCTCAAGCCCCTCTAGCACGCGTACTCCGACATCGCTGCGCTCATAAATGCCTTTGGGCTGGAATACGGCAACCAATTGTTCTACAATGGCTTCTCTGCGTGCGTCCATGCCAAGCGTAAGCACTTGAATGACGAGTACGCCTCCAAACCGATCGACAACGAGTCCCGGCAGATAATCAGCTTCGCCATATACGAGTCTGCAATCGGAATCGTTCACGAACCGGGCGCGATGCTCCTTGCATTGCTCGAATCGGCTGCGGAAGTATGAGCCGTCCATATCCTCCATCGGCGAATAAGATACAATCCTAACGGTAATCTGCGATTTGGGATTCCAATAGCCCGTCGCCAAATACCGCCCTTGATGGTTCACGACATCGACCAGATCCCCTGCTTTCGCCTCACCCTCCAAGCGATCGATTTCACTTGCGTATATCCACGGATGACCTTGCTCCAGCCTCTTTTTTCGCGATTTCAATAGAAAAAGTTTTGCATTACCCATTATTCTTAACGCCCTCTCTGCTCATAGCTTGTCATGCTTGTCTTGCTTCCAGCATATGTATAGTTGCAGCCGTTAACGGCTTGTTGACACCATTGACGTCATTCCTATATTCGTAAAAGGAGATTCGCAATGCTTCAATCCATCCTTATCCCCATGTTGCTTGGCTTCTCCATATTTATGTGCGGGATGAAGCTTATGGAGCTTGCCCTTCATCAACTTGCGGGACCTTATTTGACAATGATGCTGCGACGTTCGACCGCGACGCCCGTCCACGGACTCGCCATTGGCACGGCAACGACCGCTTTTCTCCAAAGCAGCACGGCTGTAACCGTCATTTCGATCGGTCTCGTCAACGCAGGCCTGCTCACCTTTCCAAGAACGCTTGGCATCATATTAGGAACGAACATCGGCACCTGTCTGACAACGGAACTTATCGGATTAAATTTGAACAAACTCGCTATTCCGATTATGATCGTATCCATCGGCGTTTGGCTGCTAACTGCTCTGACCGGTGAGGTCAAGCTGCTCCCATGGCTTCGACATTTGGCTCCAAAACTCAATCCGATCCGTTCTGCGTCAGTTGTTCTATGCGGCTTCGGACTACTCTTGACTGGCATGGCGATGATGCAATCCATTGGACCTGCCGTGCAGCAAAGCGATATGTTCAATTGGTTTATTGGAAAAGCGGACGACAGCCTGTGGTGGGGAATTGCAGCGGGTGCGCTTTTGACTGCTGCCGTTCACAGCAGCGCGGCCGTGATTGGCTTAGTAATGGGCTTCACTGCGATTGGCGCAATGCCGCTGGAGATCGGAATCGCCGTTGTGCTCGGCGCCAATATCGGCACCTGCTTCACCGCCATGCTTGCGTCGATTGGCGGCTCGAAGGCAGGTCAGTATGTAGCGCTGTCCCATGTCCTGCTGAATGCCGGGGGCGCATTGCTGTTCTTGCCTTTCCTTCCAGAGCTCTCTAACCTGTCAGAGTGGCTGTCTGAATCACCTGCGGGACAGATCGCGCGCGCCCAAACCGTGTTCAACATTCTAAGCTCCCTGCTGGCGCTTCCTTTCTGCTACTTGCCCGCCTTGCGCGGACTCGATCCGCAGAAGTAAGCACCCCCGGAAAGAAACCGTTATTCAGTCGACAACCCAAGAAGTTGGAATGCGCCAGCGACAATCCGATGATTGTTGTCGTAGCCGGATTGCTTCTGGCGTCTCCACGCTTCCTTCGGCTCGAACCAATCGACGCCGCGAATTTCTTCGACCTGCGCCTGCAGCGAGCCTCCAACAGCCTCGACCAAATAGTAATGAACTTCTTTGTCCACCACTCCAAGCTTCTCATGCTCGTACTGATATTTGATTTGATCGATCGGAGCAATAATGACGCCTTCCATTCCCGTCTCCTCAACAATCTCGCGAAGCGCCGTCTGCTCAACCGTCTCGCCCGTCTCCATCTTGCCTTTGGGCAGCGATACTTTGCCGTATCGATCCTGAATAAGCTGAATTTGAAGCTTTCCTTCCGCAGTTCGACGATAGACGACGCCTCCAGCAGATATTTCCTTCATCTCCGCTTCCCCCTTGCTACGTTTAATGATTAGTATATCCAGCATGAATCACTTGCCTGCTGCCAGCAATTGCTCATCATCAAGATCGATTGCAGACAAGCCATAGTTGGTTATAATTGCAGCAAAGGATTCCTTCCTCTTTTCCAGTAGCAATGAAAAGAAAAGGAATCCCATATAAAGCCGTTATCCGAAACTAAGCACGAATGGCTTCAGGACGCTCCAGCACGAAGCTATGAACGTCAGACTCGCGCATAATCGCCCGTTCGTCGTCAAGCACTCTTACGAGTGTTGCGCGGCATTCGTTAACGCCCGCTTCCGTAACCTTAACGCGGCAAAGCTTGCCGACAAGCGATTCCGAGCCTTCGAACACGACTTGAATGTAATTGTCCGTGTAGCCCATGATGAGCCCGGTACCAGGCGCGCCTTTGTAATCCCGTTCAGGAATCACGTCCAGCACTTCGCCCACGAACGTTTTCGCATATTGAAGCTGCATACGCTCGGACAGATCAATCAGCTTATGCACGCGCTCATTCTTAACTTCTTCATCCACTTGATCTTCCATACGCGCGGCAGGTGTTCCCGTCCGCTTGGAATAAGGGAATACGTGCATTTCCGCAAAGCCAAGCTCCTCCATGAAACGGTAGCCGCTCTCGAACATTTCCTCGGTCTCTCCAGGGAATCCGACAATAACGTCCGTCGTAATCGCAACACCCGGCATCGCTTCATGCAGACGCTTAATTTTCGCTGCGAATTGCTCCGTCGTATATTTGCGGCGCATCCGCTTAAGCACCGAATCCTCGCCCGCTTGCAGCGGAATATGAAGATGGCGGCACATTTTGCTCGAACGATTAAGGACGTCGATCATGGCATCGTCGATCTGGCTGGCTTCAATCGAGCTGATCCGAATCCGCTCCAGGCCTTCTACCTTGTCCAAATCCCACAGTAAGCTCGTAAGATTATAGTT
The DNA here is from genome assembly GCF_037167145.1 of Paenibacillus sp. YIM B09110. Lineage (NCBI taxonomy): Bacteria > Bacillati > Bacillota > Bacilli > Caryophanales > Paenibacillaceae > Paenibacillus > Paenibacillus sp. YIM B09110. Next base: position 76,852 of record NZ_JBANSP010000011.1, on the reverse strand, counting down.
CTCCATATCGTCGCCATAGCCGCCGGTGTGAATGCCCGTTAGGACGATTTCCTTGTAGCCGGAAGCAACTAGTTGCTTCGCTTGCTCGATAACGCTATGCGAATCGCGGCTGCGCGACAAGCCTCGCGACCATGGAATGATACAGAACGTACAGAAGTTATTGCAGCCTTCTTGAATCTTCAAGAACGCGCGCGTGCGGTCCGAGAAGTCCGGCACGTCAAGCTCTTCGAAGTCACGCGTTTTCATAATGTTGCGTACGGCGTTGACAGGCTTGCGGTCGTCTTGAATCTGATCGACGAACGACATGATTTTGTCGCGGTCCTGTGTGCCGATTACTAGATCGACGCCTTCAATCGCCATAATCTCAGCAGGCGATGTCTGCGCGTAGCAGCCCGTTACCGCGATAACGGCATCCGGGTTGCGTCGTACCGCACGGCGAATGATTTGGCGGCTTTTTTTATCGCCCGTGTTCGTAACCGTACATGTGTTAATAAGATAGACGTCAGCCGTCGATTCGAAATCGACCTGCTCGTAGCCTTCGTTTTTGAATAACTGCCAAATCGCTTCCGTATCGTAGAAGTTAACTTTGCAGCCTAAGGTGTAAAATGCGACCGTTGGCATAGTGGTCACGCTCCTCCCATTTCTCCGGATTCATATAGTAAGCAGGTTAATCCGACGATTCCCGCTGTTTCCGTTCTAAGTATTCGTTTGCCGAGCCCGACAAGCACTGCTCCTGTCGTTTCCGCCTCAGCAGCCTCGCGCTCGGTAAAGCCGCCCTCAGGACCGACAATAATCATGATGTTGGCAGGCGAAGCTTGTTTCCCGGATCGTTCGCTGCGCAATATCCACTCTTGAACCGCGGTTCGGATGCCTTTGCCATGCGCTGCATCCCCTTCTCGCTCATAGCAGAACAGAACAAGATCATAGTTCTTGATCCCTTGCATCAGCTCACGCCAGCTCTGAACTTGTTCAATGACCGGCACACGGTTGCGATGGGATTGCTCCGCCGCTTCCTTGGCGATCTTGCTCCAGCGTTCGAGCCGCTTCGCTTCCTTCTTGCCGTCATATTGCACGATCATACGCTCGGATTGGAATGGCGCGAATGCGTATGCGCCGATCTCCGTCCCCTTCTGAATGACGAGCTCCATCTTATCGCCCTTCGGCAAGCTTTGAGCAATCGTGACCGACCAGAGAGGTTCGCTGTCCATGGACAACTGCTCTACAATGTCGGCTTCGACGAGCGTAGCCGACGCATCCGTCACTTCCGCTATCGCCGTACGGGCCGCGCCATCGCTTACGATGAACTTATCGCCCGGCTTCATGCGCATAACGCGCGCCGCATGATGGGCATCCTCGCCCGTCAAACGCACCTGCGTCTCGGTAAATTGATCTGCTGCTACAAAGTATCGCTGCATCGTTAGTCCCTAACCATCCTTCATCATAGCATGTTTCACTTCGTAAAATCCATGATAAACCGTTGCCAGTCAAGCGGTGTAAATATACTCTCGCACCAATTAATAAGCATAAAAAATATCTCCGAGGACAAATTCAAAATCGGATCAAGCGTTACCGCTCTAAGCGGCGGAATAAACACGATCAGCAGAAAAATAAACATGCCCCACTGCACGTTCTGCTCCATCTTGAAACGGATGCGAAGCGGCAATAGATCAGCTAATATGCGGTATCCGTCCAGCGGCGGCAGCGGAATTAAATTAAAGACGAATAACAACAAGTTAATGGTGATCAGATAATAAAAGAAATGAACTAGCGCACTATAAACGCCAATTGATCCAGCATGCAGAAGTCCGGTCTCGTTCAATACATATAGGAGGACAACACCAAGCGCGCCGACAAGCAAGTTGCTCAGCGGCCCTACGGCCGATACCACAATGCCCATCAATCTCGGATGCTTGAATCGGCTTGCCCTTACAGGTACAGGCTTCGCCCAGCCGAAACCTGCGATCAGCAGCAGGATCGTTCCTAACACATCCAAGTGAACGCGCGGGTTAAGCGTAACCCTGCCCGCTAGGTAGGCTGTGTCGTCGCCGAACTTATAGGCGCTATAGGCATGAGCGAATTCATGCACAGTGAACGCGATGATGAGGACGAGCGCGATGAACGGCAGGTCCTCCAGCGGATACCACAAAAAGTTTTCCAGGCTTATTCACTCCTTTGCGGTTTTCTCGCAACGAAAGCAATCCAATCTTCATCGCGTCTTTTCTCGACGATCTCAAAGCCGGAACGGATCAAGCCGTCCTCAACGTCGGTCTCCTTGTTTTTCCAAATGCCCGACGCAATATATGTACCGCCTGGCTTAAGCGCTTTATACACATCGTCAATGAACAGAAGTATAATCTCCGCGAGAATGTTCGCGACAACCAAATCGACAGGAACGGTAACGCGCAGACCGTGCTCGACGCCTGCCGAATCCGCTTGATCTTCGCGCAGAACGCCCAGCAAGTCGCTAAGACGAACTTCCACCTGCTCAGACAGATCGTTCAACCGCACATTTTCCGTGGCGCTTGATACGGCTATCGGATCAAGATCCAGCGCCAGTACGCTCTTCACGCCAAGTCGGCATGCGCCAATTGCAAGAATGCCAGAACCTGTGCCGACATCGATCATCTCTTCCCCGCCGCGAACGACAGACTCGAGTGTTTGCAAGCATAAAGCAGTAGTCGGGTGAGTTCCCGTTCCGAAAGCCATTCCAGGGTCAAGCTCAATGATCCGCTCGTCTGGACCAGCCTCATAATCTTCCCAAGTCGGCTTGATCGTGAGCTTATCCGATATGCGCAGCGGCTTAAAGTATTGCTTCCATGCCGTTGCCCAGTCATCATCGTCCACATCCGCAGACGTATACTCCACATTACCCGGATCTATATCAAATTCTCTAAGCTGCTCAACGCGCGGCTTAATCGCTGCAATCAGTTCTTCAACATTCGTTCCTTCAGCAAAATACCCTTTAATAACGGCTAAACCTTCGGGAATATCGTTAAGCGGCAGCTCATACCATTGTCCAAGCGATGTGTCGCGCGGCTTGTTCAAAGTGCCTGATTCTTCAATGGATACGCCGCCAGCGCCCATTTCATGCAAAAAATTCGAGATCATTTCCGTCGCTTCTTCTGTTGTCGCGATCGTTAGTTCATGCCATTTCATAGATAACGTCCTCCAATACAATAAAAACCTAACATCTATTGTACACCACGAGCGGCTTTTGCACAAAAGTGTTATAGCGAACTTTAGCGATAATTATGCTACAATGCTTACTAAATGCTGGAAGCAATCTTGCTGATTGCTTTTTTGATAACGTTCAGGAGGGCTGCAGCACCATGTCACCTAGAAATATCGAGAAAGATCAAAGGCTTCGCGACGAGAGGCAAAGCCAGATTCTTGAAGCAGCGATGCACGTTATTGCGCGGCGCGGCTTGCCTGCAACGAAGATCGCGGACATTGCCTCACAAGCTGGAATTAGCGTTGGAAATGTATATAAATATTTCCTCTCAAAGGATGAAATCTTTAAAGCTTTGGTTGAAAACGGACAGCGCGAATATCGGGTTTTCGTCGAGGAGGCGTTGCAATTAAACGCATCACCTTACGATAAGCTGTATTGGTATACCGAGAACTGGCTCGTCTACCGCAACGGCTGGGCGATTACCGCTATCCTTCAATACGCTCGCACATCGGAAGCCGTGCCTCATGAAGTAACGCTGGCGGTCAGCGAACGTTTCATTGACAACTTGCGGCCAATGGCTGCGATTATCGCAGAAGGTCAAACGGCTGGCACTTTCAAGGACGGAGACAGCTTCGAGCTTGCGCTTATCTATGTGTCGATGATGGAAGGCCTTATTTTGCACAGTATTCCCGGTATTCAAGAAATCGCCACGCTTACCCCGGATAAAATGATTGCATTGCTGCTCAAATAACAACTTTTCAAGGTGAAACGGCTGATGCCGTACCTTGGTGGCGAAGCGCGTTTCATTCCGGAGAAATATAAGCTCAGTATAAGCAGCAAATTTTATACTTTCTTATATTTGAAAAAAAGATTGACTCATTTTGGAAAATGCTGCTATCATATGTACATAGTGAATAATTATTCATCGCAAGTCTACCAGACCGCTGGAGACGCATAAGGACAACTTCGCAAAGAAGAGTCTTTATGCTTTTTTTATTTTCATTATACCAACTTATCCGATGAGATTAATTAGTCAACTAAAAGGAAGAGGATGAGCGATATGAAGCTATTTTGGTTTATACCGACATACGGTGACGGCCGATATATTGGTTCAGATTTCGGAGCAAGGTCAACAACGCCTGCCTACTACCGCCAGATTGCCGCTGCAGCCGACGATCTTGGTTATGATGGGGTACTGCTCCCTACCGGGCGTTCTTGCGAAGATCCATGGGTGACCGCCGCTTCGTTAATTCCCGTAACGAAAAATCTCAAATTTCTCGTCGCTGTCCGTCCGGGACTCATGTCTCCTACGTTAGCTGCTCGCATGGCCTCCAGCTTCGACCGCAATTCCGAGGGACGTCTGCTCGTTAATGTCGTTGCCGGAGGTGATCCCGATGAGCTTGAAGCAGACGGATTGTTTCTAGACCATGACGAACGTTATGAGCTTACCGACGAGTTCATGGATGTGTGGCGCAGAGTGCTTAGCAACGAGTCTGTCACCTTCGACGGAAACCATCTTAGAGTGAAAAATGCTATCAATATGCTCCCTTCTCTCCAGCGTCCTTACCCGCCTGTCTACTTCGGGGGCTCATCGCCCGCTGCAATGGATGTCGCTTCCCGTCATGCGGATTACTACTTAACTTGGGGAGAGCCCCCTGATCAGGTGAAGGAAAAGATCGATCGAATGAGAGACATAGCCGCTCGGGCGGGGAAGGAAATCAAGTTCGGCATTCGGCTGCACGTCATCGTCAGGGAGACTGAAGCCGAGGCTTGGGCGGAAGCAAACCGCCTCATCAGCCGCCTGGATGAAGGTACGATTGCCAAAGCCCAGCAAATCTATGCGCGCATGGACTCCCATGGCCAGCGCAGAATGACCGAGCTTCATAGCGGCAGCCAAAGCAATCTCGAAATATCGCCCAACTTGTGGGCCGGTATCGGACTAGTAAGAGGCGGAGCCGGTACAGCTCTAGTCGGTGATCCCGACTTGGTTGCTGCGCGAATGAAGGAATACGCCGCACTCGGTATCGAGACTTTCATTATGTCCGGCTATCCGCACTTAGAGGAAGCCTATCGGGTTGCCGAGCTTCTCTTTCCGAAACTGCGTTCACAGCAAGCTGATAACCAAACGGCGGCGGCACGCGGCGGCGAGATGATCGCTTACCACTACGATCCAAAGCACAGCCGCTAAACGTTAGGAGACTGCCATGACAAATGCTAATTATCGTCACTTATTGTATTCCGCACTGTCAGTAGCTTTCGTAATTATCGCGTGGACAGCTGTAACGGCACTCAATTGGGTCAACCCGTTATTCATCCCATCACCGCAAAAAGTATGGCTGGCATTCGCTCAAATCTGGCAATCAGGATATAAAGGCCATTCCCTTGGACTGCACGTCGCCGACAGTCTATTCCGCTTAGGGAGCGCCTTCGCGCTCGCGATTATAACCGCGATTCCGCTTGGTCTTATTAGCGGAGCTTCGGCGACAATCAGAGCTCTTCTCGATCCTTTCATTGAGTTCTACAGACCGCTGCCACCGCTCGCCTACTACACCATGCTTGTTCTGTGGCTCGGAATCGGCGATTCATCCAAGATCGCCCTGCTGTACCTCGCAGCCTTCGCTCCGCTCTACATCGCTGTCGTTGCCGGTGTCAGAAAGGTGTCGATTGACCGCATTCGCGTCGCCAAGACGCTCGGCGCGACCCGGAGCAAGCTGTATCTGCATGTGCTGTTGCCTTCCTCGCTGCCTGAGATTTTTACAGGCATAAGGACAGCGATCGGCGTCAGCTACACGACCCTTGTTGCAGCCGAGATGGTAGCCGCGATGTCCGGCATCGGCTGGATGGTGCTGGACGCGAGCAAGTTTCTTAGGAGCGATATTATTTTTGCAGGCATTATTCTAATGGGATTAATCGCCATAGTGATCGATTCAGCGATCCGTCTGCTCGAGAGGAAGCTTGTTCCTTGGAGCGGCAAAGAGTAAATAAACCATATTCATAAGGAGTGGAGTTTAATGAAAACAGTAAAAACCAAAACAATATCTATTGCATTTATCATGTTAATTGCGCTTGTCGGCATCTTATCGGGATGCAGCTCGAACAACGGCAAGAATACAGAGAGTCCGACCAATAAGCCGGAGACAAAGGCTGTAGAAACCGTTAAACCAAATGAAACCACTGAAGAGCCTGCGCAAGCTGAGCAGCTGCCTAAGGAGGTCCGCATAGGATTCCAAGTCATTCCGAATGCGGAGCTGCTCACCAAAGCGCTGGGCTTAGCTGAGAAAAAGTTTCCCAATGTCAAAGTAACCTGGGTTCAATTCGATTCCGGTCGGGACGTGAATACCGCATTCGCGGCAGGCGGCATTGATCTCGGTCTTGCCGGTTCTGTTCCCGTAGCTATTGGTCTTGCCAGCGATCTGCCGTATCAAGTGTACTTCCTGCACGATATTATCGGTGATAACGAAGCGCTTGCAGTGCGCAACAGCTCCAATATTAACAGCGTCAAAGATTTAAGCGGCAAGAAAATTGCCGTCCCGTTTGGTTCGACCACTCATTTCAGCTTACTGTCTGCATTAAAGAAAGAAGGCGTCGATCCGTCGACCGTTTCGATTCTCGACCTTCAGCCTCCCGATATCGTTGCGGCATGGCAGCGTAAAGATATCGATGGAGCGTTTGTCTGGCAGCCTTCACTCGCCAAGCTCATTGCTGAGGACGGCAAAATACTTATCTCTGCCAAGCAGTTATCGGAGCAAGGCATCATTACGGCCGATGTCGGTATCGTGAGCCGCAGCTTCGCGGAGCAATATCCGCAGTTCGTGAAAGATTACGTCTCGCTGCTCGATGAGTCTGTCTTGTTATACCGTTCGAAGCCTGAAGAAGCAGCCAAGGCGGTAGCGCCGCTGCTCAGCCAATCCGAAGCCGACACGCTGCCGCAGCTGCATGAACTTGTCTGGCTAACATCGGCAGAACAGCAGGATGCCAAGTATTTAGGTACAGACAATAGCATTAGCGGATTTGCTCAAGTGCTGCAACAGACTGGTCAATTTCTCGTTGAGCAGCAGACCATTCCGACAGCCCCGGAAGCAGACGTGTATCAGAAAGGAATTTGGAACGAAGGAATTAAGCGATAAGGAGAGGAAAAGCGATGACTGAAGCTGCTCACCCATTCATACAGCCAGCAGAAGACATTGCGGCTGCGGAAGCCGTTAAGCTGGAGGATATCAGCCTGATCTATCCGAGCAAAACAGCTCAATCAGAGGTTCTGCGCCGTATCGATCTTACGATTGAAGAGGGAGAATTCGTATGCGTGCTCGGTCCTTCAGGCTGCGGCAAAACTTCGCTGCTTAAGGTTATCGCCGGCTATGAGCAGCCTTCCGCTGGTACGGTAAGCGTGTTTGAGCGGCCTCACGGTAAGCCGCATCCCGAGGTCGGCGTCGTGTTCCAACACGCTAACCTGTTTCCCTGGTTGACGGTACAGCGAAATACGGAATTCGGACTAAAGATGTCCGGTCTGCCAAAAGCGAAGCGCAAGCAAGTAGCAGAGGATGTCCTCGAACAGGTTGGGCTTTCGAACTATGCCTCGTTGCTTCCCTATCAACTGTCAGGCGGCATGAAGCAGCGAGTCGCCATTGCAAGAGCGCTAGCCCCCCAGCCGCGCATTCTGCTGCTGGATGAACCTTTCGCTTCGCTCGATGCGCTCACGAGAGAAGCGCTCCAGCAATTGCTGCGCAAGCTATGGCTGCAGACGGGCAAAACCATTTTGTTCATCACCCATGACGTGGATGAAGCACTGCTGCTTGGCACTCGCATCATTACGATGCAGGGCTCACCGGGCCGCATCCATTCGGATATCGCCAATCCCCTTAACAGCCGCATAGAACCGTTCGCAAGCGGACGCAAGCATCCTCGCTTCGCTGAACTTCGCGAAAGTCTTGTCAGGTCGCTGCGAACGCAGCAGCATGATCCAGCTTCTACCCAACAATAAGCATCATCCCAATAAACAGAAAAGGAGCTATCTCAAGGAATAACCTTAAGAGATAGCTCCCTTTTCTTGTCTATCTGTTACATGATCGACGTGTCTGCTTGACCGCCGATCTGTTCGATAAGACGCAGCGCTTTGTCTGCAATGGCCGCATCAACGGTAGCGGTCAGCAAGCCCTGCTCATACAGTCCGCCGACATCGACTACCCGAAGCGCTTGCAGCTTGTGCAGCGCCTCCTGCGCGGCGCTCTCGCCGCTGAAGGTCGCTTTGATCTCGACCTGGTTCATATTATTGCTCCTGAGCGCGTTGATCCGCTTCAACTGCGCGCTGGGCAGCTTGGCGATCCGCCTCGTCCGCCAGTTCTTCGGAAAACTCCACGTCCTCGTTTTTCCCAATCGGCAATTGAGCAAAATTCACTTTCTCCAACTCATTCTTTTGATTCTCTGTCATCTGTATCGTCTCCTTTAGTTTACTTCTTCGCGTATGCGTATAACTGCATTACCTGATTAGAGTGCTCCTTTAATCTTTTTTCTATTCGTCTAAAGGAGTAATATAGGCAGATCCATCACATTAGCTGTAAATTAGCGGTCATCCAGTAATATCCCCGTTGAGGACACTATAGACCTTAACTAAGACATAAATGGTATTTGATCAGCGTTAAGGACTACAGAAACCTTATGGCTTGAATTATTTCTAATAAGCTCATTCCACGGCCTCTCATACTCCCAATAGCGTCCACTGTGTCCGTAACAACAAGAAATATACAGATAAAGTCTTCCAAGAGCCAGCTGGGTCCGTACTAATGATTCACATCCTACAAAAAAAAGACGTTCCGGGTTATTCACCGCGGAACGCCTTCTTCATGCGCTCGAATATCGATTCATGATGTTCTTGATCGCCGGCTGACTCGGAGCCCGGGCCGCCCAATTGGCGAAGCAAATCCTTCTGCTCTTCGGTCAGACTCGTTGGAGTAACGACCGTTACCTTCACATGCTGATCGCCTTGGCCGTAGCCGCGAAGCTTTGGTACGCCTTTTCCTTTTAAGCGGAAGTACGTCCCTGTCTGCGTTCCCGCAGGCACCTTCAGCTTAATCTTCTCTGTAAGCGTCGGGATCTCGATCTCGTCGCCAAGCGCTGCTTGAGCGAACGTAAGCGGAACTTCGCAATAGATGTCGTCGCCGTCGCGTTCGAAGAACTCATGCGCTTTGACACGAATAACGATGTACAAATCGCCTGCCGGACCTCCGCGCAAGCCGCCTTCGCCTTCGCCAGAAAGTCTGATTTGCGCGCCTTCGTCCACGCCCGCCGGGATACGAACGTTGATTTTGCGTTGACGCTTCACTTTGCCAGCGCCGTGGCAAGTGCCGCATTTGTCTTTGATAACGCGTCCCGTGCCGCTGCAATTCGTGCAAGCACGACGGTTGACCATACGCCCGAACGGCGTATTCTGAACAACCTCTTGCTGTCCGCTGCCTTTACAGATCGTACACGTTTCAGGCTTCGTGCCAACCTTCGCGCCAGAACCATGACAAGTGTCGCAAGTCTCTGTGCGAGGAATCGTAATTTCCGTTTCCTTGCCGAATACCGCTTCCTTGAACTCGACGGTCATTGTATACTGCAAGTCATTGCCGCGCTGCGGTGCGTTCGGATCGCGCCTGCCGCCTCCGCCGCCGCCGAAGAACATATCGAAAATGTCTCCGAAGCCGCCGCCGAAGTCGCCGCCTCCGCCCCCCATGCCTTGATTCGGATCAACATGACCATAACGGTCGTAAGTAGAACGTTTGCCATCGTCGCTTAGGACGTCATAAGCTTCCTTAACTTCCTTGAATTTCGACTCCGCGTCCGCTTCCTTATTGACGTCGGGATGAAACTTGCGGGCAAGCTGACGGTATGATTTCTTAATATCGTCTGCGGAGGCATCTTTGCCAACGCCCAACACTTCATAATAATCGCGTTTATCTGCCATCTGTTCTCACCTCCGCTATATGCTATGATTTCATCTGCAAAAAGGCCCATCATTAATAGCATTCGCACGAAAGGAGGTCAAAGACAGGCTACGCCCGCCCTTGACCTCACGCTCCTGCTAAACGCCTATTACTTCTGGTCGTCTACAACTTCGTAATCGGCATCGACAACGTTATCTTTGCCTTTCGAAGCTCCAGCGCCTGCTTCAGGCTCGCCGCCTTCAGCGCCTTGTGCAGCTTGTGCTTGCTCATAGAGCTTCACGGAAAGCTGTTGAACGATTTCAGTCAACTCGGCAGCCGCAGCATTGATTTGTTCGATATCGTCAGTAGCAAGCGCAGCAGTCAATTTTTCTTTCGCTGCATTTGCTTTCTCGATTTCGGAAGCATCAACTTTGTCGCCAAGGTCTTTGATCGTTTTGTCGACGGAGTAGATGAGCTGGTCAGCGCTGTTCTTCGCTTCAACAAGCTCACGACGCTTGCGGTCTTCCTCGGCGTTAAGCTCAGCGTCCTTCATCATTTGCTCGATCTCGGCGTCGCTCAAACCGCTCGACGAAGTGATCGTAATTTTTTGGCTCTTGCCTGTTCCTTTGTCCAGAGCGGATACGTTAACGATACCGTTCGCGTCAATATCGAAAGTAACTTCGATTTGCGGTACGCCGCGCGGAGCAAGAGGAATATCGTTAAGCGTGAAGCGACCAAGCGTCTTGTTGCCGTTCGCCATGGAGCGCTCGCCTTGCAATACGTGTATTTCTACGCCTGGCTGATTGTCAGCATAGGTCGAGTAAACTTGCGATTTGCTTGTTGGGATCGTCGTGTTGCGTTCGATCATTTTCGTGAACACGCCGCCAGCTGTCTCGATACCAAGCGAAAGCGGAGTAACGTCGAGCAATACAACGTCTTTCACGTCGCCTGTCAATACGCCTGCTTGAACGGCAGCACCGAGGGCTACAACCTCATCCGGGTTAACGCCTTTGTGCGGGTCTTTGCCGATTAGCTTCTTAACCGCATCTTGAACGGCAGGAATACGCGTCGAGCCGCCTACAAGTACAACTTTGTCGATGTCGCTCGGGGACATGCCAGCATCGCTTAGCGCTTGACGAGTTGGTCCAAGCGTACGCTCTACGAGCGCTGCGGACAGCTCTTCGAATTTCGCGCGGGTCAGGCTCATCTCCAAATGCTGAGGAACGCCGTCAACCATTGTAATGAACGGAAGCGAGATCGAAGAAGTCAGGACGCCGGACAATTCTTTTTTCGCTTTCTCAGCCGCGTCTTTTAGACGTTGAACGGCAGCTTTGTCTTTGGACAGGTCGATGCCTTGCTCTTTCTTGAATTCAGCAACAAGGTGATCGATGACCACTTGGTCGAAGTCGTCGCCGCCGAGCTTGTTGTCGCCGCTAGTCGCTTTAACTTCGAAGAAGCCGTCGCCCAGCTCAAGAATCGATACGTCGAATGTACCGCCGCCAAGGTCGTATACAAGAATCGTTTGATCTTCTGTTTTCTCAAGGCCGTATGCAAGCGCAGCCGCTGTCGGCTCGTTGACGATACGAAGCACTTCAAGACCTGCGATTTTGCCTGCATCCTTCGTCGCTTGACGCTGACTGTCATTGAAGTATGCTGGAACCGTAATAACGGCTTGCGTTACGGTTTGACCGAGGTAAGCTTCTGCATCGGACTTCAGCTTTTGCAAAATAATAGCGGAAATTTCTTGCGGCGTAAAATCTTTGCCGTCTACTTGCTCTTTATGGTTCGTGCCGATATGGCGTTTGATCGAGCTGATCGTGCGATCCGGATTTGTGATTGCTTGGCGTTTTGCCGTTTCACCGACAATACGTTCGCCGTCTTTCTTGAAGCCTACTACGGAAGGCGTAGTGCGGTTGCCTTCTGGATTCGGAATTACGACGGCTTCGCCGCCTTCCATAACTGCTACGCAAGAGTTCGTCGTACCAAGGTCGATACCGATTACTTTACTCATCGTTTTATTTCCTCCTAAAAAGTTTTGTGTAACGAAGTGGAGCAAAACTTGCTTCGTAAGCTTTCGCTTAAAGTTTTGTGTAACGAAGTGGAGCAAAACTTGCTTCGTAAGCTTTCGCTTAAAGTTTTGTGTAACGAAGTGGAGCAAAACTTGCTTCGTAAGTTAAAAAATAATTAGCCGCTTACTTTAACCATCGCTGGACGCAATACTTTATCTTTCAGCATGTAGCCCTTTTGCACTTCCTCGACAATAATGCCTTCTTCATGCTCATCGGACTCAACCTGCATAATGGCCTGATGGAATTCCGGATTAAAAGGCTCGCCGACGACATTCATCGCCTTCAGCCCTTCGCCCGTAAGTGTCTGCTCTAATTGTCGGAAGATCATCTCCACGCCTTTGGCGAGCGATTCAAAATCGCCGTTTGCGGAAGCTGCTGCCATAGCGCGATCGAAGTTATCAACCACTGGAAGCAATTGCGTAATCAGCTTCATGGAAGCGTATTGCGCAAGCTCTTCCTTCTCCTTCGTCGTACGGCGGCGGAAATTATCAAAGTCCGCTTGCGCGCGTAAGTATCGTTGTTGTGCTTCTTCAGCTTGCTTCTCGAGCCCAGCATAACGGGAATCTGTTGATACGTCCTCTGCGAAGGTCTCCTCGGCAGCTTGCTGCTGCTCTTCGGATATTTGCTCTTCTACTGCTTCTGCTGCTTCGTTATGTTGTTCGTTAGTCACCTTGTCACCTCCTTAAAAGTCGTTACTTATACCAGCGGCTCATTAAGAGCGCCATATCCTTGGATATTAGATCAAGCAAACTGATTACTTTGCCGTATTCCATCCGGGTAGGACCTAAAATACCGATCGTTCCAAGCGACTGACCGTCGACGGCATAGGTTGCCGTAATCAAGCTGCAGTCACTTATCGCCTTGTGGTCATTTTCTGTTCCAATACGTACTTGTATACCTGATGGCAAAGCGGAAAACATTTTCATTATTGCCGGTGTCTCATCAAGCAAATCCAATATCGTTTTCACTTTATCGACATCCTTGAACTCCGGCTGTGTCAGCATGTTCGTCGTGCCGCTTAAGAAAATACGATGCTCATCGTCGCTTTGCAGCGCATGGTCAAGTACTTGAAGCACCTGCTCGAAATGATCGACATGACGCTCCAGCTCCTGGCCAACCTCGGAATAGAGCTTCGACTTTAAGCGGATCAACGGGACGCCTGTCAGCTTCTCGTTCAAAATGTTGACGACCTTCTGCATGTCGTCCATCTTAAAACCTTGCGGCAGCGAAATCGTCCGATTCTCGACATGGCCCGTATTCGTAACAATGATGGCTACAGCCGACGTATCGTCAAGCGGTACTAAGCCGAAATGCTTCAAGGAATTAGAGAACAGCTCCGGTCCGAGCAAGATCGACGTATAGTTCGTCAGATTGGACAGAATGCCGGCAGCATGCTGGATCACTTCCTCCATCTGGCTCATCTTATCCGTAACGAATGAGCGAACCATACCTAGGTCATGCTCATTAACCTCGCCTAGCTTCACCAAATGGTCGACATAATAACGGTATCCCTTTGTAGAAGGCACGCGTCCGGCAGACGTATGCGGTTGTTCAAGAAAGCCAAGCTCCTCCAAATCGGCCATTTCGTTGCGAATGGTGGCCGGACTGAAAGCTACGTCGCCTCGCTTCGAGATGCTGCGTGAACCAACCGGTTCAGCCGAGCGAATATAATCATCCACGATTGCATGCAATATCATCCGTTGTCGATCCGTCAGCATTCGAATTCCCCCTACGTATTTGTTGATCACCGTCATCGTTAGCACTCAATCGATTCGAGTGCTAATCATTAATACAAAAATACCAAACCAGCTTAACGATTGTCAAGTCGGTTCGGTATTTTTTGTTCGTTATTACGCTGGAAGATGCTTTAGACCGTTCTGAGCACGGCGATTTCATCGCATGCATGCTGCTTCGGGCAGTTGACGCAGTCCTTCCACACCTTCTCCGGAAAAATCTCTTTCTCCACGATCGTGAAGCCGTTGCGCTTGAAGAAGTTGTCCGCATACGTGAGCGCCATCACTTTAGTAACGTTCAGCGCCTTAGCCTGCTCGATCAAGCTCTCGACAAGTTTGTTGCCGATGCCAAGCCCTCTGTAGCCATCCGTCATGCCGAGCGAGCGAATTTCCACCAAGTCGTCGCCAAGCCTGCTTAAGGAGCCGCAGCCAACGACAACTCCGTCAACCTCGGCAACGACGAAAGTATCTATTATATGTTGCAGAGCTTCTCGTGTACGAGGCAGCATAATGCCTTTCTCGGCATAACCTTTAATTAATTGAAACAACGTCTCGATATCATCGGACGTCGCTTTTCTGCATAGAACCTCTAATGCCTGCATCGCTGCCTTCGCCTCCGCTCACCACTGATGATAAAAACAATATGAATAAATATACAACATAATGTATTTTTACACAATAGTAAAAATAGTGCCGTTCATTAGCCCTCGAGGAAAGCGCCGAACACTTCATTTCCGAGCAAAACACCTTGTGCAGTAAGCTTATACACGGTATCACCCGATAATTCCAGCTTCTCGAGCAAGCCGTCTCTCAGAAGCTTGTCTATCGTTGGACCAAACTTCTGCTCCAACGATAGGCCTCCCCCAAACTGCTTGGAGAAATTCGAAGAACGTACGCCTGAGAGCAGCCGCAAGCCTACCATCATGAAATCCTCCATTGCTTCTTGCTCGCTCACCTCGAAAGAGTCCAAACGCGGCAGCTTCCCGGAGGCCGCATCAATGTAAGGCGTAATCCCTTTCAAATTCACATGACGCTGACGATTGGCGTAGCCATGCGCACCTGCACCGAGGCCGTAGTATGGCTCATTGCGCCAATACGTAGAGTTGTGACGGCTCTCGTATCCCGGTTTTGCAAAGTTGCTGATCTCATAATGCTCGTATCCGCCGGCCTTCAGCAAATCCATCAATCGAATGAACATATTAAATTCTTCATCTTCAGTTGGCAAAGGCAGCTCATTGCGCTCATAAAGCTTGTGGAATAGCGTATTCTCCTCGACCTTCAAGCTGTATATCGAATAATGCTTCAAATCGAGCGCAAGCGCACTCTCTACACTGCTGGTCAAATGCTCGATCGTCTGACCCGGCAAGCCAAACATAAGGTCGATCGACATATTGGTGAAGCCTACCTTGCGTGCATTCTCCAAGCTCCGGTATACATCGTCTACACTATGAATACGGCCGATTCGCTCCAGCAAGCCGTTATCGAACGACTGAACACCAAAGCTGATTCGATTGACTCCGCCGTCTCGCATCGCCTGAAGCTTCTCGATATCCGTTGTTCCGGGATTCGCTTCCATCGTGAATTCAACGTTCGGAGCCAGCGGAAAATGAGACTTAACCGCATCAAGAAACACTTTCATCTGCGGCGGTGTCAGTACGGTCGGCGTACCCCCGCCTACGAAGACGGTATCGATCTCCACGGGCGGCAGCAGCTCGGTCGTCCGCTTCATCTCCTGCTCAAGCGCAATCAAATATTGATCGACGGGCTGACCCTTCAATACGTAAGAAGTAAAGTCGCAATAATGACATTTGTTCGTACAAAAGGGAATGTGAATATATAACGCCCTCGGCGATTGCATGACATTGGTAACACTCATCGTTAGTCCTCCTTCCGTCGTGCGCCAAGCGTAAACGGCTGTCGCCGTCCTTGGCGGCACAAGCTTTCGTTTCGCGGTGAAATATAGGCATGAGGATAAGAGTGAAACTTATACTTTCCTATATTTTAAAAAAATAATATCTCAATAAAAAGAAGGAGAGCCGCGCTCTCCCTCGCTTCGCTACTTTAGTCGCTTAAGCCTAATTCTCGTCGATCTTAAGAACAGCCATGAATGCTTCCTGCGGCACCTCTACGCTGCCGACCTGCTTCATCCGCTTCTTGCCTTCCTTCTGCTTCTCAAGCAGCTTACGCTTACGGCTGATGTCGCCGCCGTAACACTTGGCAAGAACGTTCTTACGCATAGCCTTTACCGTCTCGCGGGCAATGACCTTCGTTCCGATCGATGCCTGAATCGGCACCTCGAACATTTGACGCGGGATAAGCTCTTTCATTTTCTCGCAAATGAGACGTCCGCGATTGTATGCGCGATCGCGATGAACGATAACGGACAAGGCGTCGACCTGTTCGCTGTTCAGCATGATGTCCATCTTCACGAGATTCGAGCGGCGATAGCCGGATAGCTCGTAGTCGAACGAAGCGTAACCCTTCGTATTCGATTTCAATTGATCGAAGAAATCGTATACGATCTCCGATAATGGAATATGGTACGTGATCGTAACGCGGTTCGTATCGAGGTATTCCATGTTAACGAACTCGCCGCGCTTATTCTGACATAGCTCCATGATTGGTCCGACATAGTCGTTCGGCACGATGATGCCAGCCTTAACGAATGGCTCTTCTACATAATCAAGCTTGCCAGCTTCAGGATAATTCGACGGGTTGTCGATATCCATAGTTTCACCGTTCGTCAACGTTACTTTGTAAATAACGCTTGGCGCTGTTGTAATAAGCGGTATATTGAACTCGCGCTCAATACGCTCCTGAATGATCTCCATATGCAGCAGTCCCAAGAATCCGCAACGGAAGCCGAAGCCAAGCGCCGTCGAAGATTCCGGTTCGTATCTGAGCGATGCATCGTTCAGCTCAAGCTTCTCAAGCGCTTCGCGCAGATCATTGTAATCTTGCGTCTCGATCGGATACAAGCCGCAGAACACCATTGGATTAATGCGGCGGTAACCAGGCAGCGGGGCTGGCGCTGGGCGCTTCGCTTCCGTTACCGTATCGCCGACGCGCGTATCCTTCACGTTCTTGATCCCTGCTACAACGAATCCTACGTCGCCTACGGCCAGCTCGTCGACAATCGACATCCGCGGCTTGAATGCGCCGACCTCAATGACTTCGAATTCCGCTCCCGTTGCCATGAAGCGAATTTTTTTGCCGGCTTTGATACTGCCGTCCATGACACGCACGTATACGATTACGCCTTTGTAGGGATCGTAATGCGAGTCGAATATAAGCGCCTTAAGAGGCTGATCCGGATCTCCGGTCGGTGCCGGGACTTTGGCTACGACCTGCTCCAATATCTCCTTAATGCCGATGCCCGCTTTCGCCGATGCAAGAACGGCCTCGCTTGCATCAAGGCCGATAACATCCTCAATTTCCTGCTTCACACGTTCAGGCTCGGCGCTAGGCAAATCGATCTTATTAATGACAGGCAAGATCTCTAGACTGTTGTCTAGTGCCAAGTAAACGTTAGCAAGCGTCTGAGCCTCGATACCCTGCGCCGCGTCAACAACGAGCAGTGCTCCTTCACAGGCCGCCATGCTTCGAGATACCTCGTATGTAAAGTCGACGTGTCCCGGTGTATCGATCAAGTTTAGAATGTACTCTTCGCCGTCGTCGGCGCGGTACGACAATCTAACCGCTTGAAGTTTAATGGTAATGCCGCGTTCCCGCTCCAGATCCATTTGATCAAGAACCTGCGATTGCATCTCGCGGGAGGAAAGTGCGCCGGTATACTCCAGTATCCGGTCGGCCAAAGTTGATTTGCCATGGTCTATATGCGCAATAATAGAAAAATTTCTAATTTTCTTTTGTCGGTCACGAACGTCTGTCATGCCTAACCCCCACAATTTCCAATAATTCTACTCATTCTTTCTAGTATATCAGCTTAAGGGGCATGTGGGCAATGTTCATTCTCACTTCGTCAATCCGTCGAAGATCGAGACAACGAAACGGATGCCTCCGCTCGATACAGACTGCAGCATTCCTGAAGCCGATTCCGCCAGCTTGTCAACGGCGGGCTCGTTCTCTTGAAGCGGAATACCAGGCAGCCGCTCGTTCTCAACGACAGATGGCCTTTCACCCGCTCCGGCATCTGTTTCTCCGCCTTTGGTGAGCAGACGTTTCGTCTCCTCAAGCTCCCGCTCCAACTGCTCAATCTTACGCACGTAGACCAAGTTCTCATCCAGTTGCTGTGTGTTTTCCTGAGTTCCGGCATTTTCGTATTCGTCATAGTAGCCGCTGCCCGATTCCGTTTTCTCGAAGGAACCGTTAATGCGCTCAATGCCGGATGAAGACATCTCGATTCCGTATAAGACAATAAACACAATCGCGCCTCCCAGCAGTGTCCACTTAAGCGCACCCTTCTTCATCGCTCATTCTTCCCTTCCACTCGTTCATAATGGCTAGCTTGCATTGCCCTTTGTATTAGGAGCTGTTACCTTCGCATCTTCCCAGTAGATCTCGCCAATGACTTCCGCAAGCGCATCTGCCGTGCGGTAAGATTCCTCAAGCGTATTATCTACACCGCCGATCTCGATTAGCACGCTGTCCGAGGCGAGCGATTGGTTATATTCCCCATTGCCCGTAGCCGCTGTCTTGCCCCAAATGCCGCGCGAAATGCCAGGATACTTTTTCTCCAGCGCTTCATGGATTTGCGTAGCGAACTCTTCGTTTTCTTTCCAGTTCGGATTTTTGTGACCGATTATAAAATACACCTGAGCATAACTTTTGCCCTTAATATCAATCGTCGTATATTTACGCTTCTGCGAATCGCGATGCAGATCGAAAAAAAACTTAAGCTTCTTGCTGCTCGCAATCGCTTCTTTCACTGTCTTCATCGAATATTTGTAGGATAGCTCCCAACGATAATCCTTAATCGCGGTCGGGTAGTCGGTCTTGCTGTGCAGCGCGCCGACGCCTTCTTCCTCCAATTTATCCGCGAGTCTCTTGCCGACCAAAGTGATATTAGTCGTCGTGGAGTTCGGATCCTTCATCTTCTCCGTCAATTCAGGGAACCATGATTCACGATTATGCGAGTGATAGATGAAGACAACGTTTTCGCCGCCTGTCGTTGGCTCTGACGGCTCGTCTCCAGGACCTTGCGAAGGAGCATCGGTTGCAGGCGTTGTTGGTAGAGGTCCAGGATCGGTTGCGCCTTCAGAGCCTTCGGAGCCCTCAGAGCCTTCAGAACCAATACTTGTGCCCGTGTTAGGCTCGGATAAGATTGGCGTATTGTCTTCCGGTCCGATTGCGGTGTCCGTGCCAATACCTTGCCGAATTAGGAATGCGTCATTCGCGCTCATACCCGGCAATTCCCCCGCCAGAAGACTTTTCGGATCATTCGGATTAATATCGGTTAACGCACGAATGAGAAATTTGCTAATTTGCTTGCTCGAGAGCGAGCCTGATTCACCGCTGCTCTGGAATGCAGGCATCTCCATCTCTAGCATGTCCCCAAAGAAGCCGCTAGATACCGATGCAGCGAAGCCTTTCATTGAATTAACCGGATCGGCCGTCGATTGCTGATGAGCCATGCCCGCTAATCCTATCAAAATAAAAAATAAGGTCGAGCTAAATGAAAGAAGCGCAAACGTGCGCCCCGTCACCAGCAAATTTCGTATCCGCCTGCTTTCTTTCCCGAAATCCAGCAGCATCATCGTTCGTTTCATCACTTGTATTCCTCCCGCCTTAAATGTCCGTTAGCTACTATTAATCTATGATCGCCGCCAAGTTCATAGAACCACTAGAGAAGCAGTTTGTTGGTTGCAATCTCGTAGATTTGGATTGGGAGAGTATAGTTGGATGCAAAAAGGTAGGAATGCAAAAAAGGACGTCCCAGCCAAGACCGGGGCGTCACATGTGAACCTTAATGCGTATAGGCTGCCACATTATCGGTATCCACCGCATCATGGAGCGAAGCGTTGAGTCCGCTTGCGATAATGTTGGCAATATCCTCGATAAATTGGTCTATCTCCTTCGGGGTAACTAGCAGATCATGGCCAAGCGGACTCAGAACTTCCTTTACAAGCTGAAGCCGCTCTTGTTCGGGCAACTGGTTCATGACTCCGAAAATATGATTCGAATCGCCCTTCTGCGTCTCGATATGGGATCTCATCATCTCGAGCGTATTGTTGACGATGGTCGAGGCGTACACGACGGTCGGTACGCCGATCGCGATGACAGGCACGCCCAATATTTCTTTCGTCAGCCCTTTGCGCTTATTGCCTATGCCGGAGCCGGGATGAATGCCCGTATCCGCAATTTGAATCGTCGTATTTACCCGTTCAATCGCTTTAGACGCCAAAGCGTCGATCGCAATTACAAGATCAGGTTTAGAGCGCTCCACGATCCCTTGTACGATCTCGCTTGACTCGATGCCAGTTATGCCGAGTACACCTGGCGCGATCGCGCTAACGGGACGATAGCCCGGCGCGACTTGATCGGGCATTAATTCAAAGTAATGCCGAGTAACCATAACGTTCTCGACGACTAGCGGACCGAGCGCATCGGGCGTAACATTCCAATTGCCTAAGCCGACAATCAGCACTTTGGCCATCTTGTTAATACCGAGCCGCTCTAGAAACTTCTCGAAATGTTTGGCGAACGCCGTTGCCACTCGATCTTGAAGCTCCGTATCCTGATTGCGCAGTTCAGGCACCTCGATTGTGACGTATTGGCCTTGCATTTTGCCGATAGCTTGCGAGCCCTGCTCATTCTGCACATGCAGCTGCGTAATCGTAATGCCTTTATCCTCCGTTACCTCGGAGACAATGCCGGGTATCGGCCCGCCGCCCGGCGTTTCCGCCATTTCTTTCGCTTCCAGCGCCAAGTCGGTTCGAATATTATATTGTTGCAGATCAAGCTCACTCATTGTTCGGTGCTCCCTTCTTGCGTACGTATGTACTTTCGTTATTGTTTGCAATGAGATCATTTTCATACTTTGATTTCTTAGGCTGCATCCTATTGACGTCAAGACCTCGCATTGGTTACTATTGCTTTTTGGCAACCTGCATGATAATATATTTTAAGTTGTGTTATCTAGATATTTACCGTTGTGAACAGTTTAGGAGGTGAATTCCATGCCAAACATTAAATCCGCAATTAAACGCGTCAAAACAAGCGAAAAACGCCGTGCTTTGAACGCATCCCAAAAATCCGCACTTCGTTCGGCCGTTAAATCTGCTGACCAAGCAATTGCTGGCACTGACGTTAACGCAGCTAAAGCTGCATTGATCGCTGCTACCAAAAAATTGGACAAAGCAGCTACGAAAGGCCTGATTCATAAAAATGCGGCTTCCCGCAAAAAATCGCGCCTTGCTAAAAAGCTGAATGCCTTGTCGGCACAAGCTTAATAACAGCCAAGTTGAAACGGCTTCATCGATCGCTTAGCGAACGGTGAAGCCGTTTTTTGTGTTACATGAAATAGAGGGAAACTCAGTTTGAGTTTAAAAAAGAGCAGCAGCGCCGCCGCAACGTCGCGACTACGCTCTCTGCTCAAGTCCTAATGATAGCAAGTACAATTCAAGTCCTAATGTCTTGTCAATGGCCCCGGTCTTCATTTTATAATCCAAGTCGGCTAACGACGCGAGCAGTTGTCCAAGTCTTGCTGTTTGGAACTTGCGGCTCTTCTCCGCTGACAGCTTCACCGCATAAGGATGCAGGCCGAGCTGCCCCGCCATCTGCTGCGGCGAATACTGGTGCTGCTCAAGCTCCTTAATCTGCAGCATAATACGGAGCTGCCTTGCGATGAGCGCCGCAATCTTAATCGGCTCCTCCCGCCTGATGAGCAGCTCGCGATACATACGGAGCGCACGGTCGATACGCAGCTCAGCGATAGCTTCGACAAGCGCGAACACATCCTCTTCGGCCGTTGCCGCAGTAAGCATCGACGCTTCTTCAGCGGTAATCGTTCCCCCTGCTCCAGCATGCAGACAAAGCTTGTCTACCTCTTGCGCCAGCTGCTGCATATTGGCGCCTGTCCGCATGAAGAGAAGATCGGCTGCATCTGACTCGAGAGTTCTCTGCTGCTCAGCTGCACGCTTGATCATCCATTGCTTCAATTGCGCCGCGTCCAGCTCTGGAAAAGCGATTAGCGAATGGCGATCCTTTAGTGTCTTCACTAACTTGCGGCGTTCATCCAACTTCTCCGCATGCACGCTTACCACAATAACCGACGTTTCGGAGGGATTCTCTATGTACTGCAACAGCTTCTCGGGCTTATGCTCAATCTTGCCGCCTTCTTTGCCGCCAGCGGCAAACACATTCATATCGCGAATTAACACGAGCTTGCGCGGCACAAAGAAAGGCAGCGTCTCCGCTTCCAATACGGCTTCCTCAATCGATGACTCGGCGGTATCGAATTTAACGATGCCAAGCTCCCTCTCATCAGACGTAAACAGCTTGTCCGACAACGTATCAATAAAATGCTGAACGCGATAACGGTCCTTACCGTACAATACATAGATGGGTCTGAAACGGCCTCCCTTAATTTCCTTTAACGCTTCCTTCGGATCCAATCGTATTCACCGCCTTCCCAATGATGTCCTTAATCTCTGCTCGGCACACTATGACTTAGAATAGACGGCAACAAAGGGATGTGCCGTCAGAAGGCTACATCCCTTTGTCCAAAGATAAGAGCTGATTCATGAAACAAACAACGCTTATCCCTCAACATGACCCGGTTCTCACTATTATCCGGATGCCCTACTCCGTTAACAGTCAGCCCGACCCAGCTTGCCGAACATCTATATAAACAGCCGCAGGCAGGTCCATGGTACCGCCCTACGGTTGGTCATACGTTCGTCATGCTCTCGCCAGCTTGCAATGGTTGCTCGTTGCTTATACTATACGCAAAACTTCGGGATAGTGTGCGAATACCCGCAAATTAATGTTGCGCCTTCGCGTCGCTTCCCGCCTTCACGTCTATAACATATTTCTCAATAGCGCCTTGTTCCAACTGTACTTCATAGTTCAGCACGGTATTGTCGTCTGACCAAACGAGCCCGGCAAGCTTGCCGTTCTTTCGGTCTGTCTCGAACAGAAGCGATTGATCCGCTGCTTTAAATATCTTCACCTTAAAACCTTCCGCGACCGCTTGCCATTCTCCATTAGGTGAAATGGCAGTAATCGCAACCGGCACTTCGCTCATAATTCCTTGAGTGCCCGGCGTAGATGTAAAGGTGTCGGTTCCGGACTTATTGCTCATTCCGTCGCCGCTTAACGCTCCGCTTTCCAGGGCGTTAGACGTCTCCATTTCCGGATCGGATTCAGGTATCGGTTGTTTGCCGACTTCACCTGAGCTCGTTTCTTCGTCTAACTCGTCTGGAGCACCTGCTGCAGGTGCTCCTTCATTTCCTTGCGTGCGAACACTAGGCTGAGCACCGCCATCTGAATCACCAAATGATTCGATGCTCTCTTCGGGAGCAGACGCGTCCTGCTCTATTTTTTGGTCCGATTTCATGCTATATACTTCGCTTTGTTGCGCAATGTCCAATGTGTCATTAGAAGCCGATTCTTGAGCAGTCATCGAATTCGCACTGTCGTTGTCGAAGCTCGGACCGATTCCTGCGTTATAGCCAATAATGAATAAGCCGGCGACGACGCCTGCCGCTATGATCCCGCCCACATACCGAAGCGATGGAAGACGTCGGCTGCGAGCCAACCGACGAGCTGCTACTTTACTCTGCCCCTGTTCAACTTCAACCTTATGAACGTCATGCATCGAATCGCTACGCTCTTCCAGGTCCAAACGCTGAAGCTCTGGCAATATCGCATCGACTAAGCTATAGCTCGGAACAACCTTAGGCAAACTAGTAAGTTCGGCGGACAGCAACTGAAGTCTATCATACATTGCTGCACAGTCCGGACAATGTCTAGTATGATCTATCAAGACGCTGTACTCGCTCTCGTCGAGATCGCCATCTAGTTGCCTGTGCATTAAATCCATCACCTCTTGACAATTCATCCCCGGACACCACCTTTCTGATAATCATGGAGTAAAGTTTGCAGTTGCTGCCTAGCTCTAAACAAATAAGACTTCACCGTATTGAGCGGCAAATCGAGTGAATCGGCAATTTCGTTGTACGAAAAATCCTGCAAATAACGTAGCACGACGACAGCCCGATGATGCTCGGGAAGCTTCTCGATCGCGGACCGAATGTCTTGTACCGCATATGCGGACATGACCTCGTCCTCTACATTCTGCTTCTCGTGAAAAACCATCTCATGCTCGTCAATCGATACCGTCGGCTTATTCCTTCGAAATTTATCGATACATATGTTTGTCACGATTCGTTGAATCCATGTCTTGAATTGAGCCTTCTCTTCATAAGAGCTGATCTTCGTATAGATGCGTATAAGCGCCTCCTGGGCCGCATCCATAGCGTCCTGCTCGTTATTCAATATATAATAGGCTGTCCGATAAACATGGGTTTCAATCTCGCGCAATAGAGTTATTAAAGCGTCGCGATCTCCCGACTGAGCGGCTCGTATGAGGTCCGGCTCCACCACGAAGGATCCCCCTCTCTTGCAACCTCTCTGACGAGGCGGTTGCATTAAAAGTTGCAATTTTTTTTAAGAATTCTTAAGAAATATTAAGAAATATGAAGTTCACCTTTAATTAGCTTCTAATCGCCATTATACTGCGGCAATTAAGAGCCCACAGTCAGAGTTCGATTGCAGCTGTATACGCTAATTTATATACTAAGAATTATTAGAAAAGTTTCATGACAGACAACTCCACATTAAAGGATACCAAATATTCCGTTGTCCGTATATAGAAATGCGATGATCCGCTTGCATTTACAAACGCCAATAAGCCCTCTGCTCGATGAGCGGGGCTAATATAATGACTTTCAGCAGCTATGCCTTAGAGTCATGACCAACGCTAATTCCCAACAAATAGTCCTTTCTCCGTTATGGAGAATTGGATCTCTCCGTCCAGGTCGGTTCGCCATAGCCGAGCTCCAGCCGCAGCAAGTTTGGCAAGTACGTCTGGATGCGGGTGACCGTAGCTGTTCGTTGCTCCAACCGAAGCTGCCGCACCAATTGGCCGCCAATAACGAAGCCATTCATCGCTTGTCGAGAACCTGCTGCCATGATGAGCGATTTTCAATACAGCTGCACGATCGATTGGGTCAATGGTATGGTTGGTTTGGCGCATCAGGTCGATAATCGAGTGCTCCGTAGATGCATTTATATCGCCGGACATAACGAATAAATGCTCGTAGATTCGAAGGGACAAGACGACGCTTAGCTCATTCTGCTCCTGCTGCACTTCGATAACGTCATTCGATTGTTGCGGCGGCCATAACACTTGAACATTCGTACTGTCATCAACATTCATCTCCATTCCCGCATTAACGCGGTACATTGGGATGGACTTGTCAATCGCTGTCTGAATAAGCTTCTCTGCGTCCTCAGCTTGCTTGACTGTTCCATTCCACCAAATGCTTTTGACGGGAATCGATTCAACCACTGCCTGCAGTCCCCTTATATGATCGCTGTCAAGATGAGTCATCACAAGAATGTCAATTTCCCGTACGCCTCGCTTCATTAGAAGCGGTACAAGAAGCTTGCGTCCCACCTCGAAAGGATCGCTTCTCGTTCGCCATTCTTCGCCTGCCTTCACGAAAGATAAAGTACCGCCCCCGTCGATAAGCAAATGCTTGCCTTCAGGCGTTCTAATATGGATGGCATCCCCTTGTCCCACATCGATGACGCTGATCTTCGCGTTGTTATCCCATCGCTCGGGATCGTACGCCAAAAATAAGAGGGTTCCTATAACCATTATCATTACAAGAGGCTTGTACACTTTGCGAAGCACTTCCCCAACTGCATGTTCTTCCCTTCTCGTTGACAGGTTAAAGCGTTGTCGTAACTCGATTAACGGATCGGGAAGCCCGACAAAGTTCGAAGTGCCCGCAGTGAGCGGAATCGTGGGTGCAACCAACCGATCTGTTATCTGATCTATTGGATTGTCTTCATTGACCTGATGACGAACGCGCTGATTAAGCCAATGAAACGTTAAGCACAGTGCCGCCAGCCAAGCAGCAACCCACCATAACGGCGGGCTCGCCCAGATCGTGCGAAGACTATCGACCGCTGCTAACTTCTCGACAAGTGCGAACGTCCAGTCGTTGGCATAGTGGGACAAATAAGCGAGCGTCTTACCGCCGTCCTCCCATAACAGGCTGATAATGAGCGCTCCAGCACCTATCGGCATGACGACAAAGCTAATAAACGGGACGAGAATGAAATTGGCTGGTAGCGACAATAGATGAAATTGGTTAAAGTAATAGATCGATATTGGAAACGATACAAGCTGTGCGACGAGCGTCACTGCCGCAAGGTCAAGCAGCGCCTTGCCCCTGCGCCACTCAGGCATCGCCTTGCGCACTGGATTTACACCGAGTATTAGCCCTATCGTGACAATGAAAGACAACTGGAAGCTTACATTCTCGAGGAAATAGGGATCGTAGATCAGCATTACCAAAGCGGCTGCCGCCAGCAGATGCAGCCCGTCCTTAAGCTTGCCCAGCCGCGCTGCAAGCAGGCCCAGCATCGCCATAAGTCCGGCTCGCACGACGGATGGCGATGCGCCGGAGAGCAGGACATATAGCGGTACGGCAATCATGAGCAGCAGCAGCGTTCGCTCGCGCGTCAGCCTTGCGAGCCGCAGCAGTCCTCCAAGCGCGTAGAGGAACACCGCGACATGCAGTCCTGAAATTGCCAATATATGCGTCAGACCAAGACGCGAGAATTGCTGGAACTGCTGCGGGTCGAGGTCCTCGCGGATGCCGAGGACGAGACCCTTCATGTACCCGGACTGGTCGGACGGGTACAGGGCGTTCATCCGTGCGCCGAGGCTGTCGCGCACGGCATCGATGCGGCCGAGCATGGCGGCCGCGGTCCAGGCTGGGCCCGCCGACGCCTTGACGGAGGCGGCGCCCTTGACCTTAAGCAGCCAGTGGATACGCTGGCTGCGAAGATAGCGGCGGTAGTCGAAGCCGCCGCTATTCGTTGCTGCGGCCGGCTGCGCCAGCTCGCCGCTAATCACGACCTTGTCGCCGCGCTTCCAGCCCGCGGCAGCAGCTTGCTCCGGCTGCTCCGCCAGCCGCACCTGAACGATCAGCCGCTCGCGCACGGCTCGCGGCTTCGCATCCCCCTTCACGCGCAGACGTTCCGTCCTGACGCGGAAGCTGACCCGGTCGCCGTCGACCTCTACGACCGACACGATAATCCCCTCCGCTTCCGCCTCGTAAGAGGCTCGCGGCCCTTCCGCCTCGGCGGCGGCCAGCAGCTCCGGCAGCCCCGTCACGTTATGGGCATCCGCCCATAGACGCTCTCCTGCCGCAAGCCCCGCCGCGAGCAAGCAGGCGATCGCCAGTCTCGGCGACGCCTTCCCTAACAACACGCAAGCTGCGGCCGCGAACAAGGCCGCCCCGCCGGCATATACGGCGCCTTGCGCGCTAAGTCCCGCGGCAGCCGCGCTGCCGCACACATAAAATAGCACAAACCATATAAGCGGCCTCCTGTTCATCCCTCTCCCCCCTTCCCACCTGCATTATCGCAGTAAAACAACAAAAAGAACCCCCGCCAGCATCAAAAAAAAGATGCAAGCGGAGGTTCTTCCTCTGCCACTTTAATATTGAAATACGATTTACTACAATGTAATTTCCATCTGAGCTTGAGCCGGCGGATCGAACTGATCCAAGCTGCGAAACACAATTCCCTTCTGTTCCATTAGCGCAGCGACTTTCTCACTGTCCTTCGGATAGCTGCGATGATATACAATCTCTACGATACCGCTATTGGCAAGCATATTCGCGCACGTCCAGCACGGCTGATCCGTCACGTAGACGACCGACCCTTCGCGATCTGCACGATCGGTGAACAGGAGGAGATTTTGCTCGGCATGTATGGTCCGAATGCAGCGCTGCTTCTTCACAACCTGCTCCTTGCCGTCCACGAGCTTCATCTCGATCTCTTCTGCGATCATACAGCCCTCTTCCAGGCAATCGTGTACGCCCATTGGCGCACCGTTATAAGCAGTCCCGAGCAGCTTCTTGCCCTGCACGAGCACGGCTCCTACATGTCTTCTTGGACAGCGCGATCGCGTTGACACCATGTAGGCGATATCCATGAAATACGTATCCCAATCTTTACGGGCAGTTTCTTGTGTTTCCTTCAACATTGTTCATTTTCTTCCTCTCTCTTGCTCATGCTGCTTCTATCTTTCATGCTGTAAGCTTGACTATGTGCCGTTATATTACGATATCGTCTTACGCACCTTGTTGGCTAAGCGTAAGCGCCTGACTTAGGTCTGCCAAAATATCGTCGATGCCTTCCGTGCCGATCGACAAGCGAATCATGCCCGGCGCAACGCCTGCTGCATTCTGCTCATCGGCCGACAGTTGCTGGTGCGTCGTACTTGCCGGATGAATGATAAGCGACTTCGAGTCGCCGACGTTAGCGAGATGCGAGAACAGCTTGACGGAGTTGATCACTTTCTTGCCGGCTTCTACGCCGCCTTTAATTCCGAATGTAAGAATAGCGCCTTTGCCCTTCGGCAAATACTTCTGCGCCAACTCATAGGATGGATGGGTTGGAAGACCCGGGTAATTCACCCATTCAACCGACTCATGAGCCTCTAGGAACTCGGCCACCTGCTGAGCATTCGAGCTATGGCGCTCCATACGCAAATGCAGTGTCTCAAGTCCTTGCAGCAACAGGAACGAGTTGAATGGCGATAGTGCCGCGCCCATATCGCGAAGCAGCTGTACGCGAGCTTTAATAATATAAGCTATCGGACCAACCGCATCCGTATAGACTACGCCATGATAGCTTGGATCCGGTTCGGTAAGGCCAGGGAACTTGCCGCTTGCCTTCCAATCGAACTTGCCTCCGTCGACGATAACGCCGCCAATCGATGTACCGTGACCGCCAATGAACTTCGTAGCGGAATGGACAACGATATCGACGCCGTGTTCAATTGGACGGCATAGGTAAGGACTTGGGAACGTATTGTCCACGATGAACGGAATGCCGTTCTCATGCGCGATCGCCGCAACAGCTTCCAGGTCGATAATATCGCCCTTCGGATTGCCGATCGTCTCCGCATATACGGCTTTCGTGCGCTCTGTAATCGCTGCGCGGAAGTTCTCCGGATTCGAAGGATCTACGAATTTGACTGTAATGCCAAGCTTCGGAAGCGTCGTGGAGAACAGGTTGTATGTACCGCCGTACAGGCTTGTCGCAGAGACGATCTCGTCACCGGCGCCTGCAATGTTCAGCAGCGCATAAGTAATAGCAGACTGGCCGGATGCGACCGCGAGCGCTGCCGGTGCGCCTTCGAGCTCAGCTACGCGCTTCTCGAATACGTCCGATGTCGGGTTCATAAGACGAGTATAAATGTTGCCGAATTCCTGCAAAGAGAATAAGCTTGCTGCGTGATCTGTATCTCTAAATCCGTACGACGTCGTTTGGTAAATCGGTACTGCGCGCGACATTGTGGTTGGATCGATTTGTTGGCCTCCGTGGACGGCTACCGTATCAAGTGAGAGCTTGCGTTGTTCAGACATCTAATTAACGCCTCCTATAAAAGTAAATGATAATGGCACTACGGTCAAAGCCGGATACCTGCTTCGTCAGCTTCAGACTCCTGCTGCAACCGCTTCCTTCCATTATCTCACAATCATGGACGAGCCACAATGCCCTCTTTCATGCCCGCAAGCAGCTTTTCGCCTATTCCTCGCACTCTGAGCAGATCATTTACCGTGGCAAAAGAACCATTCTTCTCCCTATCTTCGACAATAGCCTGCGCCTTAGCAGGTCCGATTCCTTTCAATTCATCCAGCTCTTCTGCGGTCGCGCGGTTGATATCAAGCTTGCCCGTATGGTCTTCTTCAATAATTAGTTCGCTGTCCGCTTGTGCAACATCAGCATCAGCTACGCTACCCGTCTTCCCTGCTTCGTCGCTCACAGCCCGTATCTCCTCACCCTCATGAGCCCCGCCTGCATCATTATTTGAACCTGCCGCCTCCTCACCGCTCGTTGAAGCATCCAGCTCCAACTCCTTCAAAGCAAGCTCCACCTCGTCATTCAATGGAGTCCATTGTTCACGGTTATCCTGTTTAGGCTGAGTGAATGCCGCGACGAGCAAAACCGCTGCCGCTGCTAGACAAACCGCCGCCGGCAGCCATAGCTTCATCTCCACACGAGCATACTTTTTTTGCATTACGCAACAGCTCCTCTTTATTTTCATATATTAACCAGAAGTTTCTGTTATCTTAATTGCGTGCATATGGAACAAGTCATGCAGAATATGGTAAGAGAGTACGCAAAACGCGGCTTATGCTTAGGGGGGCTCCGCATGAATGTCGGATTTATCGGGACGGGAACGATGGGAAGCCTGCTGATTGAGGCTTTTATCGCATCGGGCGCGCTTTCGCCTGCACAAATTGTTATTAGCAACCGCACCTTTGCAAAGGCGCAAGCTTTGGCTGACCGTTACTCCGGCATGACAGCAGAGACGACGAATGCTGCGGTTGCTTGCGGCAGCGAAATTGTTTTTTTATGCATCAAGCCTCATGAGTTCAAGAAAGCGGTCGACGATTTGAAGCACATCGTCCATCCCAGTCAAATCATCGTGTCCATCACGAGTCCCGTGCTGATCGCCCAGCTCGAAGACGAACTGGACTGCAAAATCGCAAAAGTCATTCCAAGCATTACGAACCAAGTATCGAGCGGCGCCACGTTATGCATCTATGGCAAACGAATGAACGAGGCGGATAAAACGAAGCTTGAACAACTCCTCGCCTACATTAGCGAACCGCTTCGCATTCAAGAATCCCATACGCGAATCGTGTCAGATTTATCGAGCTGCGGTCCAGCCTTCTTTACTTTCCTGCTGGAGCAATTCATCGAAGCTGCAGTCGAAGAAACAGGGATCGCCCGTGAAGAAGCGCGAAAGGTCGCAAGCGCGATGATCCTCGGAACCGGCTTGCTGCTGACGGAGGGCGGATTAACGCCTGCCGACGTGCAGGAGAAGGTCGCCGTACCAGGCGGAATAACGGCGCAAGCACTGGAATACTTGAAGCGTGAGACAGGCGGCATGTTCAATGAGCTTATTCGTACGACACATAATAAGTATAAGGACGATCTAGTAAAGGTTTCCGCCTCATTTATGAGCGAAGAGGTGAACGGGCAATAGCTGTGCTTCAGCTAAAGCCCGCTCACCTCTTCGAAGTTTTGCGGCTGTATTCGTATTAGTTGGCTACGATGTTAACAAGCTTGCCTTTAACAGCAACCACTTTGCGAACGGTTTTGCCTGCGATCAGCTCTTGAACCTTCTCGAGCTCCTTTGCCAGGCGTTCCATCTCGTCTGTTTCTGTATCGGCAGCGATCGAGACGCGTTCTACGATCTTGCCATTCACTTGAACGACAATTTCTACCTCTTGATCGACCGTCCAAGCTTCCTCGTACTTCGGCCAATCGGAATACGTAATCGTCTCCGCGCGTCCAAGCTTCTCCCACAACTCTTCCGCAATATGCGGAGCGATCGGTGACAGCATTTGCAAGAACTGCGCCATCGCCTCACGCGGAAGCACTTCCGTCTTGTAGGCTTCGTTTACGAAGATCATCAACTGGCTAATGACCGTATTGAAGCGTAGGTTTTCGTAATCCTCGGTTACCTTCTTAATCGAACGATGCCATGTGCGCTTAAACGCATCGCTAGTATCGCCATCCGTTATTTTCGCGCTCAAGCTGCCGTCCTCGTTAATGAACAGGCGCCATACGCGGCTCAAGAAACGGTACGTGCCTTCAACCCCGTTCGTATTCCACGGCTTCGTCGCTTCAAGCGGACCCATGAACATTTCGTACATGCGAAGCGTATCTGCGCCGAACTCGCCTACGATATCGTCCGGGTTAATGACATTGCCGCGCGATTTGGACATCTTCTCATTGTTCGTACCAAGAATCATCCCTTGGTTAACGAGCTTGTGGAACGGCTCCTTCGTATCGACAACGCCAATATCGTACAACACTTTATGCCAGAAGCGCGCATACAGCAAGTGAAGCACCGCATGCTCGGCGCCGCCGATATACAGGTCGACCGGCAGCCATTCCTTCTGCTTCTCCTTGGAACAAATCTCGTTCTCGTTCTTAGGATCGATGAAGCGCAAGTAATACCAGCAGCTGCCTGCCCATTGCGGCATCGTGTTCGTCTCGCGGCGAGCATTCATCCCCGTCTCAGGATCAATTGTATTGACCCATTCAGTGACGTTCGCCAGCGGCGATTCGCCCGTTCCGGACGGCTTGATCGCATCGACATCAGGCAGCAACAGCGGCAGCTGATCCTCAGGGACAGGCTTCATCGTTCCGTCCTCCAGATGGAGAATCGGAATCGGCTCGCCCCAGTAGCGTTGACGGCTGAACAGCCAGTCGCGCAGGCGATATGTCACTTTCCCTTGGCCTTTGCCAGTCTCTTGTAAATGCTTAATCATTGTGGCAATTGCCTCTTCATTGTTCAGACCGTTAATGAATTCGGAGTTAACATGCGCGCCGTCTCCAGCATAAGCTTCTTTCGTCACGTCTCCGCCTTCGACAACCTCGATAATCGGCAGCCCGAAC
Organism: Paenibacillus sp. YIM B09110; assembly: GCF_037167145.1. NCBI lineage: Bacteria > Bacillati > Bacillota > Bacilli > Caryophanales > Paenibacillaceae > Paenibacillus > Paenibacillus sp. YIM B09110. Next base: position 44,283 of record NZ_JBANSP010000011.1, on the reverse strand, counting down.
TGCTTCGCAAACTCCCAGTCGCGTACGTCATGACCAGGTACCGCCATAATTGCTCCCGTGCCGTAGCCTGCAAGCACGTAATCGGCAATCCAGATCGGCGTCTTAGCTCCACTCACCGGATTGATCGCATAAGCGCCTGTGAATACGCCTGTCTTGTCCTTCGCCAAATCTGTACGCTCCAAATCGCTTTTGCGAGCAGCAGCGTCTTGATATGCTTCAACAGCAGCCTTCTGGTCGGCTGTCGTAATGGAAGCTACCAGCTCATGCTCAGGTGCAAGCACGCAATACGTAGCGCCGAACAGCGTGTCAGGACGCGTCGTGAACACAACGAGCGAGTCCTTATGGCCGTCAATCGCGAACGTCACTTCCGCGCCCGTCGACTTGCCAATCCAGTTGCGCTGCATATCTTTAATGCTTTCCGTCCAATCCAGCTCTTCCAGATCTTCAAGCAAACGCTCCGCGTACTCGGTAATTCTCAGAATCCATTGACGCATCGGCTTACGAATAACCGGATGACCGCCGCGTTCGCTTAGGCCGTCGATGACTTCCTCATTAGCAAGAACGGTGCCAAGCGCCGGACACCAGTTGACCGGAACCTCTGCTACATAAGCAAGTCCGCGATTGTACAATTGGATGAAAATCCACTGCGTCCATTTATAATAATCCGGGTCCGTCGTGCTGAACTCGCGATCCCAATCATAGGAGAAGCCTAGCGATTTGATCTGACGGCGGAAGTTGTCGATATTTTTGAACGTAATGTCTCTTGGATGCTGGCCTGTATCGAGCGCGTGCTGCTCGGCCGGCAAGCCGAAAGCGTCCCAGCCCATCGGATGAAGGACATTATAGCCCTGCATGCGCTTGTAGCGGGATACGATATCTGTTGCTGTATAACCTTCTGGATGGCCTACATGCAAGCCTGCTCCAGATGGATACGGGAACATGTCGAGTGCGTAAAATTTAGGTTTGCCTTGCTCTTCCTTCGTTTGGAACGTCTTGTTCTTATCCCAATATTGCTGCCACTTCGGCTCTACAACAAGCGGGTTGTAGCCGTGAAATTGCTGCTCCTGACTCATCATCTATTCCTCCTACAAAGTTAAACTTACTCACGATTAAGCGCTCAATCCAAGGTTAGGCTTAGATTGCAATAAAAAAACTCCCGCCCCTAGCGTATTACGCTAGGGACGAGAGTTGTGCTCCCGTGGTACCACCCTAGTTAGCGACGGGCATGCTTTGCCTGTGCTCACTTGTCGCCTTTATCGCAGGCCAGACGGCGCGTATGGATAACGCACAGCTCCAAGGCGAGATTCGTTTCGCAGCAGGTCCGGCTTACACCCTTACACCGGCTCTCTAGGCCTTGCTTTGCGAAAGTACTGCTCCTCTTCAACGCTTCTATGGATGAAAATAGTTATTTTCGATTATAAAGATCGATATGCTCTATGTCAAGATCCGACAAGCGTCCGTCTCATATATCTAACGCTTCCAATAAGGATAACCAACAATAGTAAATGGATTAGCAATACCCATACCGCGTTCCATTCGCCTATAAGAACGACGAACGTCCACAAGAAAAGCGGAGCAAGCTGTATAAAGCACAGCAAGAAAAGAGTGATAACCATCCATTGCTTCAACATCTGCCGATTGCTGTCCATGGTTACCATCACAATCGAGAGCAATACAGCGCCAAGGCCGATCGATACAAAGCCCCATAGATGCACGGTCTCCCGCTCCGATCCCATTTCCATACCAAGAAAGCTGTAGTCGAAAAACAGATCGCCGATATAACAAGCGCCAACGGCCAAGGACATAAATGCTGCGGCTAACGCGTACACATAACTTTTTCCGATCATGGGCTGCCAACTCCCCTCGTCTTGCGACCGATTGCCTCACTTATCGACACAACAGCTTATCCCTCCGCATTGTAAAGTTAGACTGCATTCTACTAAACGGATTCGCTTTAAATAAAGTTGCCGTAATATCCCAATTATTGCGAGTTTACGGTTTTGTCGGCAGCCGCATGCCACCCGGCAACCCCGAACAAGATCGAAACGGCCAATATCATCCATAGCGATGCCGACCATCCATGCGTCGCGTCATGCAGCAAGCCGAATAACAACGGCCCGGACGCTGCCAGCAAATAACCGATCGATTGCGCCATTCCCGATAGCTGTGCCGATTGCTCCGTATTAGACGTTCGCAGTGCGAAGAACATGACCGCCAAGCTGAAGCCCGCGCCTCCCGAGATGCCTAAGAGCATAATCCAAAGCGGAATCCAGGATGACGGTCCGGCTAACAGCCCCAAATAGGAGACGATTAGCAGAGTTGCCGACAACAAGGCAAGCGGCCGCTGACTGCGGCTTTTCGCTGCGAGAATGGGAACAATGAACGTCGCAGGAAGGCTGACGATCTGGAGCATGAATAGCATCCAGCCTGCTCCGCTATGGCTCATGCCGCGATCATGCAATATCTCCGGAAGCCAAGAAATATTAACGTAAAACGTGAATGATTGCAGTCCCATGAACAACGTAATCTGCCAAGCCAGCGCCGAACGCATCAACTTGTTGCCGGTCTTATTGACGCTTGATGATTTCATGCTGCTACCTTCGCTTTGGAAGAAATGTTTCAGCTTGTTGAGCCGTCCGCGCACTTGAGGCAGCCATGCAGCTGCGGCAATAAGCGCGAGCAGCGACCAAGAAGCGAGCATGCCTTCCCAGCCGAGCTCAAGACTTTCGGCCATTGGAATGCTGAAGCCTGATGCGAGGCCGGCGCCGAAATTCATGACGACGGAATACAGCCCTGTCATCAAACCTACCGAGCCGGGGAAATCTCGCTTGATCAGACTAGGCAATAGTACATTGGCAATTGCTATCGCCATGCCGAGCAGCATCGTTCCGGTAAGAAGCGCAGCCAAGTTCGGGAGCGAGCGGATGAGGACAGCACCGAACAGCAACAGCATAGATAGAAAAAGGCTGTTTTTTATGCCTATCCGGCTAGCCATACGCGGCGCAAGCGGAGATATAAGGGCAAAAGCAAGCAGCGGCAGCGTTGTCAGCAAACCGGACATCGTGCTGGATAGACCGAAAGTCTGCTGGATATTCGATACGATCGGGCCGACAGCCGTAATTGGAGCGCGCAAATTAAGGGCGATGATTAGTATGCCTGCGATTAATAACGAAGTGCCGTTAATGGCGGAAGACGATGCCCCGTGCGAATTCGGCAAAGGTTGTCCTGATTGAAAACTTTTCACGATTAAATCCTTCTCTCCTGTTGAATAAAGCTCTAAGTTGTTAAATATGCGAGTGGACTGTATAACCTATGACGGACAAGCCTTCACTCTGTACCAATAATCATAAGCTTGTATGTAGCCGATCTTGTCATATAACCGGTTGGCAGGTTCATTCGCTTTGACGACAAGCAAATAACCGTGCGTTGCGCCTTCCCTCTTAGCCCAACCGAGCAATTGCCGAATAAGCTTCTCGCCGTAACCTTTGTTGCGGAACTGCGAATCCGTAACAACGTCATACAAGCCTACCCAGCCTTGCTCAAGCGTAGCGAAACCGCAGGCGACTGGAATGCCGTTATCGTAGAGCAGACCGTAACATTTCTTAATCGATGAAGACGTCAGCATGTTTCTTGTGGCGGATTTCTGCTCCTCCGTTAAGCGATTGAACACGGCTACCGCATCCAACCACAGCTCAGTGAGCATAGGCTCAAGTGAAATGTCCGAATCCGGACATGACGGAAGATCGGCATCTTCAAGAGCGACCGTCTTCACGCATGTGCGGTCAATCGATTCATAGCCCATATCGGCTAACGCATCGTCCAGTTCAACTGGTTTGGCGAATGGCGTTATTTTAAAAACAGTCGGCGACTTCTGCTCATTATATAGCGTTTCACAATGACGGATTTTCAACTCTAGAGGAAGCGTATGCCCATATAACGACTGGACCGAATTCGACCGCTTCGTATATCCGTCAGCCGTGCGTATTAGCCAACCATCGTATACTGTCGTCTGGAGCGCAGGCCAGCCGTTAAGGCTCATCTCCTCGAGCTTGAAGTGGATCAGTCGCTTGATTTGATCCATATGATGACGGTCATGCCAAATGAAATCCTTCAAATACGTTTCGAATTGAAACGGATGGCCGTCTGCGTCTGTATATGCGTCTTCATATTCGGTAACGCTCAACCCTTCTATGACGCTAATAATACGACGGCGAATCGAAACAGCATGTTCTGCCAGCTCCCGAATATCCGTCGAAGTTCCGTAAGCCTTGGAGATTTCATTGAATGTATCATAATCCAAGTGCTTAACCGTTAGAGATTCCATTCTGGCGGCTTTGGCAACTGCTTCCTCAAAGAAATAATCGTCCCAACGCGCGATATGCGCCACAACTTCGCGAGCCGACCATTTCCCTTCCCCAATGTTCTGATTCCACAGCGGCTCACCAAGCTTCTCGATATGATGAATAAATTGATTCCACGCATCGAATTGATCAAGCAATTGTGATCTTGACTCCTGCTCCATGCTCATATCCGGCCCCTCCCAATAAATGCTAATCTCATGAAATCAAATCCGATTTTCATAGATTCTAACACTTGAATGGTACCTCCACAATGAGAAAACCTCCTATCGGAGTACTTCGAGGATGAGCGACCTACAAGTTTGCGTAGCAAACTCTCTTCGGAAGCAAAGAAGTTTTTATCGCCAATCTGAATGATCTCCTTCACGCTTTATCGCTGTAAAGCACTTAAACATTCTTATTTGATAAAAAAAAGCCGCCGATTCGGCAGCTGCTGCGTTATGGCTATAATAGTCCGAATCTCTCCAGCTGGTCATGCTTATTCTCCTTTAGAAGCAACTCACGCTGCTTCGCGCCAAGCAGATCAAAATGAGGAAATGGATCTCGATTGTGAATATACCGCGGGTTCAATCCATTATCGAGACACCAGCGCGACAGCTTCGCCAGATCGGAGCAGCCGACCTTTGTTACGGTTCGCATATCCGGAAATCTCGAATCAAGCCAGTAATGGGTCAAAAATGCGATATCGCCCCCCGCGACCGCCGTTTTCCAACTCTCCATCTCCGCACGCGTTATGCCAAAAGCCATGTTGAGCCGTCCCTCCCTTCCCCTCATCATCTCAGCCTAAACAGAAAGGTTTAACAGTCCTTCTATGCTTGCGATTCATTTGCGATTTGTTTGACTCTGCCGACCTGACCGTCCGTCAGACGAACTTTAATGCCATGCGGGTGGTTCGGAGAGTTAGTAAGTATATCCTTGACGATGCCTCGCGTAAGCTTGCCTGTACGCTGATCCTGTTTGAGGACAATATCAACCGTTAGCCCCGCTTTAATTGCCGATCTGATTGTGCCATTCATTTTTTTATCATTCCTCTGCTAATCTTCGATGAAAATCAGCATAACATATGTAATGTAAAGATGCACATTAAGTGGACAACTGTTATACTAGTCTTCAAACGATCGAAATGAAATGAGGAAATATACGAATGTCTAACGCTTTTAAAGCTTTGGGGATCAGCCCCGAATTAAGCGATTTGCTCCAAAAGAACGGAATAACCGACCCAACCCCGGTACAGAAGCAGACGATACCGATGCTGCTCGAGGGGCAGGACGTCATTGCGCAAGCGCAGACCGGAACAGGCAAGACGATGGCGTTCGCGCTTCCGATTCTCCAGCGGATTAACACGGAGAAGGAGCAGGTGCAGGCGCTTATTCTAACGCCTACTCGCGAGCTAGCAATCCAAATAACGAGCGAGCTTAAGAAGCTTGCGCCTATCGTCGGAGCCAGCGTGCTGGCCGCTTACGGCGGTCAAGACGTAGAGGCTCAGATTCATAAGCTGAAGCGTGCGCCGCATATCGTCGTCGCAACGCCAGGCCGATTAATTGACCATATGAAGCGGCAAACGATCAATCTCGGCAAGCTGCAGATGCTCGTGCTCGACGAGGCTGACCAAATGCTGCACATGGGCTTCCTGCCCGAGGTGGAGAGCATTGTCACTCAAACGCCTCGCGCTCGTCAGACGATGCTGTTCTCGGCTACTATGCCAGATGCGATCAGACGCCTAGCTGCAGAATATATGAAGACGCCATCGGATGTTCGAATCCGCAGCGCGAACGTAACGCTTGATAATATTAAGCAGCTTGTCATCGACACAACGGACCGTACCAAGCAAGACGCGCTTGTACACCTGCTGCAGCTTCACCAGCCTTACTTGGCCGTTATCTTCTGCCGCACGAAGGTGCGCGCGAAGAAGCTGAACGAGGCGCTGCAGGATCTGGACATCGAGTCCGATGAGCTGCATGGCGACTTGACGCAAGCTAAGCGCGAGCAAGTAATGAAGCGCTTCAGAGACGCACGTCTCCAGGTGCTTGTCGCTACGGACGTAGCGGCGCGCGGACTTGACGTTGACGGCGTTACGCATGTATATAATTACGATGTCCCGCAGGATGGCGAGCTGTATATCCATCGGATCGGCAGAACCGGACGCGCGGGTCATAACGGTATGGCGATTACGCTCGCTACGCCTTACGACAAAAACAATCTATTGCTTATTGAGCAAAGCATTAATGCGAAGCTTGAGCGCCGTAAGATCGATAACGAAGGCGTCTTGTCAGCATCTAGCGAGCAAGGCAGCGAACGCGGGGCTGGACGCGGCAGAACTGGCAAGCCAGCTAGCGCCGGCGGCAGTGACCGGTCACGCGATGCTAAAGGCAAAGGTCGTGGACGACAACGGAGCGAAGGTTCAAGCAGCTTTAAATCTGCTGGCCGAAGCGGCGGTCGCGAGCAGAAAAATGAAGGCAGACGCGGCGGCAGAAGCACTGAACGGAGCGCAAGCGCAAGCACGGAGAAAACAGGCTGGGACGTTCCCCGCGCCGCTGGACGCGGTGCAGAACGCTTCGCAGAACGTGATTCCTCAGCACCTCGCGGCGCTGACCGCGGACGTGGAAGTCGTGCTGGCAGCGAGGGTGTATCTGCCGGTAAGCGTGGTGGTCGCGCCAGCGGCGGCGGAAGCCTGGAGCGCGTAAGAGACGGTGCTCAAGTAGCGGGACGCGAGATGGATGCGGTCAACAATCCATGGACGGCTCTGCGAGGAGAATCGAAGCCAAGCGGCCAAGGCGGTCGCGGCAGCGCCAACCGCAGCCGTGGCGCAGCACGCGGCAACATGTCGGGCGGCGCAGGCAGCAAGTCCGGACAGCCTAGAGGCGGCAAGCCCTCCGGCGGCGGCAGATCCTCTGGCAAACCGGGCGGTCGCGGCAGATAATATACAAAAGTAAGAGGCAAGCACTGGGCAGAGCTATCTGCTTCGTGCTTGCCTCTATTTTATATGTGCCGCCTACTACGCACATAGTCGCAGCAGACTTCGCTTCATGCGACGTCTGCTGTTGCCCGTAATTCATCTAAGATACATATTTCCGCAATGCTGCAGCAACGCCGTCCTCATGGTTAGATAACGTAACTGCTCCTGCTGCTTTCTTAACAAGATCTGGTGAGTTGTCCATCGCAATGCCTAACCCCGCGAACTCCAGCATCGAAATATCGTTATAATAATTGCCGATAGCCAATATCCGTTCCCGATCGATCCCCCGGCTTAGAGCCAGCTGCCTAAGCGCTTTTCCTTTGTTCGCATCAGCATGCTGCACATCGATGAATAGATCTCCGCTCCGGATCGATTGAAGCTGTCTTGGCCATTGCTCCCAGTCGGATTGTACGACATCCATCTGCTCTTTGCTTCCAAATATCGTGAATTTCAACAGCCCTGACGGCAATCCAGCTGCAAAGTCATATACAGACGGCTTCGCGTGAAAACGCGCATACATCACTTCCGCCTCAGGCGTCATTCGCTCGACCATCATCTCAAATGCAGTATTTAAATCAAAATGAACGCCGTTCTCCTTGCAATAAGCGATGTAAGGCGCAAGGTATTCCGGAATAATCTCGTATTGATGAACAACCGCCAGGTCATACGAGCTTACCGTTGCCGCGCCATTATGCGAGATGAGCGTCCCTGCAAGCTCCAACTGCTCCATGATCGGCAAAACGCCAGACGGACCGCGTCCCGAACATAATACGATTTGAGCGCCTTTGGCAGCCCCCTCCTGAACCGCTTCCCGTACCTCATCGGTTAAAACATGGTCGTCGGTTAACAAGGTTCCGTCTACATCCAATGCGATTAAGTCGAAATTCAAAGCCATCTCTATCTCTCCCATCCTATTGTAGCGGTACTACCCGCTTTGTCTCTGTATCTATAAGTTATTTGCAAACAATTACGTTCTTTTATATGTGCGCAAGAGTTCTACTTCCTCTTCCAATAGCTCGCGATATTCACCCTCCGGCAAATGATTGTCCAAATGAAGCGGTCCCATGGACACTCTTTTTAGAAAAATCACTTGTTTCCCGACCGACTCGAACATACGCTTCACCTGATGGAACTTGCCCTCTTTAATGGTGAGGGTGATTATCGAGATTACATCTTCGCCGCGCTGCTCCTTGCTATCGATACTAAGCTCGGCAGGCATCGTCACATAACCGTCGTCGAGCGTTACTCCAGCTGCGAATTGCTGCCGATCTTGTTCATCGACGTCTCCGAGAACATGCGCTACGTAAGTTTTGTCCACATGCTTGCGAGGTGACAGCAGCTCGTGCGCGAGCTGACCGTCATTCGTTAGCAGCAGCAGCCCTACCGTATCCTTATCGAGCCTTCCCACAGGAAAAGGTGACAGTACACGATCCTCAGGCGCCAGCAGATCAATGACCGTACGCTCCCTGCCGTCCTCTGTTGCGGAGATAACGCCAGGGGGCTTATTCAGCATGAGATAGACGACCTCCTTATAGGCGATGATCTGACCCTCGAAAGAAACCTCATGCACATCCGGATCGACAATGAGGCCGCTATCCTTTACCGGCTTGCCGTCTACTGCCACTTTCCCTTGCTTGACCGCCTTCTTAATCTCGCTTCGCGTACCGATTCCCATATGAGACAGCAGCTTATCGATTCTGATTCGCTTCGCCATTTTATATCCATCTCCATCCTGCTGGAAGCTCATTTTTGATCATGCCGCCCGCATACTTCGCCCAGCCGAGCGGATAACCGTCCGTGCATACGAGCAAATAACCTTTCGCGATAACATCGCTTTGTCTAACAATATCCCCATCCTCCGCAAACAACGTCTCTCCGCGCAAATACCGCTGCGTCTGCGGATCATCAGAACGGAAGCTGATCGATCTTACTGCTTCTTGCGCCGACAAGCCCATTGCTAACGGCTGTGAAGGGACGAACTTGCCTCGGTCAGCCTCGCCGACGAACCAGCCTGCCCTAACGACTTTGAGACCATTAAGCGACGGAACACCCTCAGGCTGCAAATAAACCCTCGAACCGTAGGCGATTGGTTTGCCTTCCCATGCTTCCGCACCGATTACGAACTGGCTTGCATATGCCTTCCACAAGCCGATCGGATCTTGATCGTCCTGTACGTCCTTCCTTCCGCCGGCAGCACGTCCCCGATCGGCTGCTTTGGCGCCGCGCTTGTCCCTTTGCTGCGAATGACGTCCAGAATCACGTCCTCCGCGTGTATCGGCTGCTCTCAGCAGCTTATCCTTCACATAGCGGGACGGAGGAAGAGGAGCTTCTGCGGATGCCAAAGCACGTTCCTCAGGTACAGCGCTCGTCTCGCTGGCCGTCACAGGAGGCACCGCTTCTCGTCTCCTTAATACAGCCGCGTAATGGCCCTCTCCTTCGATCCGATGCGGCCAGAGCCTAACGGTGCCCTCTATGCTGCGCAATCGCTTCCCGTCAAGCTCGGCGGCGGCTGACGATGCCGCCGCAAGGTCTGCTCTTCCTTCCGCCCAGCCATAACGCTGCGGTACCGGAACAACTTCAAAATCGCTATGTTCAGCCAGCAATTCGGCGATCTGCCATTCATCTTCTTCAGGCGAGAAGGTACATGTCGAATAGACGAGTATCCCTCCTGGAGCAAGCATCACAGCGGCATGGCGCAAGATATCCCGCTGCATCACCGCGCATCGCTCGACGGAATGCTTCTCCCAATCGGCGATCATCGATTCGTCCTTGCGGAACATCCCTTCACCCGAGCATGGCGCATCAATGAGGATACGATCGAACCATTCAACGAATACAGGAGCAATCGCTGCCGGCTCTTCGTTCAGAATAACGGCATTGCGTACGCCTGCACGTTCGATATTTTTGGTCAGCGCTTTCGTCCGCTCCTGCGCATTGTCGTTCGTAACGAGTACGCCTTGACCTTGAAGTTTGGCCGCAATTTGCGTGGACTTGCCTCCGGGCGCTGCGCATAGATCAAGCACTTTATGACCCGGCTTCACATCAAGCAGTTCCACCGGCGCCATCGCGCTGGGCTCTTGGATATAGTACAGTCCTGCATAATAATGCGGGTGCTTGCCCGGCCTGTCTTCCTCGGCGTAATATAGTCCATCCTGGGTCCATGGAATCGGACGGACGCGATCGCCCATCGGGGACAGCTTCTTCCAGTCGCCGCTTGTCAGCTTCAATGCATTTATTCTAAGCCCGTATACACGCGGCGCAGCATAAGATGCCATAAAATTGTCATATTCGCTTCCGAGCAGCTTTTCCATCTTTTGCGTGAATTTTGTAGGCAAATGGCCGATCATACGGTCTCCTCCTGCTAATTGTCTAGGTTGCGGTCTGATGTACAAACGCAATCGGCTATGTTGTATAATAGAGTATAATGTGGACAAGACCTGCATGAGTATAATTGCTTGTCCGTTCAATAAAGAGTTGGAGGCTGAATACTTTCATGAAAAAGAAAAAAAAATTCAAAATGTTTTATGTCTACATCGGAATCATAGTCGTCTTGTTCGGCGCAATCATTTATCTTAATAATAACGAGACAACTAACGCTTTGTACGACAAGCCTGCCTCCAAGCTGAATCCGGCTACGCGTGAACTGCTTGACGACCCTAACTATCAGAATATCATATTGCCGGCTGAATTGGATAAGAAGATCGCGGATAAGGAAGATTTCTTCGTCTATCTGTTCGCTTCTGACTGCGGTTATTGCCGCCAAACGACACCTGAGCTTATGCCGCTGGCCAAGGAGCTTGGGATCGACCTTCCGCAGTTCAACCTGCGCGAATTCGATTCTTACTTCAAGAGCATGAAAGTCGAATATACGCCAACGCTCGCTTATTTCAAGGACGGCGTTGAAGTCGAGCGCATGGAAGGCGGTATTGCCGCCGAAGGAACAACTCAAGGTTATAAGCTGGACGATTTCAAACAATTTTTCAATAAATATTCGGGAGAAGCTGCCCAATGATAGCGCATGATCAATCGCCTGCAGACGGTGTTCATGCTCCCAAGACAAGCGGAAGCGGCAGCAGCGCCCGGGGCATCATGTACGGAATGCTGCTCGCCTTCGCCTTCATTACGCTGCTGACGGCATGCGGCTTATCCGATGACGACAAGCAGAAGGGCGCCGAGCATCAGCACGGTTCCGAAACGTGGCAGACAACGGCCTCACCTGACGTTCTTCCCGATTTCCTATCCAATCATACCGAGCATACGAGCGATCTCTATCGTGCTGTTCATCAGCATGCGGACATTATGGCCCAAATGAATTGCTATTGCGGCTGCATGGACGGTTTGGCCGTAGAGACACCTCATGACTCCTTGCTGCGCTGTTACTTGGCAGAGCATCCTGCCGGCGAAGACGGCGTCACATGGACCGATCACAGCACGAGCTGCGGGATATGCAAGAAGGAGATGGAGATGGTCATAGACTTGACGAAGCAGGGAAAGACGCCAGAAGAGGTACATGCGGCAATCGACGAGGCGTTCAAGCCGAATAAAGCCAGCTAGTAGCCATAACCGACAAAACCTCCAGCCGCACAGTGCGCTGGAGGTTTTTTTATAATGTGGCGCAATTTAAGATTGGCTTGCCTTCTTCGCCTTGCTGATTGCAAGCTGTATATCGGACGATAACTGACTGAGGCCTTGATAATCTTCTTTCTCGAACAGCTCATTGAACTTCATCTGGTATTGAGCCGCTTCGCGCACGCGATGGAAGTAATATAAATCTTGGATACCCTTCAGCACCTTCGATACGACATTCGACTGCTCCTCGAACTCCGTCTGAGCATCGAGAATTTCTTTACGAATGCTCGTCATCTCGTTATCAAGCAGGAATGCTGCCTCTGACGCTTTCTTCAAACGCGCGCGCACATCCTCGGGCAAGCTTTCCTTAAATTTATAATTAAGCGAATGCTCGATCGTCGCCCAGAAATTCATGGCTAACGTCCGTATCTGAATTTCCGCGAGCACTTTCGTATACCCAAGCGCCGTCTGAACCGGATACTCCACGATCATATGGTAGCTGCGATAACCGCTGTCCTTGAAGTTTGTAATATAGTCCTTCTCGTAAACAAGCGTCAAGTCCTTGCGGCTGCGAATTAAGCTTGCCACGCGGATAATATCGTCTACGAACTGACACATAATTCGTATTCCCGCTATATCCTCAATTCCCGTATCCAGCTTATCTGCCGGAACGTTAAGCCGCTTCGCCTTCTCGAGAATGCTGGAAATCCGTTTCACTCGGCCGGTGACAAACTCTATTGGCGCATACGCCTCTCGAATCTTTAGTTCAACTCGCATCGTCTTAAACTTCACTTTCAGTTCTTCAACCGCTTGTTCATAAGGCTGTAAAAAAAGACTCCAATCTCTACCGTCCATCCGGCCGCCTCCTGTTCCTAACGATGATCTGCGCCAATTGCTTCGGCAATATTCCGATAGCCATCCTTGCGCAAGCATTCCTTCAGTCCGTTCGTTATTTCGCGAAGCAATCCTGGCCCTTTATAGATGAGCGCGGTGTATATTTCAACCAGCGACGCTCCTGCGCGGATTTTATCGTATGCATCTTGAGCTGTAAAAATGCCGCCTGAGCCAATAATAGGCAATTGTCCGCCAGTCTGACGGTAGACAGCGCGGATTACCTCGGTCGAACGATCACGAAGCGGCTTGCCGCTAAGCCCGCCAGACTCGCCAGCATTATGATGGCGAAGCCCTTCGCGCGATAATGTCGTATTGGTCGCAATAATACCGGATACGCCGCTCTCCATAATGGTATTGACCGTGTGCTCAAGCTCGTCGCCAGTCATATCGGGAGCAATCTTGACGAGAATCGGCTTTGTCTTCTTCCCTGACTTCGCTCCTTGACGGCTCATCTCCTCCATAACGGCGGCAAGCAGCTTGCGCAACTCGTCGCCATGCTGCAGATCGCGCAACCCTTGCGTATTCGGCGAGCTAATATTAACGACAAAGAAATCACCGTAGTTATATAACGTACGAATGCATGCCTCGTAGTCTTCATGAGCCTGCTCATTAGGCGTTACTTTATTTTTCCCGATGTTGACCGCGATCGGGATTCGGTTGATTTTGCGACGCGCCAGGCGTCCTGCCATCGCTTCCGTCCCTTCATTGTTGAAGCCCATTCGATTAATAAGCGCTTCATCCGGCGGAAGACGGAACAATCTCGGGAGCTCATTGCCGGCTTGTCCCTTCGGCGTAACTGTGCCTACCTCGGCGAAGCCGAAGCCGATGCTGGAGAAGCCGTCAGCCGCCTTGCCGTTCTTATCAAGTCCAGCAGCGAGACCAACTGGATGGGGAAAATGAAGTCCGAACAGGTCCATCTTCAGCTCAGGTGAAGGGGCAACTCCGTACATCGCGTGCATCATACCTGTCATGCCAGGAATACGCCCGCCTGTTGCTAACCCATCAATGACGAGATGATGCGCCTTTTCTGGATCCATTTTGAAAAAAATCGGTTTGAGAATAGAAGAATAAAGCAACTTACCACTCCGTTCCAAGATGTATGTTCTACGGAACAGTTTATCTTTTTTGCGACAAAAAGAAAAGAGCTGCAACCATTTGAAAACGCTAGCATGGTTGCGGCTTTGGAAGAAAACGATTACAATGGAAACAGCTATTTTCATTAAGAGATAGAAAGGTTGATTGTCGATGAGCACAACCAAAAGAAAACCGCCCGTTATGAAAACGAAGCCGAAGGAAGAAGTAAACAAGAAAGCTCTGATCTGGATCGGCTCCATTGCTGCCGTAGTTGTAATCGCGGTCGCCGTTCTTCTTATCGTATCCTAGTATTGCAATTGCTAGCCTAGTTCAACCATTCATACACTTTGACGGGATTGGTTTCATCCTGCTTCGGTTCCAGCTTGAATCTAACGGCTGCGGGCTTCGAATCGGATGGAAGCGTCCCGTTTTTCACTTTCACTGGCGTTCCAAGCGGCACAAGATCGTACAGCTCCTCAACATCGGCTTTGCCCATGCGGATGCACCCTAGCGATTCGTCCTTGCCAATGCTATCCGGTTCGTCCGTTCCATGAATTGCGTAAAGCGTGTTCGACAAGGTCATGCCTCTGCTGCCGAACGTTCCGTTATCGCTCCCATTCGGATTTTTCACCTTCTCGCTTACGTAGAAGCTGCCTTCCGGCGTGCGATCCGCTCCTAAGCCAACCTTATAGCTCCGAACGATGATATTTCCCTGAACGACAGCCAACCGATGAGTAGACTTATCGACTACAATCTCCAGCGGCTTGCTCCAATTCGGCTCCAAATAGCCATTCGACCCGACAGCTGAGGTTGTCCGAATCTCGTTGCCGTTGCCAGTCGAACCGCCCGAAGCTTCCGTTCCCTTCTCGCCGCTCTGACCTGCCTGCTCCTTCGCCTTCAAACGCTCCAGCACTTCGCGGAATGCTTCTCTCATGCCTTCCTTCTCACCTGCTAACACATTGTTCGGATAAGGCCTAACGAGATCCTCCAGCTTGCTCGGCCAATTTCCATACAGCTTCTTGTATTGCGCGACCGCGCTGCCAACCGTCCAGTGAAGCTCCTGCTTCGTCTGCCAATCGCGGTACTCCTTATAGATGCCGGAAGACTCCGCAGGAATACAGTTGCATGTATTGGAGTCGAACATCGTCACGCCCAGTTCATTGCCGTCTGACGTTCGCACGCCGCGGCTTTCTTCCGCACTCGTATCGTCCTCTTCATCAGACTGCTTCGCTTCTACCGCCAACAAGATTGTTGCGCGTCCCGTCCAATTACGCCAGCCTTTGTCCTCTTCCAGCTTGGCCGCGATCGTCTTAAGAGGTGCCGATTGTCCAGCATTCATAAGCCCTTCCCATGCATAACCTACCGGACGAAGCTCCTTCTGAGGAATTAAGATGACGCCGACCTTGGATACCGTCTGCTGCGAGCCAATAATCGGCGATACAGCCTCTTCATGATTCAACTCCCGGCCGGCCGGCAAGCTTAAGACAACCCCTATAAGCACAATAGCAACGAGGGCAAACCGCCTGGCAAACCGTTTTTTCTTCTGTTTTTGGCTCCATTCCCTCAAAAATTGCAACTGATGCTCGGCAAGCGGATGACTTTCACGCTCGAATGCATCATATATCTCGCCTGCCTGTATAAAGCAATAGTTCGCCTTTCCTTCCTTGCCAGCGAGCAAATATTGCTTGCCGAGCAAGTACCAGCCCATTTGGTTGTCGGGATGCTGCTTCACAAATTGCTTCAAATAGAATATGTCCTCCGGCGACTCCATCCCTAATCCCTCCATTAACATGTATATAACCTATATCGGTTATTTGCTGCGTTCGTTGCAATCTATGAAGGAACAATAGGGTATTTTATGTTTAAAAGAGTTTAAAGGGTTATGTCCAGGAGGCTCGTATGACGAATTTCGTTGCTCAGTTTCGTTTATTTACATTGAATCGCAATACCGTTTTCAGCTTTGCTGCATCCGTTTTACGCGGATCAGATATATAAATTTCACGATGAATAAGCGCAGAGCGCTCGTATCCATGCTCGTTACAGTAAGCTTCCATCTTGGCGAAGCTGGCCGGTTCATCCGCATAACGTCCAATGTGCATCATTTGGCAGCTTAAACTATCCGTCATCTCCCCGTACACAACGTCATTAAGCAAAGGCATCGGCTTCTTCTTGTTAGTCTGATCTACCAGCTTATTGAACAGCTCCTCTGTCAGAAAGTCGGGCTGCCTTATCATTATCGTATATTTTAAATTATCAAGGTCCGTTGCGGGTTTAGACGTATCGATCAAGTCCCATATACCCTCAAGAGGAAAAACGGTGTATTCATAGTACCCCGAAGGTACGACATCGCTTTTATATGACATCTTAACCGCATAGCTTAATCGATACAGTGCCTCGACCTTTTTGACATATTCCTCACCGTTCGGATTGCCTTCACCGCTAATCATCATATACGGCATCGTGTCCACATCAATAATAACGGGTTCCACAGGGGGGAGATAAATATTTTTATAGTCTTTTTTGTAGTCTATTTTTTTGCTCATAGCCATTTCTCTCCTCAGTGTGTTTAATACTACAACCATACACGAACAACTATGACAACAGTATGTCATGGTTTGCCCAGCAAAAAAGCTCTTCACCGTCCATAAGGACGATAAAGAGCTTCTGTCTGATGTATGAGATGATTGTATTAGTAGTTAAACGGCTCATCTGCAATCTTGATGGAATCAGTAGGGCAGCCATCAGCTGCGTCTTGCAGATCGTCGTAAAGATCTTCTGGAATTTCAGTATTGCCTTTGTTTGCGTCTGCTTTATAGATAACTTCAGCTAAGCCTTCATCATCGTAATCATAAATGTCAGGAGCAGTTGCTCCACAAGCTCCACAAGCGATGCAAGTGTCTTTCTCTACCCAAGTAAATTTACCCATGGAAAATTCCCTCCTATAAATGTACGGTATAATCTCTAGTATACATGCCGTAAACCCTCACTCATCAATATATAACAAACCATCGTCCCTTTGCAAGGATGTCCCGCGAATTCGTTTATTCCTAATTAAGGCTGACGGATCATCCCCCAGCATGCCTGCCGTCAATACGGCATCCTCGCCGAACTTATCTCTGAGCCGATCCATCGCTTTCGTCAGCGCTTCCTTCTTGGGCTGCTCCTCGTAGCTGAACAGATCAAGCTGCATCGCTGTCTCATCGACTAACGTCAGATTCTGTAGCGCAACGCCAAGCAAGCGTACCGGTTCCCCATGACTCCAATGAAGGTCGAATAACCGGCATGCCTCACGATAGACGATGTCCGTAGTGTCCGTCGGAACGGCTAACGTATGCGATCGATTGATCGTCGTCATATCCTGTCTGCGAACGGTAATCTGAACGGTTAGAGCGACTAGCTTCTGGCGGCGCAAGCGGCGGCAGGTCTGATCGGATAGATTAAGAAGCACGCGATGAGCATCCTCTTTGGCTACGATGTCGCTGGGCAGCGTGGTCGTATGGCCAATCGACTTGTTAAGCTCGCGATTCCCATTCACTACTGAATGATCAATTCCGTGCGCCGCCGTCTTCATCCAAGAACCCATTACGCCAAATTGCTTGATGAGCAATTGCTCGTCAGTGTGAGCCAATTGTCCAATCGTGCGAATATTCATCTTCGTCAGCTTCTCCGCTGTCTTCCTGCCGATACCGAACAGCGTATCGCATGGCTTATCCCATAACAATTGCGGAACGTCTCTTATGCGAAGGACCGTTAAACCGTTTGGCTTCTCCATGTCGGATGCCATCTTGGCAAGCAGCTTGTTAGGTGCCAGTCCGATAGAGCATGGCAGCGACCATTCCGTCAGTATGCGCTTTTGCAGCGAATCGGCAATCTCGAGCGGCGTTCCGAACAACTTGGAGCCCGTTATATCCATATAACATTCGTCAATCGATACGGACTCCACAAGCGGCGTGTACTGCCTTGCAATCGTCATAAAACCTCTGGAGTATTTGCGGTACAGGTCAAAGTCCGGGCGGATAAGGATGAGCGAAGGACATAACTTCATCGCTTGTCTGACCGTCATCCCCGTCTTCACGCCCATACGTCTTGCCGCATATGAGCAAGTAACGACAATGCCTTTGCGAAGCTCGACACTGCCGGCTACGGCAGTCGGCTTATCCTTATAATTCTCAGGTTGCTCCGCTTCATGCACAGAGCAATAGAAGGCATTCATATCCAAATGAATAATTACGCGTCCCTTGGCCGGATAATGCTCATTCGTATCGGACACTGGCATGATCGGATTCACCCCCATAATTACAAAACATATGTTCCCAAACTTTCGAATATCCTAAATATACGATTCGTCCATCTTCTAGTCAACCAAGGTGAAACGGCGATGGCTGTCATTTTGCCCAAGGGCAAGAAAAAAACGATTCCTCCTCTCTACAATCATCTGAACAAGTGTTATAATAGTACATTATGATTTGAAAAGGCTATCAGTGAAGGAGGCGTCCCGATAATGACAACAATCATCTCAATCTTTGATACGACGCTGCGCGATGGAACGCAAGGCGAAGGGATCAGCCTGTCGGCGGATGATAAATTGAAAATTGCTCAGAAGCTTGACGCACTGGGTGTTCATTATATTGAAGGCGGCAATCCGGGGAGCAACAGCAAGGATATTGAATTTTTCCAACGTGTCAAATCTTTGAATCTGCGAGCTAAATTAACAGCTTTCGGCAGTACGCGCCGCAAGAACAGCTTGGCTGAGCAAGACGCCAGCCTGCTGCGGATCATAGAATCAGGCGTACCGGCGGCGACGCTCGTCGGCAAAGCATGGGACTTCCACGTTCACACTGCGCTGCAGACGACGCTGGAAGAAAATTTGGCGATGATCTACGATTCGTTCGCTTTCCTTAAACGCAGCGGCGTAGAGGCCATGTACGATGCCGAGCACTTCTTCGACGGCTACAAGCACAACCCGGAATATGCGCTTGCTGCCTTGAAGAAAGCTCAGGATGCCGGCGCTGATTGGCTTGTGCTATGCGATACGAACGGAGGCACGCTGCCCGGTGAAATTACGGAGATCGTATCCCGCGTACGTCAGGAGCTTAGCGCCGAGATCGGTATTCACACGCATAACGATTGCGAGCTCGCTGTTGCGAACACATTGGCAGCCGTTCAAGCAGGCGCTAGACAGGTGCAAGGAACCATCAACGGCTATGGCGAACGTTGCGGCAACGCTAACTTGTGCTCCATCATTCCGAATCTGCAGCTTAAGCTCGGATATGACTGCTTGCCAGAAGACAAGCTCCGCACGCTTACGAACACGGCGCGTTATGTCAGCGAGATCGCTAATGTGCATATGCCTGTCGGCCAAGCTTATGTCGGCAATGCGGCATTCGCCCACAAAGGCGGCATTCACGTATCCGCTATTATGAAGGATTCCAAAACGTATGAGCATATTCAGCCGGAGCTTGTAGGCAATAAGCAGCGTATTCTCGTCTCCGAGCTTGCAGGACAAAGCAATATTATTTCGAAAGCTCAGGAGCTTGGCCTGGACGTCAACGCCAACAACGAGAAAACGAAGCAGATTATGGATCAGATCAAAGAGCTGGAGCATCAAGGCTATCAGTTCGAGGGCGCGGACGCGTCGCTTGAACTTCTGCTGCGTGATGCATTTGGCGGCGAATCGAAAGAATTGTTCAAGATTGAATCGTTCAAAATGCTCGTAGAGAAAACGAACGGTCAAATGCTGTCGGAAGCAATTGTCAAAATCAACGTGGACGGCGAGCAGGTGTACACGGCCGCGGAAGGCAACGGTCCGGTCAATGCGCTTGATAACGCGCTTCGTAAGGCGCTTGTGCAATTTTATCCGAAGATCGAACAAATTCACCTGTCCGACTATAAGGTGCGTGTCATTGACGAGAAGGATGCGACTGCAGCAAAGGTACGCGTTCTAATCGAGTCAACCGGCCTCGACAATACTTGGAGCACGGTCGGCGTCTCCAACAATGTCATCGAAGCAAGCTGGGAAGCGCTAGTCGACAGCATTCGCTACGCCCTTCTCGGCATGGTGAAGGTTGAATCACCTTCCCACGAGCATACGGACCGGATCGGTCTCGTGAACCACTAATTGAGTTAAAATATAATGAGGCTGCCCTAGACCAAAGCTGGTGGAGGGCAGTTTTTTTCTTCCTGCTGACTTCCATTCGTATGGTAAGTACGATTGGTTCTTTTATTACAGTTAGTGTTTATACAGTCCGCAACGAAAGAAGAGGCGATTGAACATCATTCATGATGATGTCCAATCGCCTCTTCTTCCTATCCCTTCCTACGCCCACTTCTCAATCAAGCGTTCCCATTCTGCGAACGTAATGACGCCGTTAATTCGTTCACGGATGACGCCATTGCTGTCGATGAGGAAGGTTGTCGGGAACGTATCCACTTTGTATTTCTTCGTAACATCCCCTTCTCTGTCCATTAGAATCGGAAATGTGAATTCATGATCTTCAACAAACTCGCGCGCTGCCCGCTCCTTATCATACTTCGTCGCATTGACGCCGTATAAAGTAATAGCATCACCGTATGTCTCATGCAGCTTCTGCAGATCAGGCGCTTCCAATTCGCAAGGACCGCACCAAGACGCCCAGAAGTTAACGAATGTCAGCTTCTCGCGTTTGCCTCCGACAGCGTAGGATTGTTCATCGAGAGCAGGCAGTTCGAATGAAGCAGCCTCGAATCCTGCTTTCGGTTTAAAGCCTTCCGCAGAAGCCGCAAGCGATACTTGATCATTTCCTCGATTTATATATTGATATACCGCTAATCCCGCAAAAACAAAAGCGATCGTAAACAAAGCAATCACGCGTTTCATGCTGCACGTCCTTCTTTCTTAAAAATGGTTTCTTACCAACCTATTCAAACTGCCTACATCGTAACATGCACCGCATGGAAGCTCAAGACGAAGGGCACATTAGCCATAAATACGTCACGAATTAGAAATGGAGAGTCGCTAATGGCCCAATCAAAGCCCAAGTGGATTCAGTTCTCCGCTTTCGCAACCGTTCCTCTTGTGCTCGTGCTGGGCAACTCTATGCTGGTCCCCGTGCTGCCTGATATGGCTAAGCATATGAAGCTCTCCGAGCTTCAATCCAGCCTCGTAATAACGTTATTCTCGGTTAGCGCCGGTCTGTTCATACCTTTCATCGGGTATTTATCCGATCGCATCCGCCGCAAAACCGTTATAGTGCCCGCACTGGCCTTATACGGCGCTGCAGGGATCATGGCTGGCATGGCAGCCGTATGGGATTCCTACCCCCTGCTCATTGCCACGCGAAGCTTACAAGGACTTGCAGCGGCCGGCACAGCGCCGATTGCAATGGCACTCGTTGGCGACATGTACAAGGATGGAGAAGAAAGTGAAGCGCTGGGCTTAATTGAAGCATCGAACGGTGCGGGCAAAGTCATCAGTCCGATTATCGGATCGCTGCTCGGACTATGGTCTTGGTATGCGCCATTTTTTGCTTTTCCTTTTTTCTGCGCAGGTTCGCTTATTGCAGTCATTTTTCTTATCAAAGAACCGAAACAGAAGGAGAAGCCATTGCCATTCAAGAAATATATCGTCGAAGTTAAAGCGATCTATGCTAAAAACTTAGCCTGGCTGCTTACAGCCTATGCCTCAGGCGCATTAGGCCTGTTCATCCTATTCGGAGTGCTGTTCTACTTATCCGATATGGTCGAGAAGCCGCCTCATTCAATTGACGGAGTTGCCAAAGGGGGCTTGCTAGCCATCCCGCTGCTGGGACTCGTCTTGACTGCCTATACGACTGGTCGAATCATCAAGAAGAAGCTAACGCTTATGCGCAAGCTTATGATTGCCGGTTTAAGTGTAATTGTTTTATCATTAGCAGCTGCGGCAATATGGCACCGAAGTCTAATTGCACTAATTGTGTTCGTAACGATTAGCAGTATTGGAACAGGTCTGCTTCTCCCTTGCTTAAATACGATGATAACCGGCTGTGCCGAAAGAGCTTATCGAGGGACGGTCACCTCTTTCTATAGCAGCCTGCGCTTTCTAGGCGTAGCTGCCGGTCCTCCCTTGTTCAGCTATATTGCTGATAAGTCAGTTACGATGCTATTCATTATTCTCGTCCTATTAGCCGCTGCTTCCTTATGGCTCGTCTTCCGCTTCATCCATCCGAAGGAGCAAACAGCAAACAGCGGCTAATCTTTAGCCGCTGTTCCATCCTTGAGGTGTTATAATGATTGTAAGACTTAAGCTGAGAAGGAGGTTCGTAAATGGAACTATCGCATACGATTCCTAATCATGAGGTCGGGCTAATCACTAAGCAAGCCTATGATCAATTGCTTAGTATTTGTATAAGCAGGCTGCCTGAGGAAGCTTGTGGGATTGTTGCCAGCCGAATAGCCGTTCATGACGGTGAACAAGCTCTTATTGATACCGTAATCCCTATTCGCAACATACATAACACTCCGCATAAAGCATTCACATTCGATCCTGCTGAATGGACGGCTGCCTATTATAACATGCAAACAAACCGACAATCGCTTGTCGGCTTATTCCACTCCCATCCATCTACCGAGGCTATCCCATCAAGCCTGGACCAAGCCGGCTTCTGGCCTGCCTCATCTGTTTCTTATTGGATCATTTCGCTTGCCGACCGCAGCGCACCGCACATCCAACCATATCGTCGAACGAATGCCGGGTTCGAGCCGATCGAGCTAGTGTTTGCTTAAATACGCGTATAAATCGCCAAGCGTTGTAATATTGCGTTCTAATACACGGGTCAAATAGTTCTGCCATAGCTTCGCTGTCATTAACGAATCCTGCAGCGCGTGATGGCGATCTACGATCTCGATGTTACAGCTTTCCAGCAAATCATCAAGGGCGTAGCTGTCACGTTTCGGTTCAAGCCACTTGGCAACCATCATCGTATCGAGCACACGATGATTCAAATTCACCTTCGACGTACGCCATAATGCCGCATTCAAGAACTGTTTGTCATGCCCTGCCGCATGGGCGACAAGGAGCCTCTTGCCAACGAACTCCATGAAGTCATGGAGCACTTGCATCAGATCAGGGGCATCTTGCACCATCTCATTCGTAATGCCCGTCAGCTCGATTATCGATTTCGGTATCTTTCGCTTAGGATTAACGAGACTGTAGAACGTATTCGTCTCATGCACTTCAACCCCTTGCATGAGCACCGCACCAAACGATATAATCTCATCGCCGTTGTTCGGATAGAAACCTGTCGTCTCTAGGTCGAATATAACGACCTCCAGCTCCCGAAGAGGAGTGTCCAGCATCGACTGCTTGCGCTGCTCCTTATTAACCGATCTGATAAACGCCATTTGCTGTGCATTCTGAGAGCCTAACATAGAAGCGATGGCAGGCGTAAATCCTCCCATTTTGTATAGGTTCCACATGCGACCGACGCCTTTTTGTTCCTTCATAACATCTCCACCGCCCTACGTTAGCCTTCCCATTGTCTGCTTCATTACCAAACGCTGCAGCTTCTTGCCTAGTCGCAGACTGCTCTTCAGCTCATCCGTCATTTCCCTCGTCAGCTTTCTGCTCGAGATTTTGCCATTGTTGGCATAATACCCGTCTTCCATCTGTTCCGTCGTCATAAGCCTCAGGCGCAGGAAGAAACGAAACGCCTGCTCATATTGATGAGCATCCGATTCCTTCAATACGCCAGTCTGCACAAGCCTGTTAATACGCTCGAGCGTAGCCGTCTCTCTAATCCCTCGATGAATCGACATCAGCCTAATGGAATTGACCATCGGTATGTAGGCGCCGTATTTAATATCGAGGCTGCCCGCATCTTCCCCGTATCGTTCCTTAAGCAGATGACCGAACACACCGAGAAGCACTTTATGCCGCATCGTATTTTCAAGCATACGCCTAACGATGATCGGATGATTGAGCATATCGGTAAAAAAACAATCCTTCAGCGCATCCACTAAGTCTTGATTGCCGTAAACGCCCCGTCCGTCCGCAATGATGAGCAAATAACGAACCGCTTCCCAAGCCGGCTCCTTGAACCAATGATCGAGCTTCGTCCGCCATTCGGATAACGAGAGACACCATTCCGAATTGCTGCTAAGCACATTGCCCTCGCATGGCGGATAACCGCTTGTCTGAAGATAACCGACAACAATGTCGGTCAATTGCTTGAAATATTGCTTTACTTCCGCTGAATCAGACACTGGATCCTCGTAGACAACACCGCTGTCTTGATCGCTAGACAATGTCTGCTCTTTCCGACCGCCGCTGCCAAACAATAAATACGCATAAGGCACGGGAGGAGAACCCATCCCCATCCGTGCCATCTGCGTCTCCGCGAGCGCTACGGCGCGGCTAATAATCGCGTCGTGCAGCTCATTCAGATATTCATTAAATTGTTCGACCGGGCGTGTCCAGAGAAGAGCCTCCATCTGCTCGTGTACCTGATCCCGCAAGCTTCGCAGCTCTTCCACATGATCGGCTGAACCGATCCGTGCAAGCAGCTGCGCCCACACCGGATCAACCATCTGTTGCCTCTCCCTTCGGTCAGTCCCTCTTGATAGCGAATGAATGATTACCCTTGAATCGTTTTATCAGCTTTTTTCATTTGCTCAGGGTAACCGTAAGCACCGTGCTCGCTAAGGTCAAGACCGATAATTTCTTGTTCTTCTGTTACGCGGAAGCCCATGATAAGTTTCATCACGCCGAGAACAAGGAACGATGCAGCAAGTACGAATGCGCCAACTACGACTACGGATTCGAATTGTACCCACAATTGGTGCCAGTTGCCCGTATCAATCAGGCCGCCTTCACCAACAGCCACTTTCTCGGCCAATTCTTGCGTAGCGAAGATGCCGTTAGCAAGCGTACCCCAGATACCAGCAGCGCCGTGAACCGACAGTGCGTAGATCGGATCGTCAACTTTGATTTTTTCGAAAAATTTCACGCTGTAGAATACGAGTACGCCAGCTACCAAACCGATAACAACTGCCGCCCAAGGATCTACGAATGCGCAAGATGCTGTGATTGCTACAAGACCTGCAAGCGTACCGTTAAGCATTGTTGTGATGTCAGCTTTGCCGCTAACTGCCCATGAGATAAGAAGTGCTGCCACACCGCCGGCGCCAGCGCCAAGCATCGTGTTGAATGCTACGAAGCCGAAGAAACCGTCGCCGATCGCTACTGTCGAACCGGCGTTGAAGCCGAACCAGCCCACCCAGAGAAGCAATACGGATAGTGCAGTAAATACTTGGTTATGTCCCAAAATCTCGTTCGCCGAGCCGTCTTTGTTGAACTTGCCGATACGAGGCTTAAGTAATACTGTGGCTGCGAATGCCGCTAGAGCACCCGTTAAGTGAACGACGGTCGAACCTGCGAAGTCTTGCGCGCCGTCTTTTGCAAGCCAGCCGCCGCCCCAGATCCAGTGAGCAACCGTTGGATAGATGATGGCAATGAAGAATACTGTAAATACAACATAAGAAGAAAGTTTAGCGCGTTCTGCGAAGCCGCCCCATGCGATCGAAAGCGATACTGCCGCGAATGCGAGTTGGAACAGGAAGAAGATCGTGCTTGGCAATGCGTTCTCTACGCTCGCCTTCGATGGATCGAAGAAGAAGTCGCCCCAACCGAACAATGCGCTGACGCTGCTGTCTCCGCCGAATGCGAAGCCATAACCGAATGCCCAATAAATAATTGCCGCAAGGCCTGTCGTGAAGATCGTCTTGCCGGCAACGTGACCAGCGTTTTTCATTCGAGTCGAACCCGTTTCAAGAAGGA
This sequence comes from Paenibacillus sp. YIM B09110, assembly GCF_037167145.1. Classification (NCBI taxonomy): domain Bacteria; kingdom Bacillati; phylum Bacillota; class Bacilli; order Caryophanales; family Paenibacillaceae; genus Paenibacillus; species Paenibacillus sp. YIM B09110. The sequence goes on along the minus strand of NZ_JBANSP010000011.1, from coordinate 18,641 downwards.
TGAAGCCGCCTTGCATCAATAATACGAGGATGAATGATAGCATAACCCATAGAGCGTTCAATCCCATGTTCAGCGTACCGCCGGATGGGTCCTCAGCAAAAGCCATTGCCGGGAATAAAAGAGTTAAAGCACCAAAAGCTAACACCGTTTTCTTAATCAATACGACCACTCCCTTAATGTAATGTTTCCTAACATGTGAGGAAAGACTTAATGTCATTATAGTCAGAAGTACTCAATTTGACAATACGCTTTCTTCTATTTTTGAAAAAAAATCTAACGTTCGGCACAAAATCTAACACGAACGTTAAGTTTTTTTACAATTCATCACCAAAAAGGGTTGTGAGGACGTCTCATTCTTCGCGTTTAGCCTCTATTAATAGAATAGACAGCTCTATAAGATCCTGTATCTGACATCTAGTTGTAAAGTCTCATGTAGGGTTTGACTGCGCGGATACTTCCTATTATCATATTTAATATAGAACAGAGTATTCGTCTAATGAAGGAAGGTGTTGTTATGCAAGGTGCAGCTTTATACCGGATTGGGGAATTGTCCAAGCTTACGCAAATTAGTCAGAGAACGCTTGATTATTACACTTCAATCGGCTTAATCGAGCCAGCTGAGCGTTCAGCCAAAAATTATCGATTATATGCCCATGAGACGCTGCTCCGTCTGGAGCGTATTGAACAACTGAAAAAAGATAAATATACATTAGACGAGATTAAAGTAAATCTAAAGACTTGGAGCAAAGTAACACCCGAAGAGCATGTATCGCAGAGGCTCACCGACTTGCAACATCAATTAAGCCAACTGGAGCGTCAAGTGAAGGAATTGGAGCCTGATATTAAGAAACTTAAGCCTAAGCAAGCCAATCAGCTCTATACGCGTCTCGTCCCACAGACCGCCGCGTGCATTGAAGCGCTTATGCTGCTCATTAATAAAGGACCTTTTATGTAATTCCAAAATCCAATCTTGCTTGCGCCGATGTCAGTCAACTATGGAGGAATGCATCTATGCTGCTCTTTCACCCGATGGATTCCGTCATCCTAATCGCTTTAGCGATCAGCATCTGGGCTCAATTCCGCGTTAAGGGCACGTTCAACAAATGGTCGCGCATACCTGCCGCGAGAGGCCTCACAGGCTACGAGGCGGCTAGACTGCTGCTCGACAGCAACGGACTGTCGAGTGTTCCCATAGAGCCTGTCAGGGGCTCCCTGACCGACCATTACGATCCGGTACATCGTATAGTGCGTTTATCGGAGCCCGTCTATTACGAAAGATCCATATCCGCAGTTTCCGTCGCTTGTCATGAAATCGGACATGCCATTCAACATTCCGTTCATTACCCCATGCTTGTTATCCGTCATCGCATCTTCCCAGTCGTTAACTTCGCATCCGGAACAGCTCCCTTCCTGTTTCTGGCAGGACTATTGTTCACAGCCCCTAGTCTCATTGGTATAGGTATTGCTTTCTTCTCGGTTGCCGTCGCTTTCCAGCTCATTACGCTGCCAGTCGAGTTCAATGCCAGCAGCCGAGCGCGAGAGCTAATGATTGCTGAGGGCATCATTACGAACGAAGAGGAACGCGGGACAGCTAAGGTGCTTAACGCAGCGGCGCTTACTTATGTAGCGGCAGCGCTTATCTCCTTACTGGAGCTGCTCAAATACATTATGATCTTCACATCTAGGCGCGATGAATAACAAAAAAAGGCTTCCTAGGGCAATATGTGCCCGGGAAGCCTTTCCTATATGATTAGGAATTGTTCTTGCGATCATTAAAATACCGAATAAGAAATCCATGAAATACTTTGGCAACAAGCGGAAGCTTCTCGTTCGAACGGCGAATAAGTCCAATTGTTCTCGTCACCTGCGGGTGGCTGATCCGCACCTTAGCCGGTTGAAGCGGCCCTGTATAATGGAGCGCCAATTCAGGCAGCAAGCTTACTCCCATACCGGCGGCGACGAGCCCGCGAATCGTATCCGTCTCTTCGCCTTCGAACCCGATATCCGGCGTGAATCCAGCCTGTTGGCACGCTTCCCATACAATCGGCCGAAGGGAATAGCCTTCACTGAACAGCACGAATGTCTCATGCTCCAGCTGTTTAAGCTCGATTGCCGGTTCATCCGAAAGCGGGTGACCCGGCGGCAGAATAGCGTACAGTTCCTCTGTCAGCAATACCTCACCGCATACGAATTCATGATCGTCAGGAAATGGCGAAATAAAGGCCAAGTCAATCTCTCCCTTAATCATATCGCGAATGAGTGACGGATACATTCCTTGCTTGAAGCGAAACTTCACGTTCGGATACAGCTTACGGAACGCCGCAACGACCTGGGGAATCAAAGAAATGCCTAAGCTATGCGGAAATCCAAGCCTAATCTCGCCTTTCTCCGGATCGAGAAACTCATGAATTTCCACAACCGCCCGTTCCAAATCAATGAGAATCGCTTCAGCACGCTTCAGAAACAGCTGGCCAACCTGGGTCAGCTGCAAATTTCTGCCTTTCTGAACGAACAGCTTGACCCCAAGCTCCTCCTCCAGCTGATGAATTTGACGGCTAACAGCCGATTGCGCAACGTGCAGCTCTTCCGCCGCTTGCGTTACATGTTCTTTTTTTGCTACTTTTACAAAATAATAAAGCTGACGAAGTTCCATCTAGGTTTTTCTCTCTCCTGTCAAGGACCTTTAATTTGATTGTTGTCCTTCCTACGCTCATCTTACTTATCGCCCTAAGCGCTTCTTGCGCAGCATGCTGCGGTCGAACAAATTGTAGAGAAGAAACCCCGTTACTCCTCCGCCAACATGCGCCCAAAGGTCAACCCTTGGAACGAGAAACGAATAGATGACCCCAAATATAAGTATCATGTAGACCGTCTTCCTTGAGCTTTCATCCAGCCACGCTCTTCGGAACAAAGATAAATATAGAAACGCTCCGAACACGCCATAAATCGCACCTGATGCCCCTACCGCAATATGCGCGCCATCATTCTGCAACGCGTGCACCCAAGCACTAAAGACGTCGCCCCCAACACCGCATAGAAGATAGAAAACGATGTACTTCGACGATCGAAGCAATCTTTCAAGCGGCGGAGCGAAGATGAGCAGCGAAAACATATTGTAGAGCAAATGCTCTACACCTGAATGCATGAACATGGAGGTCAAATACCGCCAAGGCTCTTGCATACCATACGGATCAACCCCAGGTATGGTTACAAACGCTCCATAATCGTAGGCATGGCTCGCATTGTTCGGATTGCCATTGATTGCGATGACAATAAAATACAAGATATTAAGCGCAATAATCGTTGCCGTAACCGGATATTGCTTCAAGTACTCGCGAAAACTTTCATAACGCAAAAAAATCATTATTTCAGCCCCTTTTTCCCATCCATGAATTGGACAATGTAGTTTCATTACGATTATAATGAATTTGGTATTGACCATTCAAATCGAGGAGGACATTTCACATGTCACAGGAACGTACAGGCGTTGCAACATTCAAGAGCAACCCAATTACACTTATCGGCCCGGAACTCAAAGTTGGAGACAAAGCTCCAGACTTCTCCATTAACAAAAACTTGGTGGAGAACGCATCGCTTGCCGACTACGCAGGCAAAGTTAAGCTAATCAGCGTTGTTCCTTCGATCGACACAGGCGTATGCGATGCACAGACGCGCCGCTTCAATGTTGAAGCAGCATCCCTGGGCGAGAACGTCGCTATTCTAACTGTAAGCGTAGACTTGCCATTCGCTCAATCGCGCTGGTGCGGCGCGTCCGGCGTTGACAAAGTTGTTCTGCTCTCCGATTACAAAGCGCACAGCTTCGGCGAAGCTTATGGCGTATACATTAAAGAGCTGGGTCTCGATATGCGTTCGATTTTCGTAATCGATGCGAACGATACGATCCAATATGTCGAGTACTTGCCTGAAATGACAGAGCACCCGAACTATGAGCAAGCGATTAGCGCTGTCAAAGCACTACTGTAAGGCCAAGCGATATTCATCCATAACGCAATAGGCGTTTGACCGCAAACAAAGCGAGTGAAGGACATCCTTCCTCGCTTTGTTTTTGTTTTTTAAGTAAAACATGTATGTTCGTTAGCTTGATACTTTGAACGCCGAAAGTTTTTTGTCCAGCGTCCGGTAGAGGTCTATAATAACCCTATAATTCGATCCGAGGTCGCCCAACGAGCCGCGCGATGCCGAATAGATGTCGACAGCCGAAGTAAGCGGATTAACGCTGATGACGGAAACGGTAATGTCCATCGTTCTGCCGAATGCTGTACGCTTCTCCAGTACGATCTCTCCTACAGATTGCACCTCATGTAATACCTTGTAGCCCTGCATCTTCTTAAGAGTCGATATAACTTCCTCCCAAGCCTTCTCCTTCGAGAGCTTGTAGAAATGAGATTTCAGCATTGGATCCTTGGCTCTGTCGCCTGTCTGTTCATGACTGCGCAGCAGCCCGATAAAGGTCCGCTTCAACAACAACGATCTCCCCCTCCGAAATCTATGTACATTACTCTCTATGATACCATGATTTGTCCCGAGCGTAAACGGCAGACGCCGTCATTGCGGCGTTAGCTTACGTTTCGCGGAGAATTCTAAGCCAAGAATAACGAGGCATCCCGTTATTCTTGGCTTAGAATTTAAGCGTAAACGGCAGTTGCCATGCTTGCCGGTACTAGCTCACGTTTCGTATGAAAAAAGAGCATTCACCGGATCTCTCCGGCAAAAGCTCCCTTTGGTTGAATAAGAAACCCGCCTATGCCGTCCGACTTACATGTTTCTGAACCCTGCTCTCGCAGGTGGGTGTCCGCAGAAACGCTTTTGAGATCCCCTTTCGAGGGCTTGTCAGCTGCGTTCCAATCTAGGTCTCCCGTGAAACAGCCATTGGTTCAAAACAACGAAAAGCCGAAACGAACATCGCAGGATGTATTGTTATTATAGACGTATGCGATGCAAAAGTAAACGCTGACAGGTTGTTATTTGTTGGAGTTGTCCGAATCATGCTTAATCAGATCGACTCGATCAAGTTCTGCCGCTTCCTCAGCCGCTTCTTCCTCAGCAAGCCTTGCTTTCTCGGCTTGATCTTGGAGCTTCTGGTAAATCAAGTTGAAGTTCCAATACGATAAGTACGCGATGATGCTCCCCATGAAGAACGGAATAAGAAACGTAAATCTCGTGCTGAAGTACAGGACAGCTCCGGCCATAATCGCCGTGGACAAGGAACGGAATGGTCTTCCGATCGTGATCAATACGGCGTTCTTCAGCAATTGAAACGTTTTCATATGATAATGAACGAGCATCGAGAAGAAGTTGAACAGCGATACGACGAGCAAAATAAGAAATGCGACGAAAATGTACGACAATAGGTTTAATTGTTCGCGGTACACGATAAAATCGACAATCATAATAGTGAACAGCAGCGTGTAAATAATACCGCCCAGCATACTCTGCTTGTAATTTTCCTTATAGCTGCGGAAATAGGTTTTGAACAAGGCAACATCCACTTCGCCCGTAACCCACTTGCGCGCGACGGCGAACATCGCTGCAGTAGCAGGGAACAACGTAAATGGCGCAACGACAGCCATGAAAATAAGCGTCATATACACTTGACTAAGCATTTCGGCTTCCGTACCCGTTCCAGCAATAAGGAGTGTCCAGGCAAAAAATACAAATGGTATTGAGCAGACCAACCACAATACATTAATTACCGCTAAACGCATAATCCATTCGGAGATTCGGTAAAATCCCCCCATTAGTCCTCTTGGTTCCATTTGATCTGCCTCCAGATAAGTCCATTCTTAAGAATGCAAGGTGAAACGGCTAACTCCGTCCTATAAAGCGACGTGAAGCAATGTTTCGCGAAATAAAAAACCAGGGAAACCCGAATGCCCGCCGGGCATAACGGACTTCCCCGGTTTCATTGACCGCGAAGCGCTGGCTGCCTTCGTCTTAGCGCAGCTCATAGCTTAGACACAATTAATTGTTGACGAAACCTTCGCTGCTGCTCTTCGGACGACGGCTGTCGCTGCGGCCTTCGCTGCTGCGCTTGCCGCCATAACCGCCGCTTCCGCCACGGCTCTCATAACCGCCGCGCGAGCTGCTGCTGCCGCTGCTGCTTCCAGCGCTGCTGCGTCTGTCATCGCGTCCGCGATAACCGCCGCCGCTGCTTCCGCCTGTACCACCGCTGCGGTTGCCGCCATAAGAGGAGGAGGAGCCGCTGCGATTGAATGGACGGCCGTTGGAGCGAACATCTGGTCTACGCTTCTTAGCGCGAAGCGGTTCTTCTGGCGTCAATTCGATATCGACGTTCTTCTTCTCGCCAGTCAGCAATTTAATTGCAGCTGCAAGCAGGTGAACCGAATCGTATTGCTCAAGAAGTTGGATCGAGATGGCTTTGTACTCATTGAAATCATCGTTGTTAATGATATCGAGCAAACGCTCCGCTGTTACGCGTTGCTTGCCTTCGATTGCTTCTGCAATGCTAGGAAGAGGCTTGCGGTTCATCTTCTGACGAGTGATTTTCTCGATGAAGTGAAGGTGATCCGTCTCGCGCGGCGTTACGAACGACCACGCTGTTCCTTCTTTGCCTGCGCGGCCTGTACGGCCGATACGGTGAACATAGCTCTCCGGATCTTGCGGAAGGTCAAAGTTGATTACATGCGTTACGCCGGATACGTCGAGACCGCGTGCCGCAACGTCAGTTGCAACAAGTACGTCAATGCTTCCGTCACGGAACTTACGCATAACACTGTCACGTTGGTTCTGCGACAAGTCGCCATGCAAGCCGTCAGCGGAATATCCACGCTTCTGAAGCGCTTCGCTAAGCTCATCTACCCGGCGTTTCGTACGGCCGAAGATGATGGCAAGCTCAGGCGATTCCATATCGAGCAGGCGGCTAAGCGCTTCGAACTTCTGACGCTCATGCACTTCAATGTAAGCTTGCTCGATCGATGGAGCCGTAATTTGTTTCGGGATTACCGAGACATGCTCCGGATTCTTCAGAAATTGTTGTGCTAGCTTCTGGATGTTAGCCGGCATTGTAGCCGAGAACAACATCGTATGACGCTCTTCCGGTACTTGCTTCAGGATCGACTGAATGTCTTCCATGAAGCCCATGTCCAGCATTTCGTCCGCTTCGTCCAAAATAACCGTTTGAACGTCTTCGAGACGAATCGTCTTGCGGTTGATATGGTCGAGCAAACGTCCTGGCGTACCGATAATGATTTGTGGCTTCTTCTTCAATGCACGGATTTGGCGACCGATTTCTTGACCACCGTAAATCGGCAATGAGCGAAGACCTTTGTATCGAGTCAACTTCCCGATCTCGTCAGCCACCTGAATAGCGAGTTCACGGGTTGGCGTCATTATTAATGCGACAATGCGTTCCTCGCTTGTCGGAATTTTGTTAATGAGCGGTATTCCGAATGCCGCTGTCTTCCCTGTTCCTGTTTGTGCCTGGCCGATAAGATCGGTTCCTGCCAGTGCGATAGGGATCGCTTTGTCTTGAATCGGGGTTGATTCCTCAAATCCAAGTTCAGTAATTGCTTGCAACACCTTAGGTTCCAAGCCAAATTCAGCAAATGTTTTCAAACTTTTCTCAAACTCCTTCTATCTACAGCCTACTTAAGAATATCCAAATCATTATAGCACAGAAACAATTGTGAATACCAGTAAACCAAATAAAGCCATACTACAAACGACAAAAAGCGGCTTGTCTAGTCTGTTTCACGGGAGGCGTCCTGACTTGAATCGTCAAAATTTGCAGCATCTATACAACGTACCAGTCATGACGTTAGGAGCCCTGCTCGTTGCAGCAGGCTTCAACTTATTCCTTATTCCGCATCAACTGCTAAGCGGCGGTTTATCTGGCATATCCATGATGATCGGCTACCTTACCGGAGGCAATATCGGCTTGTTATACTTCTTGCTCAATCTGCCCGTTTTGCTTTGGGGATGGTTCGCTGTCGGACACCGATTTATCATTTGGAGCATTTATATGGTCATTGCGTCTACCTTGTTCCTCCAAATTCTTCCTGTTGTCAAAATCGCCGAAGATATCGTGCTGGGCTCCGTATTCGGAGGCATTATCGTCGGATTCGGAAGCGGACTGGCGCTTCGTTACGGCGGATCGTCAGGCGGGTTCGACATTATCGCTTCGATCGTAACGAGAAGACGCGATTTCCCGGTCGGCATGATCATATTCATACTTAATAGCCTCGTCATTGCCATCCTGGTCCTATTTACGAAAAATTGGGATTTGGCCCTATACTCGCTCGTGTCCATCTATACGGCAGGCAAGATTGTCGACATCATCCACGTTCGCCATATTAAAGTTACCGCCTTTATTATTACGACGAAGACCGAGGAGCTTCTGGCGAGACTGCTTACCCATCCTCGCGGAATTACTATTATTAAGACGAAAGGAGCTTACTCTGCGGCTGAGCGCGATATGCTGATGACCGTCAGAACAAGGTACGAATTGTCTGATCTAAGCAAGACCATACGTTCCATCGACCCGCATGCTTTCATTAACATAGTGGAAACCGTAGGCGTAATCGGCGACTTCTCCAAGCCGAAGGATTAAGTATATACGCGAATATGGATTTTATGGAGTATCCCTATGTTTTTGAAAATGATCCTGCTATAATGTGTGTAACCCGTAGTTTAGGTTTCTTGCCATAGGATTTCCCCTATCTTTGAACAATCGATCGACGAAAGGGTGATGCTAAGGTGGATTTGGAAACGGTAAAACTGTCTCAAATTGTAGAGAAGCTTGCGCCTGAGCTTAGTCCTTTCCTCACTGAACGCGAAATGGACATCAGCATTGTGCTGCGGGACGGACTTGCTGTACTTGAGCCGTCAGACGCGATGGAAATCGTGCAACACAGTATTTGCGAGCATCAAAGAGAAGCTTTCCTGCAATGACAATACGGGATATACAGATTACCCATGCGCCTGTCGAGAACGCTCTCGGCAGGTTTTTTTGTCTTATTAGGAAAATAAATGATGACCCAGCCGCGGAATCTGCTTTATAATTTGGGTACAGAAGAGCTAACGGGGAGAGAACATAGTGGATATCATTCTATCAACTTTACTGCTGCTGTACAATTTGCTAACCGGCTCCGGCGAAGAAAGCATGGCGGCTAAGCAGCTCGCCGCCGTATACATAAACGCTGCCGCAGGTCAGACGATTATACAACCCGACTCTCCCGGTCTAAGCGGGATTCCCGGCGGAACAGGCGGCATCGCAGCCGTGAAACAAGATCCGCAGCCTGAGGCGCCGGCTATTAAGGGCATCTACGTGACCGCGCACAGCGCAGGCGGAGCGCGAATGGAGTCGCTGCTTAAGCTTGTCGACAGTACCGAGCTTAACAGCATGGTCATCGACATTAAGGACGATAACGGCTATATTACCTATCCGACAACAACCCCTGAGCTGCTCGAGGTTGGAACCCCGCAGCGGTTCATTGGCAATATCGGAAATTTAATGGCAAGCCTAAAGAAACATGAAATCTATCCGATTGCCCGGATCGTTGTATTCAAGGATACGGTGCTCGCCCGCAAGAAGCCAGAGCTGTCGTTCCTGCATCAGGACGGAACGATATGGAAAAATAATAAAGGCGAGAGCTTCGTGAATCCTTACCGCAAGGAAGTATGGGACTACAACGTTACGGTCGCCAAGGAAGCGGCCCGACTAGGCTTCAAGGAAATACAGTTCGATTATGTGCGTTTCCCTGAAGGCTTCGAGAAGAAGGCGGAGTCTCTCACCTTTACGAAGTCGGAGCTTAGCCGCGTTGACGCCGTCGCCGGCTTCGTCAAATACGCAAGAGAACAGCTCGAGCCGCTTGGCGTTCGCGTATCGGTCGATATCTTCGGCTATGCGGCTTCGGTATCGGCAGCGGAAGGAATCGGACAAGACTTTGTAAAAATATCGAATGACGTTCATGTCATCTCGCCGATGATCTACCCAAGCCATTACAGTACAGGATGGTTCAAGCAGAAGTATCCCGATCTAAGCCCATACGCCGTCATCAAGGGCGCTATGGAGGATACGCATAAGAAGCTTGAAGGCACAGCAGAGCTGAAGCCGATCATTCGGCCATGGATTCAGGACTTCACTGCTAGCTGGCTGGGCAAAGGCCAATTCATGAAATACGGCAAAGCAGAGGTCGAAGCGCAAATCAAGGCACTGCACGACTCGGGCGTTAACGAGTACCTGCTGTGGAATGCAGGCAACAAATATTCACCGAACGTCGATTACAAATGAACCAAACCAAAAAGGCTGCACTCTTCATCCGCCGGATGTTGAGTGCAGCCTTTTATGCTGTATGATCAAAGATCTTTATTGTGATAGACGAAGCGCCAGCTCGTACATGTCCATGTTGAACGGCTTCTTGGAATTGACGACAGTATCGATATCTGTCGTCACAAGCTCGCCGCGCACAACGCCGCATGCTTTGCCCGATATGCCTGCCATTAGCTGGCTAACGGCAAAGTCGCCTAAGCGGCTTGCAAGAATACGATCGACAGCGGTTGGCGTGCCGCCGCGTTGAATATGTCCAAGCACCGTAACGCGGGGCTCGATGCCGCAACAATCGGTAATTTTCTGCGACACGTCCTCCCCTTTGCCAGCGCCTTCCGCAACAACGATAATACTATGGCGTTTGCCTTTGGCAAAGTTTGTTTTCATACGATCCGCAACCTCGTTCAGATCGAACGGCACTTCAGGAACAAGAATCGTCTCCGCACCGCTTGCAAGGCCGGCGTGCAAAGCAATATCGCCGCAATGGCGTCCCATAACCTCGACAATCGATGAACGCTCATGCGAAGACATCGTATCGCGGATTTTGTTAATAGCATCGACAACGATGCTTACAGCTGTATCGAAACCGATCGTCATATCCGTGAACGGAATGTCATTATCGATCGTTCCCGGCAAGCCCATCGTCTTAATGCCGAGCTTGCTCAGCTTGTTCGCGCCTTGGTATGAGCCGTCTCCGCCGATAACGACAAGACCGTCAATTCCTCTTGCCCGAAGCACTTCAGCGCCGCGTTGCTGGCCTTCCGCTGTCATAAACTCCTTGCAGCGAGCCGTTTGTAGAATCGTGCCGCCGCGTTGAATAATATCGCCTACGCTGCGTAAATCCATTTGGCGCAAATCGTCGTTAAGCAACCCTTGGTAACCCCGTTGTACACCGTATACGTCTAGCCCATGGAACAACGCGCTCCGTACGACAGCACGGACAGCCGCGTTCATTCCTTGAGAATCTCCTCCACTTGTCAGTACAGCGATTGATTTGACTGCAGACATGTTTCATTCCTCCACTTTCACTGTGTAATTGTATTGGTTATAATATCAAGCTTGTTTTTTCCTAATCCAAATGCTGTTGACAAGGAAAAACAGGCGTGTAAGCGGACTGTTCTTCATTAGCCTGCGCGAGATGTCTCTCACCGGCGGCTGATGCCGCACCTTCGGATCCGATAAGTACAGCGCAAGCAGCCCTTCAATAATCAGGCGATGAAAGCGCGAAGCGGGCAGCCCCTTCACATCCTCGCGCGCTCTAGCAACAATCATGCTTAACCGATCAACGAGCAGACTATCATTATCATAATAGTTGCAAAAGTTTAGATCGCCGCCCTCTTGATCCTCTTCCTGATCAATCAGGTAATCAAGCAAAATATGCAGAGCGCAAACGTGCGGGAAATAACCGCTCTTAATCGCGGCAGCATCGACTGCGGACAACTTGTCCTCTGTCGCCGCCAGGAACAGCATGAACATCCCAAGCGTGGAGCCTGTAGCAGCGGCAAACTCATTCCACTTCAGGTCCGGGCAGTTGCTCGTCTGCTTCTCCCACCAACTCAGCAGCATCGGCTCACGTTCGTCCTTACGAATATGCTTATAGACTTGCAAGTCGCTATAAAGCGCAACAAGCTCGGTAACATAAGGCTCGACGCTCGAATAGGAAGGCAAGCTTGACGCCATTCGTTGGCAGGTTAGCACCAGATGATGCAGATAACCGCCGTCGTTGTTTTCTTTGCGATACTTGTAATAATCTTGAAGCGGCGCTGCGGGATTAACCGCATCCAGCATCGATTGATGAAGCTGACGGAAGTCGTCAGGATCAAGCGATGTGCTTCGGTCGCACAGATTGTCCAAATAATCGCTAATCGTCTGGAGTGATACAATTAGCGGAATCAAAATATGTCGATGCTCCAGACTTACGATTGCATATACGGCGCCGCCTTGGCAATGAAACTTTTTGCTGTCCATACTGCTGAGAGCCTGATTCCTAAGCTCCTCGTCCGGAATAGCCTCTGCGCGCGCGCGAAGCAGCTTCAGCTCCTTCTCAACGCCTGGCAGCACATATTTGTATACGCGATGCATGAGCTTTATCGGGCTCTGGGGCACGCGTCCGCTTGAAAGAGTCGTTACTCGCAAGATGGGATCCTCCTCGAACTCCATTTCATGAATGCCAACGTGATTCCATCTCTTGATTAATTCGGTACCATATATGCAATTCGTTAATCCGGCTTGCATATTCGGCAATTTCATAGTTCAGTTCGCAGCATTTATCAAAATCATGCTCCTCGAACAGCTCTGCCTGCTTCCCGTTAATCAATCGTTCGAATTCGATGACGCGATCCGGAATCGTTCCCCTTATCGACTCCCATTGCTCAATGATTTTCATTTGCTCGGATACTTCGTATTGCTCCCAATCCCTCTCAAGGATGGGAAGGCTAATGCGAAGCCGTTCGTTCCAATCAAATCGATACTCCCCCATTGTAAACCTCCACATCTAAATGTACCATTTCGATACACAATAATCCAGCTTCAAAAATCAAATTGGTCGGTTTCCAGAGCCATGCTATAATTAATGACGATTAAGCAATCGTATAGAGATGGAGTGAGACTTACACCAATGGAAACTTCCGGAACTTCCGAGGCTGATAGACCGGCAACCTCAGCCACAGCCCGCAAAGAAGTTTTTGCGCTGCGAACGTATACGTTTTTCTCTTATTCGACAGCCGCGATGATCGTGTCCTTCATACCGCTGTATTTTTTGGAGCGCGGTTACTCGGAGCAGCAGATCGGCATTATTTATGCGATCGGCCCGCTTATGTCGATCTTCGCCAACATTTTATTCGGCATGGCGAGCGACAAGCTGAGAACGATTAAGAAGCTGCTCATGCTGCTCCTGTTCGGCCAGCTCGTCATGATATCGATCCTGCTTCCGTTTGAACATTTTGCGGTCGTCTGCCTCGTTATGATGGGCTTTTATTTTTTTCAAACGCCAATTAACCCGCTGACAGACAGCCTGATCCTGTTATCCAGTCAATATACCGGCAAACCTTATGCTCTTATCCGTATATTCGGTTCACTTGGTTTTGCAGCAACTGCCTATTCACTCGGACTTATATTGAAGCATATCGGATCAAACTGGACGATGCCCCTCGCATTGTTGACGATTGCCATTACGCTTTGTCTTGTTTTTGGACTGAAGGACTACCAGGCGACTTCTCGCAAAATGGATTTTTCCGGTTTCTTCAAGCTGCTGCGGCAGCGGAATATCGTTATCTTCTTTCTGCTCGTCTTGGCGATCTCGATTCCTCACCGAATGAATGAGGGCTTCTTGGCCGTAACGATGAGGCACTTAGGGGCAAGCGACTCCTTAGTTGGCCTGTCATGGCTTATGTCCTCGCTAAGCGAAATTCCGGTTCTGTTCCTGCTCGGCAAATATGGTCATAAGTTCAAGGAGCTTCCGCTGCTTATGATTGCTTCGATAATGTATGCGGTCCGCTTATGGTTCGTAAGCGATATTCAAGACCCGAGATGGGCGCTTGCAGCTCAAGCGATGCACAGCATCACGTTCGGCATTTATTTCTCGACGGCGCTTCGCTACATTTCTAGAATTATCCCCGACGAATTCCGCGCCTCTGGCCAAGCGGTATATGCCGTCGTTTGGACGGGGCTTGCCGGCGCAATCAGCGGCTTCTTCGGAGGATTCATCTACGAGCAGTTCGGGAGGGAAAGCTTCTTCCGAATGGGCTCCATCATTGCGATGGTCGCAGCGATAGGCTTCTTTGCAAAGTATTATTATAGCGATGAGCGGTAATGGGTTAAAGACGTAATAAGAAAAAGCGGCTGAGCGAGGGAAAAGTCCCGCGTTCAGCCGCTTCTTTGTTATACCTTACAGATGTAACACGGTCATACCCTATTATAAGAAGCGTCGATCTTATAATTTAATGACGTTGGCCGCTTGAGCCCCGCGGTTACCCTCAGTAATGTCAAACTCGACCGCTTGACCTTCTTCAAGCGCCTTGAAACCTTCGCTTTGAATGGCGGAGTAATGTACGAATACATCTTCTCCATTGTCGACTTGGATAAAGCCGTAACCCTTCTCTGCATTAAACCATTTAACAGTACCTTTCAATTGAACAACCTCCTAAAGATGACCGCCGTTATTAACGGCGAGTAGAATCATTATAGCGGTAACTTTAGGTGATTGCAATTAAAGTGAAATCCGTATAAAATCGCTTTTTTTAGGTATAAAAGGAAGCTTGGAGGGCAATAATTGTACGTTGCCTCCGTTCGCCCGGGTAAAGGTTAACAGCTCATCTAATTGGGCGAATGGCTCCCAGTTCAGCGCTTGCAACGGATAGATGCGAATCTGGCCGCCCTTCATCGTAACACGCATTAACTCGGCAATCGCCTGCTTATGGAACTCAAGGCCGAATTGCTCCGCATATAGAAATAAGAAGTGGCTGCACAGCACGAGCGAAAATGTTCCGTCCGCGAAAGGCAGATTCGGAAGTTTGCCTGACACGTAGGAGGATTGTCCACTCGGGTCATTCACATCCGCTTCGAACTTTATTAAAGATGCCTCTCGTCCGGCACGATGGTTATCAAGCGAACCGTAATAGCTCCAATCGAACACTTCCGCGATTTTCGCAATCTTAGCGGTAGATGTGCCAATCTCTTCTCTGGCCTCTTCGACCCATCTCGTCACGTCGTTCCCATATCGCGGGTCAACCGCGTTAGCCTCATAACCTCTTGCTTTAGCCTCTGCCGTGAACGAGGAACCGCCTGCCGCAACATCCAATATTGGACCGCGAGCAAGGTCACTCTCCATCAGATCGAACATCCGGATATATTCCTCATATCCTCTGCAGGTCATAGCGACCCCAATCTGCTCATACTTTACTTGACTCATCTTGACACTCTCCTCGTCTCGTCTCTTCTCATCTCTTCATGCCTGAACTCATCTGCATGCCGATCGGCTAATCGCCGACACCGTATTATTGCTCAACGATGTTGCTTTATAGCTTGTGATTTGGCATGATGTTAACTATACCATAATTAACTATTCGAAGGTGGAAAATTTATGTTCAAAAAACACGAAATTTACAAAACAGACAAATACAATATGCTGACCGTCGAGGTTCAAGGCAAAACATTGATCGTCAGAGAGATTTCCGACCAATGGGGCGAGGACTGCCATACATTCGTCAGCCGCCCGGAAATGCTGCATTGGGCCGAGAACCGCTTCCGTCCATCCGACTTCGTCGGCAAAGAAGACGAGCTTGCCGCAATTATGGCAGCATTCAAAGAAGTGTAAGTTCAAGAATCGAACAGAGCAGGAAAAAATGTCCTATGCGGCGAACATAACGTTACAAGCGTCCGCATAGGTAACGATAGAGCACAAGCAAGCTTCGATTTGCGCATCGCATCATGATGCTTGCCGCTTGACTAGAGGAGGAGCAGCTTCGAGATGGATCCAACAGCTACTATTATTTTCATCATTGCTTCCTTTGTCCTTGGGGGCCTTGTTGTCTTGAAGAAGGATACATTGTCGCCTGGCATGCGCCGCGGCATGGCCATCTTCTCGATTATTTTCATTGCATTCGCTTTTTTCCTTATTGTGTATGCGTTCTATACAATGGGCTCTGCTTAATCTAAGCAGTTGTTACATATTCACTGGATTGCCAGGGCATGTTAATGGAAAACTGTGCCTGAGGTGATTAACGAGTGAAATGGCTCCCATTGCTTGTATCTTTATGCTTGTTACCCGGCAACGGAGCAGCTCACGCATATGCGAGCACGAAGCCAAACTCCGAAGCCAAACCGCAATCTACTTTTTCGATACCAAGGAGGAGTTCGATGAATCACGTACCGAAACGTTCCGAATCCGCGCCAGAAACAACATGGAAGCTGGAGGATCTCTTCGCGAATCAAGCAGCATGGGATAGCGAGCTCGCGGAAGTGAAGAGTTTGATTAAGAAAGCAGCCGCTTTCGAAGGCAAGCTTGCCGACCCTGCTCAGCTCAAAGCTTGCTTCGAGCTAGAGGATGAATTGTCGCTGCATGTTGAACGCCTGTACGTATACGCGAATATGAAGCATCACGAGGATACGGCAGAGCCTGTGTACCAAGCTCTCTCCGACAAATCGAAGAAGCTTAGCGTCGAAACCGGCGAAGCACTGTCCTACATTACACCTGAGGTGCTTGGCTTATCCGATAATGATCTTGAAGCGATGATTGGCAACGAGTCGCTTGCGAAGTTCCGTCATACGCTGGAAGAAATGCGCCGTCAGAAAGCGCATGTGCTATCGAAGAACGAGGAAGCGCTGCTTGCTCAAGTGGGCAACGTCAGCTCCGCTCCCGGCACGATCTTCGGCATGCTGAACAATGCGGACTTAAAGTTCCCTAAAGTGAAAAACGAGGACGGCGAAGAAGTCGAGCTGACGCATGGCCGTTACATACAGTTTCTCGAAAGCAAAAATCAAGAAGTCAGGCGTGATGCGTTCAAGGCGATGTACGATACGTACGGCAAGCTGAAAAACACGCTCGCTTCTACTTTGGGCGCTAACGTAACCAAAAATATTTTTTATGCCAAAGCGCGTAAATACGATTCTGCACTCGATATGTCTCTCTATGGCGACAACATCCCGCAGTCGGTCTATACGAATCTCATTGATACGATCCATAAGCATCTCCCGCTGATGCACCGCTATATGGACCTTCGCAAGAAGCTGTTAGGCCTTGAAGAGCTTCATATGTACGATCTGTTTGCTCCGCTCGTAGAGGAGTTCAAGATGGATATTACGTATGAGGAAGCGAAGAAAACGATCAAGGAAAGCTTGAAACCGCTGGGCGAGGATTACTTAAACGTGCTGCAAGACGGCTTCGATAACGGCTGGATCGACGTGTACGAGAACGAAGGCAAACGCAGCGGCGCTTACAGCTGGGGAGCTTTCGGCACGCATCCTTACGTACTGTTGAACCATAACGACAACTTGAACAGCATGTTCACGCTTACCCACGAGATGGGCCATGCGCTTCATTCCTATTACTCTGACAACAATCAGAACTACCGGGATGCGCAATATACGATCTTCCTTGCAGAGGTGGCGTCAACGCTGAACGAAGCGCTGCTGATGGACTATATGCTGAAGAAATCGACCGATCCGAAGGAAAAAATGTACCTGCTTACGTATTATGCGGATCAGTTCCGCACGACGGTGTTCCGCCAGACGATGTTCGCCGAGTTCGAAAAAATCGTTCACGAGCGCGTCGAGCAAGGCGAGTCGCTGACCCCGCAGGAGCTGAACAAAATCTATTACGACCTGAACGTCCACTATTACGGACCGGGAATGGTCATTGACAAAGATATCGAGATGGAATGGGCGCGAATTCCGCATTTCTACAACAGCTTCTATGTGTACAAATACGCGACGGGCTTCTCCGCGGCGACGAGCTTCTCGAAGCAAATTCTTGAAGAAGGCGCACCTGCCGTCGATCGTTACCTCGGCTTCCTGAAGAGCGGGGGCAGCGACTTCTCGATCAACATCTTGAAGAAGGCCGGCGTAGACATGTCGTCGCCAGAGCCGATCGAGCAAGCGATGAGCGTGTTCGAAGAGCTGATCGGACAGATGGAGCAGTTGACGAAGTAGTTTAATTTGGAAGGCTGAAGATGAATAGGGAAGATCCGCTAACCGTGACGGTTATGGATCTTCCCTTTTTTTGCGTAACGATTATGCCTTGCGTAATCGCAGGATGAATATAGACTAATAACGGCATATCGGGAAACTGAATTGGAGAGTTTACCTATTTCTAGACCGCTGAGGAGCCCTGCACCAGCCTTCCCGTCCCGCACACACACCAATCTATGAGCCTAGTCTCATCCCCAATTAGGCCAGTCTCACCGAATTGCCGCAACACGACCACCCTACCAGCGAGGAGTGAGTCAAACCTCATCCCTCGTGAAGCTGCGTTCACGGCAAGTGAGGTTTATCTCACTCCTCTGGCCTAGAGCTCCGATAAGGCGGCAGATAGTGAGATCCGGCTCACTATATAATGAGCTCCTTCACACACCAGCTTGCTGACGTAGGTAGCAGCTACGTTCAACAATAGCCAAGTTACTCTGGCACCATGCCCGACACGCATCGCCACCGAAGAGCCATGCACCAGCCTTCCCAATCCGCACACATCAATCTATGAGCCTAGCCTCATCCCCAATGAGGCCAGACTCACCGAATTTCCGCAGCACGACCACTCAAACAGCGATTAGTGAGGCAAACCTCATCCCTCGTGAAGCTGCGTTCACGGCAAGTGAGGTTTGCCTCACTCCTCTGGCCA
>NZ_JBANSP010000010.1:0-237729 GCF_037167145.1 Paenibacillus sp. YIM B09110 | reverse complement strand
TTTCCATTTTCGCGCAAGAAAAAGAGCAAGTTATCTTTTCGATAACCTGCTCTTTCCTTAACTTCGGCTCTTCGCCTTAACTTAATGACATTGCCATGAGTGGCCGCCCTTTTTTTGAAATATAAGCAAGTGTATAATGGGATGCTTATACAGTGCATATATTTCTCCGGAATGAAACGCGCCTTGCCCTCAAAAGAACGGCGTCAGCCGTTTCACCTTGCGTTCACGCGATTGATACAATGAATCAAACATATTTACGATTAGGATCGTACAAATGAACCCGACTGTAGTTGATTTGTCCGATATAATGATACTACTGACAATGAAACTTGACAGAATGAAAGGCTTAGGTGAACCGTTTTGTTGATGAGCTCCAGCATTCAGCGTAAAATGACGCTTCTTATTTTTATATGTGCGCTTATACCGCTCCTTGCCCTTAGTATTCTTTCTTATTCGAAGTCGGCCAATATCGTAAACGATCAGCTCCAGGATTACAATCGGTATGCAATGAAGCAGCTTGTGACCGTTACGGATATGCATTTGAAGGAAATGGATGCGTTGTCGAGAGACATTCAAGGCTATTTGCTCGCTCCCGGCAAAAAAATAATGACAAATCCGAAGTCCTATCATGAATATTTGGAGCTGAACAGCTTCATCGATTTTCTTTCCTTTCACGTATCCCCAATCGTTGAAGGGCTATTCGTCATTACGCCTGAAGGCGACATACTTGGCAGCCGGAATGTGAATTCAGCTTCGTTGCTCGCAGCAGATTGGTGGAACGGCTCTCAGCCTCAACAGGCTTGGCAATGGACCGGCTTTCATTCAGGCGGTTATTACAGCTCACCCCAGCCGAACGGACCGCTTATTAGTCTAATCGTACCGCTTCATTTGCAAGCTGCAGCTGTTCCGGTCGGCAGCCGAATTCTCGTTGACGTGAATGCGAAGGCAATGACGAGTCTGTTCCAATCCTTCGAGCAGGATACGAGGTCTTATTTACAAATAAGCGACGCCAGCGGCCAGTTGATCTACGAATCAGCGGAAAAACCTGCGTTTTCGGGCAAAGACTATGTATTCACGGAAACATTGGCTATAAATGATTGGACGATTACAGCCAGGCTGCCGCAAAGCGAGATCAATAAGTCTTCCGGAGTCATCCGCAATTACGGTTACTTAATCGGACTTCTGTCTTTGATCGCTGCTTTAATAATGGCGCGGGTATTGTCGGGCAATTTCACCGGTCGTATCGTATCGCTCCACAAGTCGATGCTCGAATTCAGCAGAGGCAAGCTCGATGCCGCGGTCGAGGTGAAGGGCAAGGACGAGCTGTCCAGGCTTGGCGCACGGTTCAACTTCATGACGGAGCAAATTCGATCCTTAATAGCCAACATTACGCGAACCGAGAAGCTGAAGAACGAGGCAGAGCTCAGAGCGCTTCATTATCAGATCAATCCGCATCTCATCATCAATACATTAAATGCGATCCAATGGCGGGCGAGAATGGCGGGAAGAAGCGATATCGACCGTATGATCTATCATCTAGCCGCCCTGCTGTCGGAAAATCTCGATATTAGCCATGAGCTTGTTCCGCTCGAGGAAGAGCTGGAGACGATTGGCCACTATATTAAGATCCAATATTATCGTTATGGCGATTCATTCACCTATACCGAGGATATAGAGCCGGGATTGGAACGTGCTTGGATCCCGCGCATGACGTTGCAGCCGTTGTACGAAAATATTTTCTATCATGCGTTCGACGACGGTACGGGTTCGATTGCCCTTGAAGTGTACCGCGATCGGCAGCAGATCGTGTTGAGCATCTATGACGACGGCAAAGGGATTGAATCGCCAAGCGACGTCATTAAGCCTGCTCCTCCGCGCAAAGGAAGAGGCGGACTCGGGATGTATAACGTCGACCAGAAGATCAAGCTGCACTTCGGCGAGCAATTCGGTATTCGCATACTGCCGAATGCGGAGAAGGGCACGATTATCGAGATCAGATGGCCGTACCAGGAAGGGGAGAATATACGTGACGAAGATTAGAAAAGTCATTATCGCCGATGACGAGCGGCTTGTTCGTGTCGGTCTTATGCATACAGTCGATTGGAAGCGTTGGGACATGGAAGTGGTAGGCAACGCGCCGAACGGAGAGATTGCTTGGGAGATGTATGAAGAACTTCAACCTGATCTCGTCATTACCGACATAGTTATGCCGCAGATGGACGGCATTCAGCTTGCAACGAAGATAAAAGCTGCGAACCCCGAAGCCAAAATATTATTTCTCAGTTGCCACTCGGACTTCGCTTATGCGCAGCAAGGGATGGAGCTTGGAGCATCCGGTTATTTGCTTAAGACGGCGATGGACGCCGAAACAGTGGACCGCTATCTGATGAAGATTACGGAGGAATGGAATCGGTTGAGCGCGCCAAGCGCGGAAGATACGAATGCCATGTATCGAACCTGGTATACGGAAGGGCGGAATAGCGAGCAGCTTAACGCATTCATTGGGCAGTACACGGAGAAACACTCGCTAGAAGGGGGCGTTTTGTTTAGTTTGTTCGGTCTTGACGCCCAGGAACTGCTAACCATTGTGCATAGGCTGGACGAGCAGTCTGGTTCAGATATGAACGGTCAGAACCTGCCGATTGTTCATCTTCATGCGGAAGGCGCTCCGTTAATAATCGTCACGCCGGTTCGCGATGCAGAACGGTTAAAGCTGCTGCTGCTTGAATGCGCGAATGCGGCGGGAACAGCTATGACTTGGAAGAAGTCGGATGTTCTGACGAAGCAGTCTGATTTCATGGAAGCGATTAGCCGCATGATGAAGACGGCAGAGCTGGAGAAGCAATACGAGTTCAGAACAGATGCCGTATCGACGCCGATAATGAAGGCGGTTGCCTATATAGATGAACATCTCGATGAACCGATCGTTTCTTCTCAGCTGGCGGAGAGTATCGGGCTTAGCCGCAGCCACTTCAGCACCTTATTCAAGAAAGAGCTTGGTGTCAGCTTTCTAGAATTTCTTCATCGCAGACGGCTGCGCAAGGCGTCCGAGCTGCTTGTGCAGACGGATTGGCGGATTAACCTGATCGGCGAGAAGGTTGGAATGGAAGACAACAAACATTTCAGCAAGTGGTTCAAGGGTTATACCGGAATGACGCCTTCCGAGTACCGCGAGAACAAATTAACGACTAAATCAAACAAATAGCAACCTGCCTGCTGCCGCCGAACAAAATAACGACGAAGGCCTAACCGATTTCCGTTTTACGCCCCGACGATAACCGATATGCTGTTCATGCACACATTAAAAGGAGGGTACACACAAGTATGAAACAGAGATGGAAATCGTCCTTATTTCTGCTAATGGCCGTTATTTTGCTGCTGAGCGCTTGCTCTTCGGGCGGTAATAACAACAATGGCGCAAGCGGAGAAAACAAAGATGAGAAGGTTAAGCTAGTCGTATGGATTTGGGATGCGGCGAAGATCGGACTTGACGCTAACATGGAAGCGTTCAAAGAGGAGAACCCGAACATCGAAATTGAATATCAACTTATGGGTCAAACGGACCTTTATCAAAAATACTTGATCGCAGCGAACACAGGCGACAAAGTGCCTGATATTATCGCGGTTGAATCAAGCAACCTGGCTCAAATGGTCAACATCGATTCTTTGTACGATCTCAGCGACAAAGTCGCGCCATACAAAGACAAGATTGTTCCTTTCAAATGGGAAGACGCGACGAAAGACGGCAAAGTGTACGCGATGCCTTGGGACAGCGGTCCTGTAGTTATGTACTATCGTAAAGATATCTTCGAAGCGGCTGGCTTGCCATCCGATCCTGAAGCGGTCGCTGATCGCATCAAGACGTTCGAGGATTACAAGGAAGTCGGCAACATCATCAAGGAGAAAACAGGCAACTTCATGTTCCAGGATTCGAAGACGCGTTCGAACAACCGTTTCTTCGAAACGATGATGTGGCAGCGCGGTCTATGGTACTTCGACAAGGACGGCAACGTATCGCTTGACGATCCTAAAGTTATTGAAACAGCAGAATTCTATGCAGGCATGGTAAATGACGGCATCGTGAACGACGCCGAAGCTTTCTCCGAAAGCTGGCTGAATGCGTTCGCGGACGGCAAAGTAGCGACGATCGTAGGCGCTGCATGGTACGAAGGCTTGCTTGAAAATATGATCGA
Organism: Paenibacillus sp. YIM B09110; assembly: GCF_037167145.1. Classification (NCBI taxonomy): domain Bacteria; kingdom Bacillati; phylum Bacillota; class Bacilli; order Caryophanales; family Paenibacillaceae; genus Paenibacillus; species Paenibacillus sp. YIM B09110. The sequence goes on along the minus strand of NZ_JBANSP010000010.1, from coordinate 233,536 downwards.
TCCAGACAGCGCTGGCAAATGGGGCGTAGCACCGATGCCGAAATGGTCGGCTGACGACCAATATGCAAGCGCGAATGACGGCGGTTCGAACCTCGCGATCAACGCGAATTCGAAGCATACGGAAGAGGCTTGGAAGTTCATTGAATTCATGCTTGGCAAAGAAGAATCCCAAGTGACGATGATGAAGGATGCAGGCTCCTTGCCATCGCTAACGACGACTTATGAGGATGCCGTATTCTCCGAACCGGTAGAATACTTCGGCGGTCAACCTGTAAGACAAGTGTATACGCAAGCACTCGAGCAGATCGCTCCGCAATCGTATACGGTTGATTTCCCAGTTGCCAATCAGTTGACGAAGAACGCTTTCGCGGAAGTTTTCCTTAACAAAGCATCGGTAGCCGATACGCTTAAGAAAACAGCGGACGAGCTCCGCAGCCGTACAAGCCGTAAATAGCAAATCAATGACAAGGGCCCGGCGAGGGCCCTTGATTTATGGAGGATGAGGCACAATGGCTTCCAAATGGTGGAGATGGCAGCAGAAATCCGCGCCTTACTTGTTTATATCGCCATTTTTTATCCTGTTCGGCGTATTTCTGTTTTATCCGTTTCTGTACTCTTTCTACTTAAGTATGGTGGAGTGGAACGGCGGTAAAACGAAAACATTTGTCGGAATGGACAATTTCTCGCGTGTCATTCAGGACGATGTATTTTGGCTGACGATCGCGAACGGTTTGATTATTATGGTCATTTACGTACCGCTCATGCTGCTATTGGCTACGCTCGTAGCGGTCTTGCTTAATTCGAGTTGGGTGAAAGGGAAGGGTTTCTTCCGTATGTCGCTGTTCACCCCGAACATAATGGCGGTCGTAGCCGTCGCGTTCGTATTCTCGATCATGCTTAATGGCGACAACGGCCTTATTAACGTGATTTTGAAGCAACTGGGTCTCATTGACGCTTCGATTTTGTGGCTCGATTCGCCTGTATGGGCGCGTGTGTCGGTAGCAGCAATGGTATTTTACCGCTGGATGGGCTATAACATGATTCTTATTTTGGCTGGTCTGCAGAACATACCGAAAGACATCTATGAATCGGCATATGTCGATGGTGCGACGCCTTTCCAAGTGCTTATTCGCATTACGCTGCCGCTGCTCAAAAAAATACTCGTTTTTTGCGTCATTTTATCCACGCTCGGTTCGTTCGGCTTGTTCACGGAACCGCTCGTATTGACCAAAGGCGGCCCGCTTAATTCGACGACGACGCCGGTATTGCTCATCTATCAAGAAAGCTTTACGAACTTGAATTTCGGATACGCATCCGCGATTGCCATTATGTTCTTCTTCCTGATGATGATATTTACGTTCATTCAGATGCGCGTAACGAGAGATAACGATTAAGACTTCTGGAGGGGATTCCCTTGTCTTCCGCAACGATAACTGCGACAACATCGCCCAAGAAATCGCATAAACCACGCGATTTGATCAACAAAGGGCTTGCTTATTTAATGCTGATCCTCATAACATTTGCTTCATTATTCCCATTGCTCTGGATGATCAGCTCCTCGCTGAAGGAGCGAAGAGATATCTTCCTAAATCCGCCGATGTGGATTCCGACCAATCCGCAGTGGGATAACTTCACGCAGCTGTTCAAGGAGCGGGCTTTCGATACCGTCCTGTACAACAGCTTTTTTATCGCCATACTTCATACCGCGCTTGCCCTGTTTTTCTGTACGCTTGCCGGTTATGCATTTGCGAAGTATACATTCAAATTCCAAGGCATTTTGTTCGGCATCGTACTCGCTTCCATGATGGTTCCTTCGGAGACGACGATTATTCCGATGTTCGAAATCTATCGCGCCTTCGGTTTGATCGACAATCCATGGGGCGTTATCGTAGCCAATGTGGCCAGCGCCTTCGGTATTTTCTTCATGCGTCAGTACAGCTCAGGTATTCATACGGAAATGCTTGAAGCATCCCGAATCGACGGCTGCTCGGAATTCAGAATATTTACGTCGATCGTGCTGCCGAACCTAAGACCGGCGCTTGCCAGTCTAGGCATTATCACTTTCGTTAATCAATGGAATAACTTCTTGTGGCCGTTAATCGTTCTTCGTTCGCCGAGCGAGCAAACGATATCGCTTGCGATTCGAACGCTGGAATCTGGCGCTAGAACGCCATATGAGCTTATTATGGCAGGTTCGGTCATCAGTATTATTCCGCTGTTGATCATCGTGCTGCTGTTCCAAAAGCAACTGATCGGCGGTTTGATGGACGGCGCGGTCAAAGGTTAAGTTATATCGTTCTAATAAGGAAGGTGGCGAACATTCGCCGCCTTTTTTTGTGCTTTCTTTTATCGAGTATTGTTTCATTCAGGTCCAACTAGGGAATAATTTGGAGATATTGGCTAGAGAAAGCGGTGCAGATGTGAAACGGCTGACGACCATGCTTAAGAGAAGGATGGCAAACCAACACAACGATAGCACGGAAGCAGAACAAACCTTATTGTCGCAGCAAATGAAAAATAATGTGAATGCCATTCATTCATTGCTGCATTCGCCGGGTGATTTGATAACGAAGGAAATCGATATCGGACAATCGGGACGGCATGCCATCATCGTCAACATCGATGGACTTATTGACAAAACCTTGATACACCAACATCTCATAAAACCGCTCATCGAATTTAATCGGATGGAAGCAACAACGGCATTAAAAGAAATGAATGGCGATGAGCTTATCGGGAGACTCAAGGACGATGCCCTCCCGCTTCAAGAAATTCAATTGATTAACTGCATGGACGAAGCTCTGTTCGCCATCCTATCGGGAGATACTTGCTTATTTGTCGACGGCTCGCAGCGGGCGCTCGTCATTGGAAGCAAGGGCTGGATGCGACGGACAATCGAAGAGCCTCAGACGGAATCGCTTATTCGCGGGCCCAAGGACGGCTTTACCGAGGATATCCGCACGAACAGCGCTTTAATCCGAAGGAGGCTACGGGACCCCGGCTTGCGCATGGATTCCTATATGGTTGGAACGCGATCGAAGAAGGAAGTCATGGTTGCTTATATCGAAGGCATTGTCGATCCGGAGCTAGTGAAAGAAGTGAAACGAAGGCTTCTAACGATCGAGATGGACGACCCTGAGGGCTCTGGCTATATCGAGCAATGGATTACGGACAGCTTTTTGTCGCCTTTCCCGCAAATTTTGAATACGGAGAGGCCTGACCGCGTATCCTCCTCGCTGCTCCAAGGACGGATCGCGATATTAGTTGACGGCTCGCCGTTTAATCTGATCATGCCGATTACGATCGCCTTCGCCCTCAACTCACCCGAGGACTATTACCAGCCTTGGCTGCTCTCTTCATTAGTGCGTTTGTTGAGGTTCGTCTCCGCTTTTATTGCTACTTTTCTGCCTGCGTTTTACATTGCGCTTGCCGAATTTCATCATGGCATGATACCTTCCAACATCGCTTTCTCGATAGCGGCAGCAAGGGAGGGCGTGCCTTTCCCGGCGGTAATCGAGGCGCTGCTAATGGAATTTACGCTTGAGATACTGCGCGAGGCGGGGGTTCGTCTGCCGAAGCCGATTGGCCAGACAATCAGTATCGTAGGCGGTCTCGTCATTGGCGATGCAGCCGTAGCGGCTGGTATTGTAAGTCCGCTCATGGTAATCGTGGTTGCTGTTACGGCAATCGCTTCCTTCACGTTGCCTTCGTATTCCTTCGGCATTATAACTCGAATACTGAGGTTCTTCGTCATGCTGGCAGCTTCCATATTCGGGCTCTTTGGGATCATTCTTGCATTTCTGATGATTAGCATCCATGTCGTCAATCTGAAGAGCTTCGGGGTCCCATACTCTGCGCCGTTATCGCCGATGTTCCTCAAGGATTGGAATGACTTTATATGGAGAGCTCCGGTTACTTTTCAGAAGGATCGTCCTCAAATGCTGCATACCGAAGACAGAACAAGAATGAAAAAGAAATAGCAATTGGACAATAGCTTTGAACAGGAGGCCTATCAGATGAGAGAGGATAGTTGGAAGTACGGCGATCAAAAAATTGACGAGAAGGAACTCATGTTCACGATCGGTTCACTAATCATTGGTGTCGGCATACTAACGCTTCCTCGCTCTATTGCGAAAGCTACGGGATCTCCCGATGGATGGCTTTCGATCTTGATTGCTGGATGCGCGGTTCTCATCCTTGCTTGGTTGTTGTCTCGCCTATCGCTGCGGTTCCGAGGCAGACCTTATTTGGAGTATGCAGCATCTATTGCTTCGAAGCCTGCAGCGAATGGGATCGCTATCGTCTATGCGTCGTATTTTCTCATGTTTACAGCGTATGTAACGAGATCGGTGGCTGAGCTATCCAAACAATTCTTATTCGACAAAACGCCGTTGGAAGTCATTTCTTTAGCATTTCTGCTCGTGCTTATTTATGCCGTGTCTGGTTCTAGAGCAGGTCTTATTCGATTAACGGTTATTTTTTTGCCTTTCGTGTTGATCGTTACGAGTATATTTCTGCTATTAGGTATCAAGCAGTTCGATTACCACAATCTGATGCCAATACTGAATACAGACTCCAGCAAGGTGATGAAGGGTGCAAAGGAATCCATATTCTCGTTTCTGGGTTTCGAATCGGTGTTATTCTACAGCTGCTTAATGAGAAACCCGTCCAAAATCCCAAAATTTACGATGTTTGCCATCATTATTACGATAATCACCTATTTATTGATCTTCATCGCAGTGATTGGCATCTTCTCGGTGGAGGTCACCCAGAACATTCTCTTTCCAACATTGGAGCTGGCTAGGGAAGTGAGCGTGCCGGGAGAGTTTTTCGAGAGGTTAGAATCATTGTTTCTGATCTTCTGGGTCGTATCTATCTTCACGACGGCAGCAATATCGCTTGATTTGACCGTACAATCAACCTACTTCTTGTTTAAAGCAGAGAAGCGGAAGCTGATGTATGGGCTGACTCCCGTCATTTACTTATTATCGATGATGCCGGGCAATATCGTGGAGCTTGGCCAACTGGGTCTGCTCGTCAGCAATACCGGAATACTAACCTCGCTCATTATTCCGGTCCTGCTATTTGTTATTGTAAAAATACAGGAGGCTAGATCAAGTGGCTAGAGTGTGTGCAATCGTTATTTGTCTATCGGTCTCCGCGACCCTTCTGTCTAGCTGTTGGGATCGGATTGAACTGGAGCAGCGCGGTTTCGTGATCGGAGTGGCCATTGATGTTGCTGACAAGAAGAAACTGGAGGAGCATGCGTCGGGGGAAGGAGTGCAGGAATTCAAAATTACTTTCCAGGTTGTGGTCCCAGCGGGATTGAAGCAATCTGACAAAAGCGGGGCAACACCATCGAACAAGGCATACTTCAATGTTCATGTTAACGGTAGAACGATGCAGGAAGTGCTTGCCAAGCTTGCCTCGCAGTTAAGCCGGCTGCCGTTTCTTGAACATCTCAAGCTGATTATCATTTCTGAGAAGGTGGCTGCGACAAAATTAGGCTTTGCCAATGTTCTTGATTATTTTCTTAGGAATAACGATGCCAGGCGCAACGTATCTGTCATGATCGCTAAGGGGGAAGCTTCGCGGGCTCTTGACATCGTCCCGCAAGGGGAGCGTACTCCAGTATTTTTTATTAACAATATCGCCCGCAACGGCAGAGAATTGATGCGAATCCATAAAGATACGAGAATTGGCGACGTACACGAATATCTGTTAAAGAGGGAGAGTTTTACGTTGCAAAAGCTTACCATTAAGAATCTTGAAGCAAGTCTTATTGGCGCTTCCGTCATGGACGGCAAGACGAATAGTCTCGTTGGCTTTCTGAACCAACGAGAGACGCAAGGACTGAACTACTTGACCGGAGATAATGACCGCGGCTTAATCGAGTTACAAGTCGAAGATAATTTAATTGTGTTTGAGACTGAGAGGTCTCAAGTGAGGCTTACTTCTGAGGGCACTGACAAGGGAAATCTTAAATTCAAATTTTTGGTAGAAATGGAAGTCGTTATTGCGGAGGCGTTCGAGAGGCAAGATTATTTAAGCGAGCTTACAATCGATAAATTACAGGTGAAGGTTGAAGAGGAGGTCGTTAGGCTGACTGAAGAAACCATCGCTAAGACTCAGAAGATCTATAAGAAAGACGTGATCAAGCTAGGTTCCTACTTGAGTGAGAATAAACCGCGACTATGGTCGCAATTAAGCGACAATTGGGATAGTGGAATCAATTATTTTTCCAAAAGCGAGATTAAGGTCAAGGCCGATGTCAAGATTCGCAGAATCGGATCCGTGAACCAGACAGAGAAGAGAGGATAGGATAGGTTACATATGAAATTTATTTTAGGTCATATTCCCACGGGATTAAGCTTTGTATGCGCGCTTCTCACCATCGCGATCCCCTATCTCGTCTATAAGGTGAACCAAAAGCTGCATGAAATCGGAGATCCGTCCTGGAAGAAGAAATAAAGGGATAGGATTCATGTGGACATCGAATAAGGAGAAATGGATAATAGAGGTAACCAAAGTTCAGCTAACAACTGGGAGGGAAACTACGACTTATGTATGAGCCGAAAACGAAAGAAACCGACCACAGTGTCATCGAGTTTATTGAGCAGATTGAAAATATGAAGAAGCGTGAAGATGCTTATCGATTACTCGATATTTTTACGGAAACGACGGGGTTCGAAGCGAAGATGTGGGGGCCAAGCATTATTGGATTTGGTTCTTATCACTACAAATATGCGACAGGACACGAAGGCGATGCTCCTCTTGCGGGATTTTCTCCTCGGAAAGCCAAGATAAGCTTGTACTTTGAACCAGGGGATACAGGACGGGAAGAGCTCCTTGCACGGTTAGGAAAGCATACATCTGCGAAATCATGTGTCTACGTTAATAAATTGGCCGATATAGATGTCGAGGTTTTAAAGCTATTAATAAAACAATCTATGACGATTACGCAAGAAATGTATCCTGAAGGGCGATGAGCAATCTAGTAATGAGGCAATCTTTCGTTTATTTGATTCCGAATTGCTGGAAGAGTGGGCATACTGCCTGCTATGTTGGATTTCTGCAGGATAGAACGGTCCATGGAGCACCAACACGCAGCTATACTGGATTTTTGCAGCAACTTCGTACTCGAATGGCTGAAATGAACCTTCCCATTAGAAAGTTATTGCCAAAATCCAACATAGGCTCAGAATGCACCTAAAACCGGCCAAAGTTGATGTAATTATCCAATATAGACTCTAGTTAGATGTATACCCATCAAGTAATAAACGGAGGTCATACTTAAGGATTACTAGGCAATATTGTTTTAGTCACGAAGAAGCCGAAAAAATAACGAATCGATTTGGTGCCATGTTTTACAAAAAAGTTCAACATCATATTGCAGCCTATTCCGATAAATGAGGTCTAAGTGAATTACAATTCATCCCGGCCTATTCGGCTAATCTTGTATTTAAATGTTACTCAGAACGCTCTGGAGACGCAGTGTTGAAAATAGGCAGAGAAGGGAAATAGTTCAGCATGAGCATACAAATACGGGGCAACACCCGAGGAATATGCTGATTTATTAAAAACCGTTGCTTTCGCTGAAGCCATAATGATTAACTTTCAATTGAAAATTACATCGCCGATCATCTAAAAAAATAAGAGCTGTACCGATGCCAACGGTGGCTTCCGGTACAGCTCTTATGCTTATTTCATTCGAAGCATCATTGTCCAAAGATCCGCGCTTTCGTACCCGAGTCTCCAAGCTGCGACGCCTGCTAGATCGTATTTGGTTGCTAGCGCGACGCGTGCTTTAGTCGTTTCAGTGGTCTCGGCCCAGAACAGGTAGGTGAAGCCATCCTTCACATACTTGTATTTAATTTGTCCGGATGCTGCATCCGGAACACCTGTTGCTTTGTTATCCGCGATTAGAGCAGGAATATCCTTCATAAGAACGGCACGATTGCCGACCAGCTTGCCAGCGGCGTCCAGCTTCCACTCGCGTACGTAGAACGGAATGCCTAACATAAGCTTGCTGCGCGGGATGCCGTAACCGAGAAACTGTTTGATGCCTTCCTCAACCCATGTCAAGCCTGCTACGGAACCCGGCGTATCACTGCCGCTCCAATGCTCGTCGTACGCCATGATGATTATCGTATCTACAATGGAAGATAATGCCGTATGATCGTAGGCGGTAAGATGATTCCAGCTTAAGCTGCCTCTCGGCAAGTCGATGGATACGTTCAGACCTTTGGCATGAGCTGCCTTCGTAAGCGCCTTAACGAAATCAGTGTAGCTGGCACGATCAGCGCCGGCTACTTCTTCGAAATCGAGATTAAGGCCAAATGCCTTAATTTCAGATAAACGTCCAACGAGCTTACTAATGAAAGCCTGCTGTGCTGCCTTATCCTGCAGGAAAGCTGTAGTCATCTTCCGGTTGAACTGATTATGGACGAGCGGTGCGACGCGGATGCCTTGTTCCTTAAGCGTCTTGACTAAATCGGCATCGGATGTATCGTTGATCGATCCATCAGCGGCGGTGAGTTCGAACCATGTTGGCGAGTCGATCGACAAGCCTTGCGTGTTCGCAACATGGCTTAATATGGTGCTGCTAGATGCGCTGCCATTCCAAGCCAAGTAGACGAGCGACTTAGCGTTGTTCCATACGCTGCGGCCGTCTGACGTACGGACATAGGCGTTTGCGTATTTTTTAGCAAAATCGATCGCGCCCGAACGAGTGTTGAACGAACGCAGCTTCTTGTCGCCTTGGAATACAGTAAGATACGGAACACCTGACCACCATACATTGTCTTTGTATATGACCTCGGCATTCGGCGCTTTCTTTGCCAGTGCAACTGCGTCATCGAGGTTAATAAAAGCACCGATAAGCTTGCCGTTCTGAATAACCTCGTAGGCAAGCACGTTGGAATGGAGCACGATGCCTGTCGCAGTATTGACGACTTCACTTCCTGCAATTACAGACGAACTTTTGATGGCGTCGTAGAGGAAGCCGTACAGCTTGCCGTTGTTCGCTGGAACACCGTCAACCCTAATTTGATAGACGGCTGTTGCAGAACGCTGATCCTTCTTCTGCGCAGCGGTTAAGTTGTCCCATACCCAAGCGTTTTTCGTTAGATCGATAATATGTGCGTTATTCCACTTCTTTGCTTCCTGGATCGCGGCTTCAATGGTCGTGAATGTCCATATCGGCTGTGTCTTGTCGCCTTGATACACTCTGAACTTGGCGTGATTCGCATACTTCCAGCCAATGTTCTCCAAATCGCGAATATGTACGTTTCTTTGCGTCTTAGCGAATACCAGCGCCTGCTCATAGGTCCGGTATTCCCATGCGCTTGACGAGATGCCGTTTTTGTACACTTTGTAGCGAGGGAGATTGTCCCACACCCAGGTACGTCCAGTAATGGTCTCTACATGGCTGTAGCTGACGTTTTTCGCATACGCAATCGCTTTGCTCTCTGTCGGGAATTCACGCAGTGCTTGGTCGTTCTGATAGACGCGGTATTTCGTTACGAGACTTGAAGAAGCCTCAGCAACGCCGCTCCCCGAAGTTCCAGCCAGCAGCGAACTGCTAAGCAGCAGCAACGTAACTGCAGCGATCAGCTTCTTTTTTAACACTCTATTTTCCACTCTCCTCTTTAGTTGTCCGTTTAGTTAGACGCTGGAAGAGGAGGGGAGTTGCTCTTAATCTATGAAAAGTTTGGCGGTAATTATTGCTATATAAGATGAACTAAATTCATATCTGTCGAATAGGTAGAGACCATTCTATTGCACGGGGGGTGAAAATGAAAACTGTTGACGAGCAATTGCAAGACGTGGAACAAAGGCTTAAGCATGAAAAGAGCAGAAGAATGTTTGAGCGTTATCAAACCGTTCGTCTCCATCTTCTCGGCCACGATAATGCCGCAATTGCAGTAAGTATAGGTAGAGAGGAAAGTATAGTCGACACGTATCTGCGTCGGTATCGTAAGCTAGGTCTGGACGGATTACAGATGAAATTTTCTCCTGGTCCTCCGGAACAAAAACGTAAAGAACAACAACAGAATTAAAGAAAAGGATCTGTGATCATGTTCCGCATGATGTTGGCTTTACAGCAAAGTTTAATTGGACACTTGGGCTCATTGGAGAATACATCAGCCGCGAATTCGAGAAAAGTTACTCGATCCGAGGTATCTCCAAACTGATGCATCGCATGGGCTTAAGCTATACGAAACCAACCTACACTTTGGCAGCGGCAAACGAAGAAAAGCAAAGATTGTTTGTCGAAACGACCTTCCCAAGGTTAAAAAAAATACGAGAACGACGAAATTGATCATATATTGTTTGAAGATGAGAGTATGATTCGCGACTACCAAGCACTTCAGAAAACATGGTTTGCCAAAGGAAAGCAACGAATGATCAAGACAACCGGCAAGCATCGCGGCGTCAAACTACTGGAGACACTGGATTATGCAGAAGGCAAAATCGTTTGGAAAGAAGACGAGCAATACAACGCGGAATCCTTCTTTGCGTTTCTTGGAGAAGTCCTGATTGCCTATCCAACCGGGAAAATAGTTATGGTATTGGATAATGCTCGGATTCATCACGCGAAGTTACTTTCAAGTTTCCTTCAAGAGAACAATTATCGTCTTGAACTGGTATTCCTACCGCCTTATAGTCCAGAACTCAATCTTGTTGAAGGACTTTGGAAATGGCTGAAAGCAGATGTAAGGGATCGAGACGGGCTGCAAATATGGAAACATCTACTAAACAACACTCAAATTGATAATGCAACAAATAAGCCGTCATAGCTAGACGGCTCTACTTTTTCTTTTCTTTTATCGAGGCATACCCGGAATCTACCGCTAAAAGTCCTCATCGAGTTAGCGCCGTCAGCCCTTCGATCAAGATTGGGACATCCCATGTTGGAATGACGAGCTAAATGAGTCGTATCCCCCTAGGCTCCGCCAAACTTAAAACGACCAAACTCTTGTGGTTGAAGGCTTTTTGCATGTTGAAATAATGCTCATATTTGATCGTGGTCACACATTTGGTCACACTGAGCATTTTTTTATGAAGTTTAGACTCATATTTTTGTAATTTAGAGTGAATTATGAACATGCAAAATCTCAATTGCTGACACAGCAGTCTGTCTTGAAACTGATAGCCGAGAGATGGCCAAGGATGATGTCAAGTCGATGCACTGTATAGTCAGATCACCCGCGAGTTGATGATGCTTATGATGGAAAATCTGCGCAACATACTCGAGCGGACGCTTGGCGGCTTGCCCAATTTTATTAAGACGGCTGCCTCTATATGGAGCTGGCAAGCAAGAGCCGGTTCTCGTCACCTTGCTGAATGAATTGAACGTAGCTGTTCTTCAGCGGTTGAACGGGCTATGGTTAGTACGCATTCATCATGACATGCTCGGATATGATTAGTGGCGGCTCCGTCGCCATAATAATATCTTCAATCGTATAACCATCGGCAACCTCAGCGAGCAGCAAACCTTCAGCCATAACATCGATGACTGCGCGATCGGTAATGATACGGTGAACGACCTGTTTGCCGGTAAGCGGAAGATTGCAAGCATGAAGTATTTTCGGCTCATTCGCTTTAGTGACATGATCCATAATAACGACAATTCGTTTCGCGCCGTGTACGAGATCCATCGCGCCGCCCATTCCTTTGACCATCTTGCCTGGAATCGTCCAGTTGGCTAAATCTCCGGAGCGGGATACCTCCATGCCCCCTAATATAGCGAGATCGATATGACCACCGCGAATCATCGCGAAAGAATCGGAGCTGCTGAAATAAGATGCGCCTTCGACGGCGGTGACTGTTTCTTTGCCGGCATTGATTAGATCTGGATCGACTTGTTCAGGCGCAGGATAAGGACCAATGCCAAGTAGACCGTTCTCTGAGTGCAGAATGATTTGTTTGTCAGGAGAGATGAAGTTGGCTACGAGCGTAGGTATGCCGATGCCAAGATTGACATAGTCTCCGTCTTTAATTTCTTTCTCGGCACGCTTGGCGATACGTTCCCGAACCGTTAACCTTCCGTTCATTCCGAATTTCCTCCCTTATTCGTTATTGAGTAGTAAGCCGCTCGATCCGTTTCTCTTGGACAGCTGTGATGAGCTTTTGCACATAGATCCCTGGTGTGTGTATCATTTCCGGATCTAACTGACCGATTTCTACAATTTGCTCTGTTTCAGCGATCGTAACCTTGCCTGCAGCCGCCATAATCGGATTGAAGTTTCGGGCTGTTTTATTATAAATCAGATTTCCCATACGATCGGCTTTAGCTGCTCGAATGAGGCTGAAATCAGCTGTGAGAGCATGCTCGAGCACGTATTCAATACCATCGAACATTCGGGTTTCCCGTCCTTCTGCAAGAGGAGTCCCCACTCCAGCTGGTGTATAAAAGGCTGGAATGCCGGATCCGCCTGCTCGAATTCGCTCGGCTAATGTGCCTTGAGGTACGAGTTCAGCTTCAATTTCCCCATTAAGTACTTGGCGCTCGAACTCTTTGTTCTCTCCGACGTAGGAGGCTATAATTTTGTTGATCTGTTTGTTTCGAAGCAGGAGACCGAGTCCCCAATCGTCTACCCCGCAGTTATTCGAGATGATGGTTAAGTTTCGGACACCCTTCTCGGCCAATGCGAGGATGAGCTGCTCCGGGATACCGACAAGGCCGAAGCCGCCGACCATTAAGGTCGCTCCATCAGGAATAGGCTGAACTGCGTCGGAGAATGAGGTTAACGTTTCTTTCATCATTGTTCGTCACCTTCCTATTCCAATATGTTCTCAACAATGGTTGCGATGCCTTGACCGCCGCCGATGCATAACGACGCCAACCCATAGCGGGAGACTCTGCGTCTCATTTCGTATAGTAGAGTAACGAGCACGCGCGCTCCGCTGGCACCGATCGGGTGGCCTAAAGCGATCGCGCCGCCATTCACATTGAAAATAGCTGGGTCATAATCAAAATGTTTTGAGAAAGCCAACGCTTGCGCTGCGAATGCTTCGTTAACCTCAATTAAGTCGAGATCGCTTATGTTCAAGCCAGCTTGGGCAAGAGCGCGTTCAGTTGCAGGAATAGGACCAAGCCCCATCAAGGCGGGATCAATTCCGGCGGAGGCATAGGAGCGAATGATCGCCAAAGGCTTAATGCCTAGGGAGGAGGCCTTCGCCTCCGACATTAGGACGAGCGCTGCCGCTCCGTCATTTATCCCGGAGGAGTTGCCGGCTGTTACAATGCCGTCCGGCTTGAAGGCAGGCTGTAGCTTCGCTAAAGCCTCTATACTCGTGTTTAGGCGGGGGTATTCATCCGCCGTGACTGATAGAGGACTGTCTTTCCTTCGTGGAATGCCAACGGATGTGATTTCATCGGCGAACTTGCCCGCAGCGATCGCTTCCTTCGCTTTTAACTGGCTGTCATAGGCGTATCGATCCAACTGCTCTCGGATAAATCCGTAGCGTTCACATAGATTCTCGGCCGTTATGCCCATCGGATAACGATTTGTTGCGCATCGAAGCCCGTCATGCATCATACTGTCCACAATCGTCTGGCTTCCCATACGATAGCCGGAGCGGGCATCTGGCAAGAGATAAGGAGCGAGGGTCATATTCTCCATCCCTCCTGCGACGATAATTTCGCTTTCCTTGCAAAGAATCGCATTGGCAGCAAGACTAATCGCTTTCATTCCGGAACCGCATACTTTATTGATAGTCAGGGCGCTGCTCTCTACGGGAATACCGGCGGCAAGCGCGGCTTGTCTGGCAGGGTTCTGACCTAGTCCGGCTTGCAGCACATTCCCCATGATGACTTCCTCTACGTCAGTTGGAGCAATGCCTGCCCGCCGTATCGCTTCAGCGATAACAATTTGGCCGAGTTGTATCGCCGATACATCTTTGTATATGCCGTTGAAACTGCCAATAGGCGTCCGCACCGCACTTGCGATTACGACATTATTCGTTGTCATCTTTCTCATGCCTCCCAGTCCCTTTCAAAGCAAGCAGACGCTGTAGACTGTAGCTCATGTCCGATGCGGCTGCAGCGGGATCGTCATACTCATAATAGCCGCTGCCGGTCTTAACTCCGAGCTCACCGCAAGCGGCCAGCTTCTCGATAGTTCCAGGAGTAACCGTGCTGTTGCTTAATTCGGGGAAAAGTTGTCCGGTTACTTTGGCCCATATATCAAGTCCTCCCAGGTCTGCAATCTCAAACGGTCCTTTCATTGCCCAGCGAAGACCAAGTCCTTCGCTTACTACCGTATCGATTTGCGCGGCATTGGCTACGCCGCTGTCTAGCAAGTAGCAGGCTTCTCTCATTAAAGCGGCTTGTAGACGATTAGCGATAAAGCCGGGGATATCCTTATTTAGCACGACGGGTGTTTTTCCGCATTTTCGCAGCAGTGCTGCGAGCTCTTCCAGGATGGATGGCGGTGTGGCGGGCAAGCCAACCATTTCGACTAATGGAATTAGGTGTGCCGGATTGAAAAAGTGGGTAATGACCATTCGATTAGCAAAGGGCAGTTCTTGCGCCAATGTCTGAAGAGCGTAGGTTGAGGTGTTTGAAGCTACGATGGTCTCATTCCTAATAACTGAGGCCAGCTGCTGATAAACCTCACGTTTGACTGTAAGCTGCTCAGGAACACATTCTATGATTAGATCAGCTGTTGCAACCGCTTTCTCGAAATGGCTTGTTAGCTGGATGAGGAGAGTCTCTTTGTTCAGTTGGGTTTTTACACTTTGCAACATTACGTCATTAGGCTCATACAGAGAGACCTCATAACGATGCTCCGCGAATAAACGAGCAATGGCAAGTCCCATCGTTCCCGCTCCTAACACTCCGATATGCTTGATCATTCGAATCCTCCTTGGTCTGTCACTTGTAATTATTTTACACAAAACTATAATATAGTCATAATACATATATAGAATACTATTTATTCGAAATATCTATATATGAGAGGAGGCCATATGATGGATATCAGACAGCTAAGCTACTTTCTAGAAGTTGCGGCGCATGGAAGTTTCTCAAAGGCGAGCCAAGCGATTCATCTGTCTCAACCAACGATCAGCAAAATGGTCAAAAACCTGGAAAGCGAGCTGGGGGTTGAGCTGTTTAACCGTTCGACACGCAAAGTGATGCTGACGGAAGCAGGGAAAGTGGTGCAGCTTCATGCGCAAGCGGTTATAAACGCTACTGAAAATCTTCAAGCAGCAGTAGCCGATCTAACTCAGCTTAAAGCCGGGAGCTTCACTTTGGGGCTTCCGCCGATTATCGGAGCGAGTTTCTTCCCCAGAGTCATAACGGAGTTCCGTAAAAGGCATCAGGGAGTTACGATTCAACTCGTTGAGGAGGGAGGGAAGCGGATAGAGCAGCTTCTGCTAGAGAACAGCATCGATTTGGGAGTTGTCGTCTTGCCAGTGGATGCGACTCAATTCGAGATCGTTCCGATCGTAAATCGGCATTTGAAGCTCATTGTACCGATCGGACACCCTTTGTCGCTCAGAAATAAAGTGCGTTTGTTCGAATTGCGCGAAGAGTCTTTCATCCTCTTCCGTCAGGAATTCAATCTTCACGATCGAGTGAAAGATGCTTGTATCCGTGAGGGATTCGAACCGCAAGTCGCGTACGAGAGCAGTCAGTGGGATTTCATCTACGAATTGATTTGCGCCAATCAAGGGATTTCGTTGCTTCCGGAAACGATCTGCGACAAGTTCGATCCCCGTATGGTATGTGTCATCAGTGATATCGAGCCAAACATTCATTGGGATTTGGGCATTATATGGAAAAAAGACGGCTACTTATCTCATGCAGCCAGAGGCTGGATAGAGTATGCGGAGCAAGTATTTTGAGGCATGTGCTATAAGGTGGATAAAAGATAGTAGAAGTGGACAAAAGCAACTTCAGATCAAGCAGGAGAATGCCTTATGATCAGAGTAGAACAACCTCGACAAGAATGGATCGGAGTTGAGAGATTTGAGTATTCTAAAAAATCCTAATATATTTCTGCGTATATTATTCCTCTTTCTGATTGTTATATTGCCCATCTATATTTTGGTGTTCACGATTAATCATACAAGCGGCTCAATACTTCGTAATGAAATTGCAAGTTCTATGGAATCACGAGTCAGTTCTTATTCGGAATTGATTGATTCCGAAATCAATCATATCGCTCAGTTGAAAACGGATTATCTGGCCGATGAAGATTTGCAGAAGCTGAGCACCGTCTCGATTGCTTTAACGCAATATGAGCGGCTTGCCGCGATTAAACGATTGTCCAATAAGCTGTTTATGTTCAAGGAGTCGAGTCGATTTATAGAAGATGTTCAAATTTACATCCCTAATATTCAAAAAACAATTCGAGCTTCCAGTTATTCCAAACCCATGGAGGAAGACGAAATGAAGATGATCCGTGAAACGAATGTCAATAGAAGTCCCCGAATTGTTGTGTGGAGAGAACAATTAATTCTCGCTTTGTATGATCCCCCGTACTCCGGAGCAAGATCGAATTTTTATATTAAAATCATTTTGTCCCCCGAACGAATGAAGCAGACCCTGGTGCAAATTACGGCAAAAGAAGATGGAAAGTACTTTCTGATCGATAATTCCAACACTTGGATGTTATCCAATACTTCAAGCGGCGTGGAGTTAGCTGCGGATTTTCAAGATGCTTTGGATGGAAATACTTTTCTTCATGGCAGCGGAATTAATAATATGCCATTGGATGCTCAATCTTATCTTGGTGCCTATCGTAGTTCTAAATATTTGGATACAACGCTGTTGGTAGCCGTGCCTGAACGACAGATTTTTAAAGTTCTTAATCGATTTACCTATTTATTCTGGTTTTTATCTATTGCAGCTATATTTGTTGTTCTATTTTTCTCTTATCGCATGTATCTCATAATCCATCGTCCTCTGCAGGTATTCGTTCGTGCATTGCGCAGAGTAGAAGATGGAGATCTGAATGTGGCGCTGCGACATGATAAGCACGATGAATTTCAGTATTTGTACAGACAGTTCAATGTGATGGTAAATCGGCTCAGAGAACTGATCCATGAAGTATATACGCAGCGCATATTGACCCAACAAGCAGAATTGAAGCAATTACAGTCTCAGATCAATCCTCATTTTTTGTACAATACCATATTTATGCTGCATCGAATGGCTGCATCCTATGGCTTGCCGGATGTGACTCGTTTCACAGATCTATTGGGGAAATATTTTTTGTTCCTGACACGAACCGGAGTCAGCGAGATTTATTTAGATGAAGAATGGAACCATGCGAATGTATACATAGAAATTCAGAAAATACGTTTTGCAGATCGTATACGCATAGAGTGGCCATCTCTTCCCGAGCCCTATCGGAAGATCAAAGTGCCTAGAATGATCATACAGCCGCTCATAGAGAATGCATACAAGTACGGGCTGGAGAAAAGAGGAAGCAATGCCGTCCTTCAAGTTGATATCGTCATAACGAAACAGGATTCTCTTCTGATATCGGTGGAGGATAATGGAAGCGAGTTGAGTGATACAACCTTAAATCACTTGAGAGGTTTGCTGGTTAAAGGAAAGAATGAACAAGAAATAACGGGGTTGATCAATGTTCATCGCAGGCTTCAGATCTATTTCGGTTTGCAATTTGGGTTGCAGGTTGAGAGGAGTGAGCTGGGGGGGCTGAAAGTAACGATCGATATTCCGAATAGAAGGGATGATGAAAGTGAATCGACTATTAATCGTGGATGATGAACCCATCATAGTGAATGGGTTGGTGGATTTATTCATGCAGCAAGATATGCAGCCGTTAGAAGTATATGGCGCTCATTCCGCAGCGGAGGCATTAAAGCTGCTTTCGCAAATACGAATGGACATCGTCATTACAGACATAGGAATGCCAGAAATGGATGGACTGGAGTTGCAAATGCGGATCAATCAAACATGGCCGCATTGTAAAGTTATTATCCTCACCGGGTTCAGTGATTTTCAATATATTCAAGATGCTTTGCGGAATCAAGGTATCGACTATGTGCTTAAGGGTGAGGGCGATGAAGTCATATTCAAGGCTGTGGAAAAGGCGATAGAGCTTAATAAAGAAGAAGTCAAGATGCAGGAGCTGATCGCTCAGGCGGGCAAACAGCTGCGTCTGACAATCCCATTGCTGCAAAAGGAGTTCCTGCAAAATATTCTGCAAGGCGATATATATTCGATCTCCAGACTGACTGAGCATTTCACTGAGCTGCAAATTCCGCTTCATGCAGACCAACCGGTCATGCTGGTGCTAGTAAGAGTTGACAGCTTTCGAGAGAATTACAGCATCTATGATCGCAACTTATTAGTCTACAGCATACAGAATGTAGCTCAAGAGTACTTGCAGTCCTCTCTCGCTTTGCTCTCGGTTGAACTGAACCATAGCAGAATGTTGTGGTTTATTCAACCCAAGATTTCCGCATCAAACCATATCGTTACATGGTCAGACAGCAAGAACTTCTTAATGGGAAGTCTGGAGCTCATTCAACAAACCTGCAAGGATTTATTGGGTACATCGCTTTCTTTCATCTTGCAAGAACAACCGACAACGTGGCCGAGGGTAAGCGACGTCTATGGGAAATGCACGCAATGGATGTCACGCGGACTTGGTTTGGGATCAGAGTTTCTATGGGTTTATCAGGATAAAGAAGAGAAAGCTTGCGAGCCCAAGCTAATATCGTTAAATGACAATCATCTTGGAAAACAGTTGGATCAGCTGAGGCTGTATCTTCAGAATGGACAAAAAGAAAACTTTGAAACGGTATTGTCCGATATTCTGCTTACAGGCTCCGACCATGCCAATGAACCTATGATCGAACAAGAAATCTATTATTCGCTCGTTCCGATATTTCTTTCTCACATGAATCGTTATTTTCCGGAAGAGATGGGCTATCATTCGAATATTAGCAAGCTGATATCTATGGAAGCGCATTCATCTTGGCGAGACATTGCCGACTTTTTCAAGGAGCTGTCGTCGGCTATATTTGCCGAAAAGAAAGTAGGAATGGAGCATGAGGAGAATGTTGTAATCAATAAGGTTCAGAAGTACATACAACATCATCTGGACGGAGATCTGTCGCTCGTGCGGATAGGAGATATCGTAGGGCATAATTCAAAGTATTTATCCCGGTTATACAAAAAAAGTACAGGAGAGGACCTGTCAAGCTATGTTAGCCGATCCAAGTTGGTGCATGCGCAAACCATGCTTCAAGAAACATCCATGAAAATTTATGAGATTTCAAGTGCTGTCGGATTTTTGTCTGAGCCGTATTTCTACCGATTTTTCCGCAAAGCAACAGGAATGACGCCTCAGGAATATAGGGAGATCCATTCAGTGGACAGAAGATAGGAAAAGTGGAAATCGGTGAGTAGTCTACATTTGAACCGTCTAACTATAATGAATGTTGTGAGGGGAATGAATTTAAAGCTTATATATGCGGGGAGGACTGCCCATGTCTGTAATGACAGTAACCGGTAAGGTAGATAAGGATAAGCTCGGCTGGGTACTGCCTCACGAGCATGCTTTTATTGATTTACGCAATCTTGTGCCGTCTCCGCAAAGTATCTCGGCCAAGACAATGGCTCAAGAAAAAGTAAGTTTGACTAATTTGGGTCACTTGTCTCGCAATCCGTATGCTGTGCTGGATAATGCCGTGATCGATGACGAGAAGGTTGTCAGGGATGAGCTCCTGGCCTTAAAAAAAGCGGGAGGAGGCACATTGGTTGATCTGACCCTTCGCGATATCGGGAGAGATCCGGTACTGCTTGCCGGCGTGTCTCGGGAGACGGGTATCCAAATTGTTGCTGGCTGCGGTTATTATATCCATGCTTCTCACCCTCCGGAAATGGATGCGAAAACAATCGAGGATATTGCAGAAGAAATGCTGGCGGAGATCAAATACGGGATGGAAGGGACGAGTATTAGAGCGGGAGTTATTGGTGAAATCGGCACGAGCGAAATCATCTATCCCAATGAGAAAAAGTCGTTGATGGCAGCGGGTTTAGTTCAGCGGGAAACGGGATTGGGACTGCATGTGCATACCTATTTGTGGGGCGAAACGGGGCATGAGGTCATCCGAATTCTTAAGGAGCAAGGTGCCTCAACTGAAAAAATTTGCATTAACCACATTGATGTTGATTTGCGGATGGATTATTTGAGAGCGTTGCTTCAGCAAGGGGTATATATCGAGTTTGATAATTTCGGCAAGGAGTTTTATGCCGACAAAAGACACAGAAGCATACTGCAAGGCTTGTTCGCCAGAGATATTGAGCGTGTAAAAGTGATCAAGCAGTTAATAGATGAAGGCTATGTGTCGCAAATACTGGTATCAAACGATGTCTGTCTGAAAACCTGTTTGCATCAGTATGGAGGTTGGGGGTTCGACCATATACTGACGAACATTGTGCCGATGATGGAAGACGAAGGGATAACACAAGAACAAATCAGGATGATTATGTGCGACAATCCAGCCACATTTCTGGACAATCCATTCGATTAAGGAGGGAAGAAAATGCAGATTATCGATTGCAGTTGCTCCATTGGATACAAAACGATTAATTATGAGGTCGTCAATCATGAACATTTGCTTGTTCGTGAAAAGGTGAAACAAGTGCGTGACGCGGAGGAAATGCTCGTTGCGATGGACTATTGTGGCGTTGACCGTGCAATCGTTGGTCACAATACGATGGCGGATGTCGATCCGGATTATGGAAACCGAGCAGTGATTGCAGAAACGGTTAAATCGCCGGAACGATTAATTCCTACATGGACCATCCTGCCTTCTATTACGGAAGAACAGTACGCACCGGAACATTTATTCCCGGCGATGAGAGCCAGCGGCGTGAAATTGCTGAGGGCCTATCCGGAACGGAACCGATATTTGTTGAATCGCGTTGTTATGGGTGACCTTCTGCAAGAACTCGCTGCTGCTCAAATTCCACTGTACTTGTCGTCTAGCGAGGGATGGGAAGGAATATACCAAGTGTTGCAGGAATACCCGGATCTTACGGTTATTCTTTATAACTACGGCTTGTGGAGCCATTCTAGGCTGACATTTCCATTGCTCAAAACTTACAAAAACTTTTATATCGAGACCGGAGATATGCAGACCGCCGGAGAGATCAGGGAAATATGCAATAAATTCGGTTCGGAACGTTTGCTCTTCGGTTCTGAATTTCCGAGCAATGGGATAGGCGGTCCGCTAGCGACACTATTCGGATCGGGCATTGCAACGGAGCATTTGGAGAACATCGCTTATCGTAATGCGGAAAGAATGCTGAGCGAGGTGAAATTATGAGTTTGCACACAATGACCAGTAAATCGCTTCTGGCGAAAGAATTTTTTGAAACGGGCCGCTTGAGCAGCATTTCAATCATTGATATGCATACACATATGGGTGCTTTTTACGGCACTTATTTGCCTGAAGCGAAATTGGAAATGATGATTAACGCGATGGACAGACAAAATATCGAGTGGATTATCTCGGCACCGCATAGTGCCTTGTTTGATCCAATACGCGGCAACTCGGATATCCGCGCTGCTATGCGCGAATATCCCGGAAAGATTTATGGCTATTATGCGGTGAATCCGCATTATGATCATGATCTAGATCGTGATCTGGAACAATTTGA
Source organism: Paenibacillus sp. YIM B09110 (assembly GCF_037167145.1). Taxonomy (NCBI): domain Bacteria; kingdom Bacillati; phylum Bacillota; class Bacilli; order Caryophanales; family Paenibacillaceae; genus Paenibacillus; species Paenibacillus sp. YIM B09110. Next base: position 211,872 of record NZ_JBANSP010000010.1, on the reverse strand, counting down.
TAGCTTCGAAGGTTTTCTGGGGTTCAAAGTTCTTCCAGACTATCACAAATATCCGCTTAACGGGGAGAAGTATCGCAAAATATATGAATTTGCGAACGAACGTGGTTTATTGCTCCTTTCGCATACTTGGGGACATAGTCCATATAATCCACCGCAGATGATTGCAGAGCTGTCGCGTGAATATGAGAATATTCAATTCCTTCTGGGTCATTCGGCGCCCGGGGAAACGGATTATGCGATTGCACTTGCCAAGGAACGCTCTAACGTTTACTTGGAATTGTGCGATACCGGACGTCTTAATGGGGTTGTCTTGAAGATGGTGCAGGAAGCCTCTTCTGAGAAGGTGCTGTTTGGAACCGATTTCCCTTGGTATGACCCCCATTATATGCTGGGCAGCGTGCTCTTATCGGGCATTAGCGATCAAGATATCGAGAATATTATCCATCATAACGCAGCTCGCTTGCTCGCGGGCATTCAGGCACAAAAACAACTTAGGAAAGGTTTGAAGCGTAGATGTCAGATATCATAGAGTCGTTTGAAACGGCTAAAGGCAATACATTCGGAGACTTATTGACGTTAAGAGAGAAGACCGGCTCATTGAAGGTCGGTTTGCTCACGCTTGGATTCTTCGAGTACTGGCGAATGTTCCCTGAAACCATGAGAGCCAACGTAAATGAGGATATGACTTGCGTCTATACCCATTTATGCGAAGTTCTGGATCATGATGCGGTTATCTGGCCGGGTTTAATTGATACGCTTGATGCGGCTGATAAAGCTGGCAAGAAGCTGGCCGATGAAAGAGTCGATATAATCGTATATGTTGCAGGCACCTATTGCCCGGATTATATGGCCATCCAGGCGCTGGAGCATATTCGTCATGTTCCGGTTATCCTGTTCAATACGCAATCCAGCAATAAAATAAATTTGCAAACCAACTATGAAAACATTCTAAGAAATTCCGCTTTAATCGCCAGTCTGCAATTGGCAGCCACATTCAGAAAGATGGGATGGTACCCGGACTTAAAGGTTGTTGTTGGTTCAATTCACGATACAGAAGGCTACGGAGAAATAAAGAAGTATATACGGGCATACAAGGTTTATCAGCAACTTAAGAATACGAATATCGGTGTTATCGGTCATGTATTCAGAGGCATGTACGATTTCGAATACGACAAGACGATGATCAAGGGGACGCTCGGGCCCAATATAATTGCTATTCAGGTCGACCATTTGCTTGATCAGTTCAGTCAAGCTGACGATGAAGAAATTAAAATGATCGAAGCAGCAACGAAGAGCAGGTTTAATATCGTGGGACTAAGCGATAACGATGTCTACCAATCATCAAGATTTTACGTAGCTCTTCGGAGAACGCTTGAGCGATTCCGGTTGGATGCGCTTACACTGCTCGGTCAGCATTATGTGGAACAGAAAACGGGAACGACCTCATACTTGGCCAATACCATGATACATGAGGAAGGCAAGTATATCGTGAATACCGAGGGAGATGTACATGGTCTGATCATCATGACCATCATGAATGAACTCAGCGGACAAATGCCGACTTATGCCGAGTGGGGCGAATATGATGAGGAGCTGAATGCCCTGCTCATGGTTCATCATGGTTATGCGAACACCAATTATGCAACCGACAGAAACACGGTTAAGGTGAACCGTTCACCTGAACAATGGGGATTGCAGGGAGCGGGATTTGGTTTCGAATATACAATCAAGCCAGGAGAAGTGACGATTAGTCATCTGATTATTGATGCAGAAGGTTATAAGATGCTTATTGTAAAAGGCGAGGCCTTGCATATTCCAACTAACATTCCTTGTGAGGAAATTACAGGCGTTGTAAAGTTTGATACTCCAATCAAGCCATTTTTGACTACGCTTATCAAGGAAGGATTTGCTCATCACTGTATTATTGCATACGGCGACCTTACGGAGGAACTTTCGATGATTGCCGATTTTATGGGAATAAGAAAAGTGATCTATTAAAGTTTGGAATTGAGGAGGAGATTCATTTGATTAAGATTCCCATTGAGGAATATATTGCTAGAATTGAAAGCTTGAGAGAACTTATGAGAGATCAAGATTTGCAAGCATGCTTGGTTTATGGCGACGAGTACAGGAAGGAAAACCTGCGTTATATTGGAAACTACTGGCCGTTATTCGAACGAGGGGCGGTAATTGTTCCGCTCAGCGGAGATCCCATTATTTTAGCTGCGCCAGAAGGGGAAATGTTTTGTCGTGAAATGAGCGCTTGGTCGGATGTTCGACTGTTACCCGAATTTAATTGCGTAACTGTACCCGACAATATTGAGTATCCGCTCGCTCATTATACGAGCTTGATCGCAATTTGCAAGCAACTGCAGGAAAGCCTTTCACTCCACAAACTGGGTGTGGCGGGTATTGATGCGATTCCTGTGCCGTTAATGAAGATCATCGAGTCCAGTTTTGCAGGGATTGAAATCGTAGATGCAGCTGATTTGTTATTCAAGCTGAGGATGAACAAGTCTGCGAACGAGATTGCTTGCCTGCAGGAGGCAGCCAGAATTGCCGATGCAGGCTATAAGTTAATGATCGAACGGGTAAGGCCGGGGATGACGGAACTGGAACTGGCCTCACTGGCTTATGGTGAATGTACACGTCAAGGAGCGGAACATATGCCGTTCTGTCTGATTACCAGCGGCGATCGGGTAAAGACGATTATCGGGCGGCCTTCGAGCAAAGTGATTGAAGAGGGAGACATGATCCTGGCCGCTATAGCCGTACAGGTCGAGGGGTATATAGCAACCGTGAACTTTCCGTTTGTTGCCGGGACGATGACGGAAGAGCAGAAGGCATTCATCGATGTTCTCGTTGAAGCGGAGGAAACCGGGCTTGCCCGGATTAAAGGCGGCGCCAAGCAGAGCGATGTGGTACGCGCTGTTAAAGACTGTTTTAAGAAGCATGGGATGACGCAGTATGATTTATACCCGCCGCTCCACGGTTGTGGCCTGGCGGAAGCCGAATCCCCGTACCCGGACGAGAATTCTGTCGCGATATTCACTGCGGGTATGACCGTGAATACGGATGTCAGTTTATTCGGCCATCCTCATGGCTCCAACCGGATTGAAGAAAGCCTTCTGGTCACCAATAACGGTTATGAATCGATGTCGAAGCTAGTCAGACATCTCAGCAAGACATGGAGAACCACGAGGGAAATATCGGTGAACTGAGGAGGAAGAGGGTATGAACAAAGAAGGCGCCCGGAACTGGTATGTAATTGATGGATATTTGCCGTATAAGGGGAAAATGGAGCAGGATTTGTTTGAAGGCCATGAAGCTATTATGATACTGAATTGTCACGATACAGATGCCCATATTTTCATGGATATTTTCTATGAAGATCGAGAGCCTGACCAAGACATCAAGCTTAACGTAAGTGCCAGAAGGGTAAAGTGCATTCGGATGGATCATCCTGAAGAAATTGGCGGAATTGCACTGGGTAGACAAGTCCAATATTCCCTTCGTTTCCGCAGCGATATCGAAGTCATCATTCAGTATGGCAGAATGGATATTGCCCAGCCCAATCTGGCGTATATAGGAATGATGGGATATTCGGAGTAATTTGGTACAAGGGAATGTAAAGATGGGAGTTTGCCGCTTATTTGGATGAATACAATCCTGATTCTAGCGTTCAAATTCCTTTCTTTGCGTTCTCTATTATTATCGGTTTTTTGCATGGGTTATACGAAATATAAGGTAGTGGACAGAAGATATTAAAGGTGGAAATTAGCAAGTGGTTAGCTGTAATACGCGCTTGTATAATTTGAAACATATCAAGGATATTTCCTTTGATAAATCCAATTCCAAAGGGGCATAAAGCATGAAGAGAAAAAGGATCGTTATTACATCAATCATATTTGTGTTATGCGTGATGGCGCTGTCTGCTTGTTCGAACGACAAAAATGGGAACAAAGGCAGCGAAGCGACATCGTCGCCAGCTCCGTCGGAAACGCCCGAACAAACGGTTGTGATTGATCCTTTAGGCAAATATGATGCACCTATTTCGATGACTACGGTAAGACGAATTGATGCAAGCATGAAATTGCCAAGCGGACAAACCTATGAAAAAAACGTGTGGAGCGATGCGATTCTTGAAGAACTCGGAATTGACATTAAAGTGCAATGGAGTGCGGACATTGGCCAATATGACAGCAAACTGAATGTGACGATGGCTTCCGGGGATTTGCCTGATTTAATGCGCGTCAACGGTCAACAACTGCAACAACTGGTCGAAACGGATAGTATTGCAGATTTAACTGAAATATTCGATCAATACGCTTCGGAAGAAACGAAAAAGCAGTTTGCAGTCGGAGACGGGATTGCGCTTGAGCAGTCGTCGGTTGGAGGAAAGTTATATGCTCTGCCTAATACGGCATCCGCGATCGGCGGAGCAGGCGGCCCGCTCATCTGGGTTCGGGCGGACTGGATGAAGAAATTAAATCTGCCAGAGCCTAAAACAATAGATGATTTTATTCATATAGCAAAGGCGTTTACAAATGATGATCCGGATGGCAATAGCGCTAAGGATACGTATGGTTTCACATTCGACAATACTGTGAAAAACAGTGCATTATCAGCTTCTGGTTTTTTTAATAGCTTTCATGCTTATCCGGGGTTGTGGATTGAGGACAACAATGGCGGACTTGTGTATGGCAGTACGCAACCGGAAGCCAAAGAAGCCCTTCTAGCGTTGCAACAGCTGTACGCTGAAGGGATTATTGATCCCGAATTTACTGTCAAAGATGCAGCCAAAACAATCGAGATGATCGCTTCAGGAAAAGTAGGAATGATCAATAGCGCACATTTCTTCGGCCAGTTAGGTCCGCATCAATTAAAAGATAATGATCCAAATGCCGAATGGGTTCCATACCCGCTGCCGTCTATTAATGATGAACCCGCTAAGGTTGGCTTGAATGCGCCAGTTCTTGAATATTTTGTGGTCAGAAAAGGTTACGAGCACCCGGAAGCTATCGTCAAATTATTCAACTATGTCTTTGAAAAAACGGTAGGTAAAGCTGCCGGCAAGGAGACATATGATCGTTTCATGTATGATCCGGAGGATGGCAGCATTCAATTATGGAAACTGGCGCCCGTATTTTCGAATGACGCAACAGATCTTCCGTTTCAACAGTTTATAGATGCCGTTGACGCCAATGATGAGAGTTTGGCTGCGGATCCAACAGCAAAATTGCTTTGGGATAATCGTTTGAAAGCGATTAATAACGAAGGCAGCGTATATGGTTGGTCTTTGTATTATCCGGCTTGGAAAATCTTTTTCGATATTATGGATAAAGGCTTATTCGTAAACGACGGTTTCTATGGCGGCAATACGCCGTCCATGACGGATAAATCGGCTACCTTGGCAACGATGGAAAACGAAGTATTTACAAAAATCATTATGGGCGCAGTTTCAATTGATGAGTTTGATAAATTCGTTAAAGATTGGAAAGCTCTGGGTGGAGATCAGATTACTAAAGAAGTGAATGAGTGGAAGCAAAATCAATAACAACGAGCATTGATTGCGTGCATTTTTAAAGTATAGCAAGGGCGAAACATCCTTTCGCCCTTGTCTATGACGAAGGGGGTTAAATATGCGATATAGTAACTGGGCGAGAGAATTGCCCCTTCATGTGATGATTATCCCAGCACTTATTATTCTAATCGTATTTGCCTATATACCGATGACGGGCGTAGTTATTGCTTTTCAAAAGTTTTATCCTGCTTTGGGAATAACAGGTTCGAAGTGGGTTGGCTGGGATAACTTCGAATTTATGTTCAAATTGCCGAATACGGTTCAAGTTTTATGGAATACGGTTATCATTGCGGTGATGAAAATTATTGTAGGAATTGTGCTGCCCTTGATTGTTTCTATATTGTTGAACGAAGTCAATCACAAGCTTACCCGCGCAGGCATCCAAACCCTTATTTATTTACCGCATTTTTTATCTTGGGTTGTGCTGGCGGGCATTCTGATTGACATTCTATCAATGAAGGGGATTGTGAACCAATTTCTTCAATTCGCCTTTGGTGTAGATCCTATCTTTTTCTTGGGAGACAATAACTGGTTTCGTTTCGTCGTGGTTGTATCCGATGCATGGAAGGAATTTGGATTCAGCACGATTGTTTACCTTGCTGCCATTGTAGGGATAGATCCCGCTCTGTATGAATCGGCCAAAGCAGATGGAGCGAATCGATGGAAGCAAACATGGCATGTCACCCTTCCGGGAATGATGCCCATTATTGTTCTGCTTACAACATTAAGTATGGGGAATATACTGAATGCCGGTTTTGATCAAATCTTTAATCTTTATAGTCCTGTCGTTTATGAGACGGGAGATATCATTGATACACTGGTTTATCGAACCGGTTTGGTGGAGATGAGCTTTGGTGTTTCGACAGCTGTAGGGCTGCTTAAATCCTTTGTTTCATTAATATTAATATCGCTTTCGTACTGGTGTGCCTATCGATTCGCAAATTATCGCATCTTCTAAGTTTGGAGGAAACAACATTGAATGCTTATGCGGGACAATTGGAAAAAGTCGTAACTGTGGTTATATATGTGTTGTTAATTGGGCTCGCTGTTTCATGCGTCTTGCCGTTGATTCATGTGTTGGCTATTTCTCTCAGCAGCGCTTCTGCGGCCGATGCGGGAAGGGTTACGTTCTGGCCGATTGATTTTACTTTTCAATCCTATCAATATGTCATTGGAAAACAACAATTTCTCGACTCCATGTTTATTTCCGTGAAGAGAATCGTACTGGGAGTATCGCTTAGTATGTTGCTGACCCTATTAGCGGCATATCCATTGTCCAAAGAAAAAAACAGCTTTCGATTTCGAACCGTTTATGTATGGGTATTCGTGTTTACGATTCTCTTTCACGGGGGTCTTATTCCTTGGTATATGACGATCCGGTCTGTAGGCATGTTGGATTCGATATGGGCTTTGGTTATTCCTGGAGCGGTTCCGGTATTTAATGTCGTTCTTTTGCTTAATTTTTTCCGTAATTTACCCAGGGAAATTGAAGAAGCAGCATTTGTTGACGGCGCCAATCATTGGGTTATTCTATTCAAACTGTTCTTGCCGCTCTCAGCCCCTGCGCTTGCGACGCTTACGCTATTTAGCATTGTAGGGCATTGGAATGCATGGTTTGACGGACTCATTTTAATGAATAGTCCAGACAATTATCCCTTAACCAGCTATTTGCAGACCGTTGTCATAGGCAGGGAACTTAGTCAATTATCACCGCAGGATGCGATATTGATGTCCAGCATTTCAGATAAGACATCCAAATCGGCACAAATATTTGCCGCGTGCCTCCCGGTTCTGCTCATCTATCCTTTTCTTCAAAGATACTTTATTAAAGGTATCGTATTGGGAAGCGTGAAAGGGTAAATCTATTAACGAAATTAGGAGTGATTGGCTACAGACTATGAATGATCAAAATGAACTAAGATGGATTTCTCCTGCGGATTGTCCTCTTATAGTATCGGGATTTGCATGGTGGAAAGAGGAGCGCAGCTTTCGGCGTCTTCCTGCGGCAGCCCATGGAACGATTCGCGGCGTGCTCGACGAGCTGGCGAACCATACTGCCGGGGGGCAGATAAGATTTCAAACGAATGCGGCTAAACTGGTTGTCAAAGTGAAGCTGTTTGGAACTAATCCTTATGATCATATGCCGTCAACCGGGGTTAATGGATTTGATTGTTATTTTGGTCCTCCGGGTTCTCAGCATTATTTTGGAACTACGCGTTTCCCTTACGATGCAGAGCAATACGAGAGCATATTGTTCGAATCGCTTGAACCGGAGCTTCGCTATATTACACTTAATTTTCCGCTTTATCAAGGTGTGCATGAGTTGCAAATCGGTTTGAACCCAGATTCAGCAATCGGCAATTTCCCGCCGTATGATAATGAAGGCAAGATCATTATATATGGTACATCGATTACTCAAGGAGGATGCGCCTCACGACCCGGTATGGCTTATACTAACATTTTGAGCCGGAAGATTAATATGGAATTTATTAATTTAGGTTTCTCGGGAAACGGAAAGGGCGATTCAAGAATAGCTGAGCTCATTAGCGAGATTGAACGCCCAGAATGTCTTGTGCTTGATTACGATGCCAATTGCGATAATCTTGATGAATTGGCTAAAACGATGCCTGAGTTTATACGAATAATCCGTAGCCGTCATCCCGTGCTGCCGATTCTCGTTATATCGCGGATTCCATTCGGATTTGAACATGCTCAAGCACGATCCTATCAAGATAGAATAGAAAGAATGACCTTCCAACGAAAGCTTGTTAAAGAACGTAAAGAAAACGGAGATGACTTTATTTTCTTTTGCAACGGTGCCGAGTTAATTGGAGAATTGTGGAACGGATGTACGGTGGATGGAGTTCACCCTTCCGATTTGGGTTTTTGGCAGCTTGCGAATGGATTGGCTCCAATCTTGAAAAACATATTGTCTGGGGAGTGAATGTTGTGGAGAAGCTCAAGAACGGAAAGGTTTTCATCTGGATGCAATTGCTAGGTTTCGATAGAGAGGACTCCGATCGAGGGGCTGCGAGGTTTTTAGACCAGACCGGTTTTCTTCCCGATGGCGCTTGTGCGCTGCTGTTCCACCCTGATTTCGTCAATCAGTACAAGGGTATGGACGAGGAATATGAACTTCCCGCCGATAATTGTGCTTATTACGGCATCCCGCGCAATGCGGAACGTGAAAGGCAGCCTTGGACGAATCACAACCTTCGGGACCTATCCTTCAACTTATCTGACAGTGGAACCGGCATGTACGCAGGCATTATGGGGGTGTCCATCGGCAATTCCTTCCACCAAGAATGGATTTGTGACCATCCAGAATTGCAGTTTCATACAAGGGGCGGTGAACGACGCGGGTTATTCGCGCTCAAACGCTTTAAAAACGGTACATACTACGAGGATTTTTTCGTAGAGCAGCTTTGTCGTACGTTGGTTGATTACGGATTTAAGGGAATTCATCTTGCGGACGGGTTTAGCCCAAGCGGAAACATCTACCATGGCGACTACTCGACCGACATGGTTACGCAGTTCATTGACCATACGGGGCTGATTCTGCCTGATGGTATTGCTGCGGCGCTTGGGAATGACGAAGCGGATGTAGAAGACGCCCGCGCAGACTGGATTTGGAAAAATGTCCGTGCAGAGTGGATTGAATTCATGTGCTGGCGATGGGAAGGTTTCTTTGAAAAAATATGCGCGCGTGTTCACGCTATCGGACGTGAAGTGATGGTACTTGGCATGTACTGTACGGATCCATTCGAAACGAAGTATTGTCTTGGAACGGATTTGGCACGCATCATGAATGCTGGCGTCGATTATCTCACTGCCAATATTTTGCCGACCAGTTGTTTTATCGCATCTCCGTGGGATACGCAAGATTACTATTTCCACCGTTATATGGCTATTGCTCCTATTACTGCAGCACATATTCGACAAGGCCATCTGGTTTCGATGGTTGGTCTGCAGGATGCATCTGAGGAATGGGACATGATGAAGCATGTGCCTTGCCTGCACGAACGAGACCTTTATACCATGATGGCATACCAGCTTGCAGAGAAAGGCGGTTCGCGGCGTGCCCTTGAAGGCTATTTCCTGTGTCTAGGCGACGGAATCAAACGCGCCGATTGGGATTGGGAACGAGAACGCATGGAAATTGCCTTCTCCGCGGATGTCGATCGAACACTCTCGCCTACGATGCTTTGGTCCGACCATGCTTATGAGAACATGCTGACCGAATACATCCATACACGTCGCTGGACACCCTTCAAGCTGTTCTACGAGCTCGCGAAGGCCGGAACTCATTGCGGTGCTTGCGTTCGTTCGGAAGATCTCGATTCATTTACCGGTACATTGCTGGTACCTGATTTTGATATGCTGTCACTTGAAGAACAGCGCAAGGTAGCCGCATACGATCGTGGAGCGGTTGTATGTACGGCTCGTACAGGCTTCGAGCCGGCTGATTACGGGATCCAAGAAACGATTCTGTTCTCGGACCGCTACAGCAATCGGCCGTTGACTGTGTTCGCCTTCGGCGCATCGCCGGATGAGGATACCCGTGCGGCAATCGAAGCTCTGTTAAATCAAGATGACGGAAAGCCGAATATGGAAGGCGATCCCGCTGACGCGCCTGATTTCCCTTATACGCTTGTCGACACATTGCCATTCGTCAAGGTAACTACAGGCTTCCGCGACGCGCTTGCACGGCTCCTTCTTCATATTGGCGACTGTCCGTTAACCTGTGATAAACCTTTTTTGGCGTACCGGCTGAAGGACGGCACATGCCGAATCTACTTATTCAATGACAATGACGTTCATTACCGACGGGCTTTTGTTACGATGAAGCAGCCTGTCGCGGATACACGCACGGTCTCCAGCTTTCCTATTCTGCCAGTCCGTTACAAGGATGCGGCATCAGGCGGGCTTACCCACCAATACGTTAGCGGTTCAATCTATAAGCAAAGCTTTGAGGTCAAGCTTCAACCCGGCGGAGTTACCCTCATCGATGTGTATCCCGAAGCTACGAAATCCGTATAAGGCCTTTACAATGAACGCTGCAGCCGCTCGTATCCCTATCGGGAAACGAGCGGTTTTTTCAACTTATAGGAAAGTATAAAATTCGTGTTTATACGCTCTGATATTTCATTCGCGAATCAGTAGCCAAAAGATAGTAAAGTGGAAATCGGAAAGTGGTTACCCATTCAAGGGTGAACGTATAATTAAGCTCGTCAGAACAATATATCTTCTAACAATTTAAATGGGAGGGATTGTAATGAGATTGGTCAAAATGGTATGCGCGTTGGTTCTCTGCCTGACATTGTTGCCCGTATACGGTATAGGAAGCGTGAACGTGCACGCAGCAACAGAGTCTGATCTGCCTGTCGCAGTCGCGGACTCACTGAGTGTTGAACCGCTGAATCGCGCATCCGGCACCCAGATTGCAGGGAGCAATGTTGAAGCGGGAGGCGTGCAATGGACGGCTAGTCCATCGCTCGTATATTTCGAGGATGAGAATGAAAGCTATGTGACTAGCAGCAGCGCTGAAATGCTTGCCAATGCAAGCGTGCCCTTTCGGTCGGTTGGAGATTTAGCAAGCATTGAAGCGGAAATTAAGCCGTCAGGGGTGAATGATTGGGTAGGGCTTGGACTGCTGAAGGGGACTGGCCCGATCTGGCAGGATGGAGAGGTATGGATCTATGTCAATAAGAATGGGGAGTACCAGGCTTTCGTTAATGGGACCAAATATTTGGTGAAGTCCGGAGCGCTGCTTACCTTTGATGCAAACGGTTACACCAAAGTTAAGGTGCAGTTAAATTCAGCTGATGCTACGATTTCTATTTGGCTGAACGAAGAACTTGTTGTAGATCAGCATGACATCAGCGGGATTGAAGGATTCACTCCGAACATATCGCATGCGGGCTTTGTGCTCAGCGGTGCAACAGCATATGGACAACGAGTGAAAAATCTGATCGTTCGGGGGGAAACATTGGCTATCTCGGATACGTTGGCAATCAATGGCACGAATCGCACAGTTGGCGCTTCTCTCAAGGAAAAGGAGACGGAGTTCGACGGCCGAAAGTGGGAAGCCGGTCAGAATCTGGTGTTCGCTGGCGATGAAAGCGAAAGCTATATTACCAGTTCGGTTCGAGGCTCATCCACTGCCAGTGTCCCATTCAAGTCCGTAGGTCTGGTATCCAGCGTGGAGGCTGATATTTATCCGGCTGGCGTAGAGGACTGGATCGGGTTGGGGTTGAATAAAGGTACGGGCGCCATGTGGCTGGACGGCCAAATATGGATTTACTTGAACAAAAACGGTGAATACCAGGCCTTTTTGGACCGGACGCAATATTTGGTCAAAAATGGAGTGGCTCCAGGTTTTGATGCAAACGGCTATACTAGAGTGAAGGTCGAATATAATGCGTCAGAGCATACTGTAAGCATTTGGATGAATGGCCAGGTCATCGTGGATAAGCACGATGTTGGCCAGTTCGCAGGCTTCATTCCTGACATAAATTATGCGTCTTTCATGTTCAGCAATGCGACTGCGAATGGCCAGAGGATCAAAAACGTTGTAGTTAAGGGCGTAGCGGCGCCCATGGATCCTGAATATCCGGTCGATTTGGAGCCGTTCCCGCCAAGCGAATTTCCGATCGGGGTCTTCGAGGATGCGCTCCAGATAAGAGGCAATAAACAAAGATTCAAGGAAATCGTTGCAGACCTGCATAGCCATGGCTTGGACTCCATTATGATTACGAATGGCAATGTGGACGAAGACCACTTTATGTTTGAGGTAACGGATACATATGGTGTAGGCGTGCATTACGGACCGCATGCGAATACGTATGACTGGATGCACAGCGAGGCCGCTGATCCACAGCAATTCCAGCCTATTGCAGACAATATAATTAGTAAATTGAAAGATCATCCCAGCATCAAGAGTATTAACCTGTCGGATGAACCGTTTCCGGAGGCTTTGAACAATCATGTCGTCGCGACCGAATATTTTCATGAAAATGCCCCGGGGCTGAAAGTTTCCACTCCGCTCGTCGGTTTGGACCGGGTGGGTCCCATCTTCACTGCGGCTGGGCTGGATACCTTGCTTATTGACGTTTACCCTGCCGCGAAGCACAACCCGGTCGGCGACTTTACGTTAAATGCGTTCGGATATTCGGCATGGGATTTTGTCAGCTATGTCCGGAAAGTAGTAAAAGAAAAGCCTGAGGATACTCCTTTATGGATGATATTGCAAACGCATAAATTTGATTCAGGACGCTTCTCCACAAGGACTCCTGTTGTGGGCGAGCTAAGAATGCAGAACTGGATGGCTATAGGAGAAGGAGCTACGGGCATATTCTGGTTTATCTATGGCACACAGCAAAGCTGGCTCGGACTTGAGGACAGCCCTGAGCACTATGATGAAGTCAGTTCGTTAGCCAATCGCGTCCGACCATTGAAAGAGACTTTATTGAGTGCGAAGAAGGATGAGGATCGTTTTACAGTCGCGGGAACCGGCAACGCGCAGCCGTATGTCAGTACATTGGCGAAACGGGACGGAAGCAAGTCCTACGTAGTCGCTGTAAACACGGATGCCGAACATCCACAGGAACTGACGCTCAGCTCAGCTTACTACACAGGCAGTTTGAAGGACCTGGAAACGGGTGAAATTTATGAGATTGGAACTGCTGCAATCAGCTTCTTGCCGGGAGACGGCAAATTGTTCGAAGTAATCCCAACAACGACTAGAACCAGCCCAATTGTTCAATTGTTGACTCCTGATCAAGGAACGATTCTGTCGGAGAATGGTTCGCTTACGCTCCAAGCAAGCGCAACCGCCCCGCAAGGTATGGCCAAGGTCGAGTTTTGGGCGAATGGGAAGAGGATTGGAACAGATACATCTGATCCATACAAGCTGGAATGGAAAGGGTTGAAGGCCGGAAGCTACTCCATAACGGCAAAAGCAATCAGCAGTCAAGGGATTGCCGCCCAATCGCAACCCGTCCATATCATGGTTCTCGGCAACGGAAATAAAGTGCAGAATCCTTCTTTTGAGGAAGGTGAGGATAACGAAGGGATCCCTAAAGGATGGACGTTCCCGGCTGACGTTACTCCCGTTCTGGATACGAGTACTTCACGCTCCGGCGGGACATCCCTGCAAATAGCGGGGGCTTTCTCTGGTACCAGTACGAGACAAAGCGTAAATCTGGAGCCGTACAAGGAGTATGAATTGAGTACATGGGTCAAAACGGATCAGGTTAAGGGGACGGGCTTGTCCTTGCGTATGTCCGTAGAAGGAGCCGCAACTTATAGATATGAATCTGAACCGCTGTTCGGCACCAAAGGATGGACACGTCTCGTTACGCGCTTCATGACACCGGCCGTCGTGAATAATGGATGGATCGAGATTCTCCTGGACTCGGTATCTGCCTCTGGTACGGTATGGTTGGATGACGTTAGTCTTACTGCTACGGGCAGGGATATGCTTGTCGATGATCTTGCCGTGTACTGGACCTTCGATGAAGGAAGAAGAACGACCGCCTATGACTCGACTGCTCATGCCAGACATGGCAGCATTATAAGAACAGTTGATGGCGTTCCAACTAATGAGATTCCTTGGGTTCCCGCGTATTATTCCGGTAAAATCGGAAGTAATTCCATGTACCTGGACGGAGGCAATAATTATGTAGCCAATCAGGAGACCGGCGTGCTCGACGAACAGGGCTTCACGATCTCAACATGGTTAAAGCCTTATGAGAACGGGCGGCGCATGGTCATTTACTCTAATAAAAACGTCGTATTGGAGATCGATGAAGCAGGTGCGTTGCAGCTCAGAATGTTGTCAAACTCTTCGGAGGAAGGATGGACTACGGTAGCAGGCGGCCCCGTTTCCACAAATAGCTGGTCTCATGTCGCGGTTGTATATGATGCGGAAGCAGGAGCGGCATTATATATAAATGGTGATTTGGTGAGTGAACCTAATCATGCCGTATACCTCTCCCAGGGAGCCATAGGCACTGTACTCGGCACATCGCTGCAAGAAACCGAAGTCAACTTTCATGGCTATCTGGATGATTTCCGTATCTATCAGCGGAAGCTGGCTGTAAGTGAAATAACGCGTCTGATCTTGAATGCGGAATATGATGAGAACGCTGAAGAGCCTGGCAATGGCAATGGCAATGGCAATGGCGCAGGAAGCGGCAGTGGAACCGAAGGAGCGACAGTTACAATCGTGGACGGCATTGCGGTTGTTCGCATGAAAGACAGCCAGAAGTCGGTTTCAATACCGATAGGTCAGATTACTGGATACCCTTTGCAGGTTCAAACAGGAGAAGCACGGTTAAAGATTGAATCAGCTGAGTTGAACGCCTTGCTGGGCAGAGCGGACAATACGGCTGGTGCGACTTTGGAGATTGAGTTTGCGCCAGCCAGCGAGCAAATAATGAAGGAAGCTGCGGGCAAGAATCCGGATGATGCCATTCGCATCTTGAGTCCAGCCTATAACGTATCGGTCATGCTTGTTACGGCCGATGGCAAGAAGTTCAAGCTTGAACAAAATCTTGTTGGCGTAAGTTTGGAGCTCCCATTACTAGCAAGGGACATTGACAGTAAACTGACGGGTATTTACGAGTATGATACTTTGAATAAGAAATGGATTTATAATGGAGGGGGCGTGAATTCGGAAGCGGCACGAATCACTCTAAAGCTTAAACAAATAAGCCCGAATGTTTATGTGGCTATGGAATACACAAAGCATTATGCAGATATTTCGAATACGCATTGGGCCATGCAAGCCATTCAAACTTTGACAGCAAGGCAAGTCATCGATTGGGAGAACGGAAACCGTTTTAACCCTTCGGGCCAAATTACCCGCGCACAATTTGTGGCTATGCTGGTTCGCGGTTTGCAATTGGAGATTACGGAGGATGGGCAAACGGCATTTACCGATGTTGATGCGAATGCCTGGTATGCAGCCAGCATTAAAGCTGCTGTTGCAGCAGGGTTGGTAGCCGGGATTGACAAGGAGAAGTTTGCTCCCGAACGGTACATTAGTCGTGCGGAGATGGCTGTGCTTCTGTCCAGAGCGCTTGGCCTGGCGATTCATCCATCTGCAAGTACCGCATTCAGCGATTCGCAACAAATTCCTGCATGGGCAATCGGACATGTGTCTGCCTTGCATCAAGCCGGATACATTAAGGGAAAAGGGAACAACATGTTTATGCCTGAAGTGAAGGCGACGCGTGCGGAAGTGGCTATGATTCTGTTTCATATGCTGACATCGGAATCTAGTTCGAAGAAAATAGCGGAGCAATAATGGATTAGGGGCTGTTCCTGACTGCTGTTCGGGGACAGCCCCGATTACCGTTTTCTGAATCGTTGTAAGCGTCAAATCCTCCCCATCGAATATATGTTGTTTCAACAAGCTTTAGTAAAGACAGCCAGCCCGGACGTCAGGCTGGCTGTTCTGCTGCTGCCCTCGGCTGATCAGTTGTATCATTGGCCGGAGGAGTGTTGCGCATATTTAATAGTTGTTATTTGCCCTTTATTGCAAATTCATAGGTTCCGGATTCGATTCGCAGCTCCAGGCGTTCATTCACATAATCGATACCGCGGATGCCAGTCGCAAGTCCGGATACTGTACCGTTCGCCCAAATAACATGACGGGATTCCAGCAGTACGACATGACCGCATTCCTCTGGCTTGCATTCAAGCAACACAACCTTAGCTTTCATGGCTGTTGGGATGCGGATGGACAGCCGATACTCATTGGGAGACTCTTGCGTTCCTCGCTCCCACCCGACGGATAACCGGCCGAACGGCGTAGCGACAGAAGCCCGGGCATATGCGAGTCCCTCCGGCATATATGGCGCGATCTCGGCTTCCTCGAAGCCGGGAGCAGTCAAGCGTATACCGGCGATATATTCCTGCAGCATACGGGCTGGATATCCGTTCCAAGCATGGCAATGCGATTCAATATCATCCCAGCCCTCCCACATCGTAGTCGCTCCCTGTGCAATCATATACCCCCAGCCGGGATGCGTTTCCTTGCGAATCAGTTGATAAGCGATGTCGCCTCGCCCATTATCGAACAGCGAGCGCAGCAACGGAAGAGACAGTACGGTACGGCTCTCCCATGGGGAGTTCGCTAGATAATCGACTATGTGTTCCGTGTCGGCGGATGGAGCAAGACCGAGATGCACAGAGAGCGCGTTGACTCCTTGATGAATCTGATCGGTACCGAGACCGGAGAGGAATCGGCGAACTGTCGGGTCGTACAGCCGGCTGACAATGCTCTCCCGCAGTAGACGGGCTTCGGCCCTATAATACGCGGCATCCTGCTCCCGGCCGATCTGGCCTGCCATTTGCGACAGGATGTCGACTGCAAGATACAGCTTCATATTTTGCACCGTGTATGGCGCCGTATCGGTCCCTTGTTTATGCGGATTGGAGCCGTGATCGACTGAAGGGTACGGCCAATCGCTTATATGCCAACCTTTGTCGAGCGGGACAAGCCCGGATCCTTCGTCGCGAATGCCGAGATAGTAGTCGGCCATACGTTTGGCGGCATCGTAATACCGTACAATCAGGCGATCGTCGCCAGTATGCATATACAGCTTCCAGAGCAGAGAGCAGAAGTGCAGATCCCATTCGGGAATTTGCAGCTTGAAGTCGGGCTGGTCGTAATTTGTCGGATAGACGAATGGAAAAGTGCCGTCATCCAATTGCCCACCTGCAAAATCAGCTAGCACCTTTTCCAGCGCCGCCCTAGCATCGAAATTATAGAGCAGCGTCTCCGCCTGAAGATCGGAATCGGCGAGATATTGCGCTTGCTCGCGATGCGGACAATCGACGATCTGACCCAGCACATTGTTTTTCTGCGTGCGAATACAGGCAGCGTACAACCGGTTCAGGAACGAATCGGAACAATCGAATGAACCAAGCTCAGACATACCGGTATAGGCAAGCACCAACGACAGCTGCTCTCCGGGCTGTATAGCCGCGGGATAACCAGTTACTTCGATATATCGGAATGCCTTATAGGAGAAATCCGGTTGCCAGACCTCCAACTCGTCGCCGCGCATCGTGTATTGATCGTAATAATGATCGGATGTTTCGTTGCTTACATGATGTTTGACAAAGCCTTGCTCATCTAGATCTTCGGAGTAGCGCAGCCGGATGGTTGTTCCCGGGACGCCTGGCAATGTAATTCGCGGCCAGCCTGACAAGATGCGTCCGGCGTCGAACACTTGCCGAAGCGTTTCCGTCTTGTCGTCGTCGCCCGGTGTAAACGCCTGCCGGACAAGGGTCGGCGCAATAAACTCCGCTTCGGCGCCTTCTTGCATGCGTTGCCGCTTCATCGGCCAACGATGAGCCGGAATTCCTGATGGTGCGACTGGCAGACAGGATTCTGCGGCGAAGCCTCTCCGGTTCCAAGACGGATCCAGCCTGCGGGCATCATAATCTTCGATGGCTGATATGCGCCGGTTCTGCTGATAGGGAGTGCCGCATTGGTACGGAATTTCCTTGACCGTCTGCCAGGATTCGTCAGTTCTGAATGTATCGCTTGAGCCGTTTTCGTAGATCACTTCGAGTTGGAGGCGGAAGCCGGGCAAGCCGTCGACGCTGTTCTGGCCGCCTCCGCCCAAATAGTGGGCAATAGCTGAGAGACAGACTGTGTCTTGATGAAGCAATGATGAGATCTCATAGGCCGTATACAGCTTCCGATGCTCCGGATTGGTCGGGGCGGGGGAGCCGTAGCCGCCGATTCGAACACCATCGACGAACAAACGCATAGAATGATGGGCGGAAGCGAACAGCAGCGCCTGGCGGATCGGACCACGCAGCTCAATCTCTTTGCGGAAATAGGCGAAGTCGTTAATAAGATGCTCGCCCGGTTTCCAGATCCACTGCGCGCTCCAAGCTTCCGCCGTGCTAAGGCCAGTCAGGAAAGTCGAGGGCTCCGATGCGAGGACATCCCCTTTCTCGTTCTTTATCAGCACCTTCCACCAATAGCGGGAGCAGTCCTGCAACGCAGATCCGCCGAAGCGGGAATGGGTCAACCGACCGGCAGACATGCCGCTGTCCCAAACGTCAGATTGCCCAGGTTGAAGCCATTCCTGCTTTGTCGCGACTAGCAGTTGCGCGGCAACAGGCTGCGCCTCCTCTCGCGCATAATCCAGCTGCCAGGAAAATTGAAGATCGGTCATGTCTATGCCAATGGGGGTATGCTGTCCGTCGACCTGCAGGTTATGTAAGAGCGGCATGTTTGTCTCTCCTTTTCGATTGCTTCATGTTTCTTTTCAGCTATCGTAGCCCAGTGAGTTGGTTCGCGACAGGGGCTGATATGCTATATTTATAGGTGGATTACATACTTTGGTTCGTTCGTTCCGTAGCTAGCCGCCATGCACTACAATTATGTATAGGGGAGAGTCAGCAATGAACGAGCTTCGGTCGCATTATGTTCTGCAGGGCATCCATTACTGGAATGACGGGCAGTTCCCGTTGCATGTCAACCGGGAGAAGGAGGCCTTTACTCTGCCGCTCCATTGCCATGACTTTATCGAGATTAATTTTGTCGCCGAAGGGCGGGGCATGCACTATATTGGCGAGGATAGTCTGGAAGTGAAGCGCGGCGATTTGTTTGTCATACCGACGGGCACGCCTCATGTATATCGGCCGCTCACCGGGCAGAGCGGCAACGAGCTTATTGTACATAATTGCCTCTTCATGCCGGAACTGCTCGATCGCTTGCGCGAAGCTTTTCCTGCACCGGAGGGAATCTTCTCCCTGTCGGGACGGGAGAAGCAGGGTTATGCTGTGTTCCACGACCGGAATGATGAATATCGCATGCTGATCCGGAGCCTGTATCGCGAATATGTGCTGCGGCTTCCGGGGACGGAAGCGGCGCAGCTCAGCCTGTTGCTGCAATTGCTGCTGGCTATGCATCGCAATGAACAGAGGGGAGAGGAGAGCCGTACTTTCCGCCAACTATCCCCGGTGTTCGAGCATATTGCGGTCCATTATGAGGAAACGATCCAATTGCGGACGCTCGCCGGTCTCGTATCGCTCAGCATCCCTTATTTGCAGCGCCTGTTCAAGCGCGCGACAGGGCAGACAATCGTGGAATACATCCAGAATTTACGCATCGAGAAGAGTTGCGAGCTACTCAGGCATACGGAGCTCCAGGTCCAGGAGATTGCATTTCTGTCCGGCTACAGCGATATGAAGTTTTTCCACAGCCTGTTCAAGAAGAAAACCGGCACTTCGCCGTACCGATATCGTCAAGCCGATCCGAGCCGGCCTGCTACTATTCGCGTCTAACCCGTCGCACCAGGCCGGTCATCATTGCGATGCTTTACGAAGCGGCGTCCCGCCCGATGTATTGACGGAGATTCTGCGTGCGTTAACAATTCGCTTAACCGTTTGTCGGAACAGGAAACTCAGTTTGAAGTGACCTCAAAAAGTTAGACAGTATATAGTTAGGCGGCTTCTAGGGATTGAGTCCGGTTTTGTACTGGGCTCATTCCCTTTAAGTTTGCCTTACACAATGAAGTGTAAAGACTGCTTGTTAACGCCACCGCTCTCCATGTTTTCTCATGTAAGTCAGAAATACATATCGCCAAGGTGTAATGAAAGGGAAAACGACTATCATGCCAGTCGCCAATTTAGGGACCGCAATGACAATTAGCCAAATGGATTTCCACAATAATTCCCACAGAAGGATCGGCAACATCTGCAGAGGATACCGCAGCCCTAAGATGCATAGCAACCAGTATGCAGCCAACATGGAATTGACCGCTCCTTCCATTAGTTCCATCGGTTCCTCTTGAAGGACGACGTCAGGCCATAGCATGACAGCAAGAACCATGACAATAAAAAGATACAACGCTCTCAGTAAATAAAGACGAAACAACGAGTCAAGCCGTGCATTGGAGCTTCTAGACGATCGTAATCTACCAGTAAGAACCGCTGTGATATAGGCGCTGGGATACGGATATGGCTTGAAAGGGAACCGTATCGAAGCCGAACGGGCATATTGTTCCTTGTGCAATTGGGCTGGCGCGGGGAGTTTAATATTGGCGAGCCGATGGCTCGTCTGGTGGATGAAGCACAAGTGCGCGGTATTATGCGAGAGCACACGGCGATGTTAGCCAAATTTCCGATGAAACTGCGGTGTGCCAAGTCATCGCGTATACTCGTAGAGCCATTAAGCAAGCGCGAGTTGGAAATTATACGGCTCATTTCCCAAGGATATTCAAACGATGAAATCGCTAAGGAGTTGTATCTCGCACTTAGCACGGTGAAAGGGTACAACCGGAATATCTTTGATAAACTGCAGGTTCGGAGGCGGACGGAAGCGGTTTCGCTCGCTCGCAATCTAGGCCTTATTTAATGGATAGGATGAGCTCGGCGTATGAATCAACCGCAACGATCTCTGATCTAACGAGATTGTTCCGGTGCTGGTTTTTCTTTCGACTGAACGTTTAAAAGTCGCTATTGCGGCGGCTTTTTTGCTTTGTTCATACTCCGTTCAGAGGACATCTTGTTTGGTTAGACTTGATTAGTGGCTTGCTAGGGCAATATACATATAACGATAGGAGCGGATGATTTATCGCGAGACTTTATGGCGGAGATCCAATAATGTTTTGAAAGGTCATAAACGACCTGGAGGGCCTAAACTTAGAAAATCCGGCAAGCCTCCCAGGAGGACAAGCCGGATTTTTGTGATTTCATGACCAAGTTCTGCTCGGGGCAGGTTGTTGCGTCTTGATAGCAGAAGGCGCTTCTGTCGGGGCTCATCACCTAAATCAGCGCTTGAAATGAAATAGAGTATAAAATGGAAAAACATCTGCTATTCCTGTAGTGTTGTAAATCCTACCCAAGAACAAAAAGGAATGTACAGATGGCACTCCAGTATATCAATGAACTACTCCACTTGCCAGAGTTAAAAATAATCGATTTCCATTCAAAGTACGGCATCTCTTTGAATTTGAAAAAAACTTATCTCTACGATCCTTCCATTCGAATGCGGTGTACGAGATGCTGTGTAGATTTTGTCTGGGTGTACGGCTTTGTTTTGACGAAACGTCGTTACAGCTCAGCCTTTTGTATGCAAGCGGCAGAACTGGCCCTAGGATCGACCGCTGTGCATAGTGCTTACATGCAAGAAGCTCCGGTGAGTACGGTGATCCGCATGCATCAGGACATGCTCAAAAGCGAAAATCAACGTATAGCCCAGAAAGCTTGGCATCAAGCTGAACGTTCGACCAAGTTGGTGCTTAGCGTTGACGATTTCGCCCCTGCCTATCATGCTTGGATTCGTGAGTGCTTCCCCGCAGCACTGAATATTGTGGATCGATTTCACGTACAGGCATGTGTTATTGAAAGCATGCAGGAGGTTCGGAAGAAGGTGCAAAGCACCCTATCCTCACAAAGTAGAAAAATGCTTAAGTCACACCATCGTCTGCTTAATCCACCCGCAGAACAACTGTCGAAGGAGAGCAAAACGCAACTGGAAATCATATTGAAATATTCCACGCTTCTTCGTCGTTCTTGGGAATGGAAAGAGTCTTTCACGACATGGTACGACTGTTCGCCAAGCTACGAACTATGCGTAGTGGAAGAGAAATCATTACCAATTACCACCGATGCCGCTGAACGAATGCTGCGATAGAAGAAAGACATTCAGCTATACATTTATTAATCTGCTATATCGACCCAAAATTCCTCGTCCGCATCCAGCTTAATATCGGATCGGAACACGCGACGATGATATTGCTTATACATGTATTGCTCGATTGCTTCAATGATGTTCGCTTCAAGAATGTATTGGCTTCGGCCTTTGACCCACACCTCGGCTGTAAATCCGTATTGCTCCTCCCATGAGAGCTGCACCTCCACGTCCGTAGGGCTAACCCCTCTGCGATCGGCATAATGGAGGCAGACAGCATTTAAAATCTCGTCCGTATACAGGCGCACGCGCTAGTAACGACTCCTATCGTCAGGCCGCCTGCGATTATGTCGGAAGTTGTTCCATATAACGCGTATAATCATAACGACGGCGATAATCGCGATTACGTTAATGAGCAATCCGAGCAGGTTGCCGAAGGCGCCCCAACTGCTGAACAAACTGCCGAACAGCAGTCCGGCAAGTCCACCGACCATTAATCCTCGGAAGAAGCTGCCACCGCTCCAAAATCCCGTTCGCCCCGCTCCGGTCGCAGCTCCGGTACGCGCTCCGTTATTACTCTGGCTGGTATTGTCTTTTTTCTTTGGGGTCTCCGTATAACTTTGCCTTGGAGATTTGATGCTCCGTCTTGGTTTAGCGTCAGCAGTTGAATGGAAGCCGACTGTCATAACGAGCGACAGGGCCATGAGCATCATTATTCCTTTTTTCATATCAAGTTCTCCTTGGATGCGATTTTTGGTACGACGTCGAAGCGACGGAGTGAGCAGGTTAAACAGTAAGCAACATTGCTAACATAAGCAATTACAGCTAATATATACGGAGGTTGCTTGTCATTATTACTGATCGCTTATGCAGGAGGTTCGAATGAATACGATTCCTGATTCCTATGTTTCCTATTTGGTTGAGTTTCATGCAACAAGGGATTACTTTGAATGCCATGAACTGCTAGAAGAGTATTGGAAAGAACACCCGAATGACGGCATGTCGGCTATATGGGTCGGCTTAATCCAATTAGCAGTTGGCCTGTACCATGAACGAAGAGGCAATCGCAAGGGAGCATTGATGATGTTGGAGCAATCCCGATTGCGATTGGCGGGTTCTGATTTGCTTCCACTTGGTCTGAGCCGCGAACCGTTGATTGGATTGATTGACGGTAGACTTAATGGGTTAGCGGAGCAGAGCAACGCTCATCCATATGTGGATATGGACTTACCGATTGCTTCGGAAGCGTTAGCTAGGCTTTGTGAAGAAGAATGCGCAAGGCGTGGGGTGAGATGGGGAGAACCTAGTCCTTTATCGAACGAAGCCCTTATTCATCGCCATAAGCTTCGTGACCGAAGCGAGGTCATTCAGGCACGAGAAATATCATTGCAAGCGAAAGAAAAAGAGCGCAGAGGCTAGTCCGGATGGGACAGCCGCTGCGCTTTCCGTTACTTTATTTCTTTCGGCGAACCTTCGGTTACGAGCTCGAGCGAGCCGGTCTCAGGATCGATGATAAGGCCGTGGACGAGTACTTCTCTTGGCATAAGCGGATGGTTGCGAATAATGTTAACGCTGTTAACGACACTGTCTTTCACGTTGTCGAAGCCAGTCAGCCAGCGCATGAGGTTAAGCCCGGAATGCTTCAACGTATTGATGGTGTCCATCGGTATCCCGCGGTCAACCATATGCTGAATGATTTCTTCGGGGTTGATGCCCGTCATACCGCAGTTGTGGTGCCCAATGACAAATACTTCATCGGCTTGAAGCTCGTAAACTGCAACGATGATGGATCGCATAATGTTGCCGAACGGCTGAGTGACGATAGCGCCGGCATTTTTAATAATTTTCGAATCACCGTTTTTCAGATTCATCGACTTAGGCAACAGCTCGGTCAGTCTAGCGTCCATACAGGTAAGAATAACCATTCTTTTGTCCGGAAAACGGCTTGTCGCGTACTGCTCGTATTCCTTGTTCGCAACAAAGCTGCCGTTAAATTCTAAAATGGATTCAAGCTTATTCATCGTGTTGCCTCCAATTAGCTGAGTAATAGCTGTTATTACTTCAATAATCTCAGGTTTGTCGTATAAATCTGGTTGTCGCTCTTCAAGCTGAAGCTGTCTCGGTTCGGGTCGTAATCGACGCGCAGCTTCGGCTCGTAGAACACTTCATGGCGAGGCTCGAACCAGTAGGAAAGGGGATCGCCTTGCTCTTGGCGATCGTCGACACTGGGGCTATCAATGAGCTGAAGGGCTGGCACTCCGCTAACGACGCAGCCGCAGCCTTCTGTATCGTGGAGCAGCTTAAGCTGCTTCGTACCGCCTGTTAAGTAGAGACCGAGCTTATCGGCAGCAGACCTCGAGAATGTAATATGCATATGATGACCTCGCTTCCTATCTATCGCGCTTGCAATTGATGCAGGTTTAAGTTGATTATAAAGATAGGAATAAGTAAGATCAAGTTAAGTTCCGATTAATGGAATCCATGTTTAATATCGGACAGAGAGGCGGTAATCTGATGTCAATATCAACCAAAGAAGCGCTAACCAGCTTTAAAGAAAGAATTCATAAGCTGAAGAGCTATGAAGAGGCGCTAGGCGTCCTCTACTGGGATTTGCGCACGGGCGCGCCCCGCAAAGGAATGGATACACGCTCCGAAGTGATTGGCGCATTATCCGGGGATATGTTCAAGCTGGCTACTTCGTCTGAGCTTGGTGAATGGCTGTCTGTACTAGAGCAGAAATCAGCATATGCCGAATTGAATGAGATTGAACAGAAGCTTGTGACGGAAACGCGCAAGGATTATGACCGCAGTGTAAAAATTCCTCCGCAGCTGTATCAGGAATATGTCATTATTTCATCGCAAGCCGAGTCCAAGTGGGAGGAATCGAAGGCGGATAATGATTATGCCGGCTTCCAGCCCTACTTGGAGAAGGTGATATCGTATACGAATCAATTCATCGATCTATGGGGAGCGAAGGATACCCGGTATGACACGCTGTTGGATCAATATGAGCCAGGCATGACAGTCAAGGAGCTGGATCACGTATTCGGCGGCCTTAGAGAACAGCTCGTTCCGCTTGCGGCAGCGATTGCCGCTTCGCCTCACCAGCCTAATACATCGTTCTTGCGTCAGCAGTTCGATAAGTCCGCTCAGAAGTCGTTCAGCCAGTACATACTGAAGCAGATGGGCTTCAGCTTCGAGGCCGGCCGTCTCGACGAGAGCGCTCATCCGTTCGCAACGGGACTTAATCCCGGCGACGTTCGCATCACGACGCGTTATTTGGAGGATGATGTCCTAAGCGCGTTGTTCGGCACGATTCATGAAGGCGGTCATGCGCTCTATGAGCAAAATATTATGCCGGAGCTTATCGGAACGACGCTCTGCACAGGGACATCGATGGGCATCCATGAATCGCAATCCCGCTTCTGGGAGAACATTATCGGACGCAGCCGCCCGTTCTGGGAACAGAACTTCAGCCAGCTGCAGAAGCAGTTCCCTGGACAACTGGATGTGTCCGTAGATGAATTCTATCGCGCTAACAACGTCGTGGAGCCTTCTCTTATAAGGATTGAGGCGGATGAGCTGACGTATAACCTGCATATTATTATCCGCTACGAAATTGAGAAGCTTATCTTCAATGAAGGGGCAAAGGCGGCTGATTTGCCTGCGATCTGGAACGAGAAGTATAAGCAATATCTCGGCATTACGCCGCCGAGCAATGCTCAGGGTGTATTGCAGGACGTTCACTGGTCCGGCGGCGCATTCGGTTATTTCCCTTCCTATTCGCTCGGCAATATGTACGCTGCGCAAATCGCCGATACGATGGAGAAGGAGCTGGACGGCTTCTGGTCGCTTGTAGGCAAGGGCGAGCTGCTGCCAATCAAGGAGTGGCTGACCGAGCGGATCTACAAATACGGCAAGCTGCGCACCCCGTCGGAGCTCATTCAGAGCGTAACGGGCAAGCCGCTTGATCCGCAGCATCTTGTTCGTTATTTAACGAACAAGTATACGGAAGTCTATAAGCTCTAACGAACTCGTTCATATAGAAGAGCACAAAAGAAGATGGCTGTTCAAGGATATTCCTTGGATCGCCATCTTTGTTTATGTTAGACCGATTCACCGCCCAGAGTATTTCTGCATAGGCTGATGTACATCTACTAACGAGAATGAAGGCGGAGGGATTGGTATGAAGAGGCGCATTATAACAGCGCTGCTGCTAGCTGTCGTGCTTACGATAACGGCTGTGCTTGCGGGCTGTGGCAAAGGAGATTCGGAGAAAACGAAGGTCCGGATCGGCGAGGTAACGCGGTCGCTGTTCTATGCACCGCAATACGTTGCAGTAGAGAAAGGATATTTCGCGGAGGAAGGACTTGATGTAGAGCTCACGACAACGCCAGGCGGCGACAAGACGATGACGGCACTGCTGTCGAATGTCATTGACGTTGCTCTTGTCGGCTCTGAAACGTCGATTTATGTGTATCAGCAAGGAACGGATGATCCGGTCATTAACTTCGCGCAATTGACGCAAACCGACGGCACTTTCCTAGTCGCCCGCGAGGCGGATAGCGCATTTGACTGGAATACATTGAAGGGCAAAACATTCCTCGGACAGAGGAAGGGCGGAATGCCGCAGATGGCTGGCGAATTTGCTTTGAAGAAGCTTGGAATCGACCCTCATTCAGATCTCGAGCTGATCCAGAACGTAGATTTTGCCAACATTCCAGCTGCATTCGCATCGGGAACAGGCGATTATGTCCAGCTCTTCGAGCCAACGGCCTCGATCTTCGAGAAGGAAGGCAAAGGCCATGTCGTTGCCTCATTCGGCACGGAAAGCGGGCATCTGCCTTACACCGTGTTCATGGCCAAACAAAGCTATATCAAGAAGAACGAGAAAACGATTCAAGCGTTCACGAATGCAATTCATAAAGCTCAGCTGTGGGTGAAGGACAATAGCGCGGAAGCGATTGCCGATGTTGTGCTGCCATACTTTGAAAATGTCGATCGCGACATCCTCATTAGTTCGATCGATCGCTATAAGCAGCAAGGCTCATTCGCAACCGATCCAATCGTCGACGAATCGGAATGGAACAACTTGCTGGACGTTATTACGACGGCAGGCGAGCTTGAGAAGCGTACCGAGCATGATGTGCTCGTCGATACGAGCTTTGCAGAGAAGTCGATCAAATAACCAAAGTGACGGTGGACAGCAGAAAGGAGGGATGTGATATGGCGATAGTTCCCGTACTTGCGCTGCAGCAGTTATCACATGTTTATGTAAACGTGAAAGGAGCGTCACTTGCGCTGGAGCAGCTGGATCTGCGTGTCGAGCGAGGCGAGTTCGTCAGCCTCGTCGGCCCGAGCGGCTGCGGCAAGACGACCGTGCTGAGCCTGCTTGCCGGATTATTCCCGCCGACGAAGGGGCAAGTGCTGCTTGACGGCGAAGCTGTCGCCGGTCCTTCCCCGAAGGTAGGCTATATGCTGCAGCAGGACTTCCTGTTCCCTTGGCGGACGATTCGCGATAATGCGGCTGTCGGTCTTGAGATCGGCGGCCGCAAGACGCCGCAGGCGATGAAGCTCGTCGACGAGCTGTTAGCCGAGCTTGGTCTGCCGGACTCTGGGCGGCGATATCCGCATGAACTGTCCGGCGGCATGCGCCAGCGGGTGGCGCTCGCGAGAACGCTTGCCACCGAGCCGGAGGTGCTGCTGCTCGATGAGCCGTTCTCTGCTCTGGATCTGCACATAAAGCTGCAGCTTGAGGATCTTGTGCACGAAACGCTTACGCGCAGAGGGAAGACGGCGGTGCTTGTCACCCATGATCTTGCTGAGGCTGCCGCGATGAGCGACCGCGTCATCGTGCTTGGCCGCAACCCAGGCCATATCAAATGCGAGGTCGTTATTGACGAGGAGCTTCGCCGGGTTAGTCCGATGGCGGCAAGGAGATTGCCGAGCTTTCAAGCGACGTTCGAGCAGCTGTGGGCGGAATTGGATGCAGTGGAAGACGAAGGAGGAACTCGGAATGGATGAGCGCGAAACGCGGCAAGCAAGCGGAGCGAATGAGTCCGCCGACGTTCAAATAGCGGGCGTGAAGGAAGATCGGCTGAGCTGGATGGGAGCCCTGCATGAGAGCTACCGTATAAGGATGCGTAAGCTGTCTGCTGCTGTAGCCGTAACGCAGGTAGTGCTGCTTGTCTTATTTGTAGGGTTATGGGAAGCGGCGGGGAAAAACAAATGGATAGATCCTCTTTTGTTCAGCTATCCGTCTAAGCTTGCCGCACAACTTTGGCGGACGATGTCCGATGGCTCAATATGGCCGCATGTCGGCATGACAGTAGGCGAGACGGTTGTCGGGTTCGCGCTTGGCACGCTGCTCGGCACGGCGATGGCCGCTGCACTATGGTGGTTTCCTTTTCTCTCCCGCGTATTCGATCCGTACCTTGTTGTGCTTAACAGTATGCCGAAGGTCGCATTAGGACCGATCTTTATCGTCGGTTTAGGGCCTGGTTTCATGTCGATTGTAGCGGTTACGCTGTCGGTGACTGTTATTATTACGACGCTTAATATTTATAACCGATTCCGCGAGATCGACGCCGGCTTCATTAAAGTCGTCAGGCTGTTCGGCGCTTCGCGCGGCCAATTGTTCCGGCTCGTCATTCTTCCTGCGTCGTTTCCCGTTATTATCTCGACGCTCAAGGTGAATGTCGGTCTTGCATGGGTTGGCGTTATCGTTGGCGAATTTCTCGTCGCGAAGCTCGGACTCGGTTATTTGATCATATATGGCTTCCAGGTGTTCAACTTCACGCTCGTTCTTTCGAGTCTTGTCGTGATCGCTGCGGTAGCCACAGTTATGTATCAGCTTGTCGCCGCGCTGGAGAGAAGGTTGACGGCCGGCTGGCGCGAAAGGTAGGATGGAGTCAACATCTTACTAATCGCGAGGAAGTTTACTATGGGCATACGTATCGTCAAAACAGCGCTAGCCGCTATCGCAGCTATTTACACTGCCGTCTATTTCGGCCTTGAGCCCCCGCTTGGTGCGGGCATTCTGGCTATTCTCGGCGTCGAAGTGACAAGGATGAAAGGGCTGAAAAGCGCAATCGTCCGATTTATTGCTTCGGTTCTGGGACTTTTTTTGGCATCGCTAATCTTCACGCTGTTCGGCTTCCATATCTGGGCGGTTGCGGTCTTCATCTTGATTACTTTTCCGATTCTTTCACGCTTCCAGCTGAAGGATGGAATCGTTACGAGCTCGGTCATCGTCTTCCATCTGTTTAACAGAGAAGAAGTGACGTCAGCCATTATCGGCAACGAAATTATGCTGTTGTTCGCTGGTCTCGGCTGGGCGACCGTGCTCAACTTCGTCTATATGCCGAAGGATGAGAAGCAATTGACGAGCAATCGGCTGGCAATCGAGGACAATTTCAGCGTTATTTTCACAGAGATGGCCCTGACGCTTCGCAACCCGTCCCATGTGTGGGGCGGTGAGGAATTGCTGGCTGCATTCCAGGCAATTGAGGACGGCGCGCAGCGCTCCATTCGCAATCGCGAGAATCGAATATGGGGGCAGGAGCATTATTGGTCCACGTACTTCGAAATGAGACGACAGCAGCTTGATTCTGTGCAGAAAATGCTAGTCGAACTGGCCTTTGTCTACGAGAAGTGGCCGCAAGGCGTCCTAATTGCAGAGCTGCTCGAGCGGCTTGCCTCCGATGTGAAGTCGGAGGTATACGAAGGCTCGGTCGAGACTCGTTTGCAGGAGTTGTCGCTGCGCTTTCGAGGGATGGAGCTTCCGAGGACGCGCGAGGAATTCGAAGTGAGAGCGGCACTGTTTTCGCTGCTCCATGAGCTGCAAAGATATTTGGCCATCGCCAAGCGACTCAAAAAAAGAAAAGTCATTTTGTCCGAACAGGCGTCATAGCATATAGAGGGAGAAAATTCGTTGCGAGGATCGCGAAGAAATATAAGCCGTTATATAAGAATATCGCTTATATATATCTTATATTTCCGAAAAAGAAACAGTCACCCTAGACGAATGTCCTGCATACACTTTAAATGAATGATTGTATGGAGGAGGTTAAATCAATGACTATTGCAGATAAACAGCTTCAGTGCAGAGAAATCATTACGAAAGCTGTCTGCGGCAAAGGTCGTAAGTTTTCCACTGTAACCCATACCGTAACGCCGCCTCATCATCCGACCAGTATTCTGGGAGCATGGATTATCAACCATCAGTATGAAGCGGTTCGTTCGGGCGACGGTATTGAGGTAATCGGTACTTACGATATCAACATTTGGTATTCGTACAGCAAAAACTCGCAAACAGACGTAGCTAAAGAATCCGTACATTACGTGGAGCATGTCGCTCTCTCTTATGTAGATCCTAAACATAGGGCGGCGACAGAAGAAGTGTCCGCAGACGTGCTGCAAGAGCCTAACTGCATCGAAGCGAACATTTCATCCAACGGCTCGGGCGTCGTTATCCGGGTTGAACGGGAGTTTTCGGTAGAAATGATTGCCGAGACTAAAGTTTGCGTCGCCGTTATTCCAGGCGGTTGCGACGACCTGGACGGCAAAGATTTGGAATTCAGCCTCGGCGGCGATGAGGACTACGAGGATTTGGATCCGGATTTACTGGACGATGAGCTCTAAGTAAGCGGGTAAGCGGTACTGCTACAGTATCATATGCTGCGCGAGCAGTATGTCGAGGGCGAAAGCCCTCTTTTTTTTGAAAAATTATAGGTAAGCGTGGATTTGGGCGGAATCGTGAGCATTCAACCAACATTTCGATAAGAATTAACGGGAGAAAATCCAGTTATTGTACAACTTTCGGGCAAGCACGCTGAAATAACGGGAGCAATTCCTGTTATTTTGTAAGGATAGGAGCTATGGCGCTGGAGTTTTGATCAATTATTTGCGGCAAAGGCGGCGAGACGATGAGCTCGACTTGGATATGGCGCGGCAACTACGACCGAATGGAACAGGTAGATACGACCGCTCAGTTGCATCGCTCAGCTGGTGAGCGCGCAGGGAAGCCGCTTTCGGCTCAGGGGTGGACAGCTGTGAAAGAAGGCGACGCCGTCATTGTCTGGAACGACTCGCGACCATTCGACCAAAGCCGTTTCAAGCCTATTTGGGTTCTTAATGCCAAAGCCGCTCAAGCTGCACGTATGGGAGAGGCGGAGAGTGATCGCATATGGAAGCGCGCAGGTCTAATTGGCGTTAAACCGCTGGAGAGCGTTCGCATTTACTTGGTGCGGGTATATCATCTTGAAGCTGTATCCGTGGAGCGGCAGGGCAGCGGAGGTAAGGCGATCGGCAGTCAGGTCGCGACTGACGATCCGCTTATCCGGCGGGTGGTACGCACCGCCGTGCAAGGGTTGTACGCCCTCGGCCTCGATATTGGCGAGGCCGAGGTGGCGCTTGGCGGGGACGGGCGCACTGCCGTCCGCGCGGTATGGCCGCAGCTGCGGAATGCGCAGCTTGAGGCAGAGGCTGCGCAGCGCTTCGCCGCGTGGTATGCGGCGGAGAGGGCGGCGGTGACGGATCGGCGGCCGCTGCTGATCGGCGCCGATCCCGAGTTCGTGCTGGTGACACCGGCAGGGCGAGTGGCGGCGGCGTCGCGGTTCTTCGGCGCGGATACGGGCGGCGCCGCCGGCGCGGACGCGATGCTTGTCGGGCGGCGGCTCGTGTATCCCGTCGCCGAGCTGCGCCCTGAGCCCGCCGCTGACCCGGCCGCGCTCGCCGCGAGCGTGCGGCGCTTGCTGCTCCGCGCCGCGCAGCGAATCGGCGACCCCTCGCTGCGCTGGGCCGCTGGAGCCATGCCCGTGCCGGGGCTCGCGCTCGGCGGGCACATCCACCTCAGCGGAGCGCCGCTGACAACGCGCTTGCTCCGCCTGCTCGACAGCTTTGCGGCATTCCCGCTCGCTCTCATCGAAGACCCCGCCGGGCGAGGCCGCCGTCCCCGTTACGGAGCGCTCGGGGACTATCGCCTGCAGCCGCATGGCGGGTTCGAGTACCGGACGCTGCCGAGCTGGCTTGTCTCGCCGGCAGCGGCCAAGGGCGCCTTCGCGCTTGCGCTGCTGTGCGCGCGCGAGGCGTGGACCTTGCCATACATACCGGCTCTGGAGGAGCGGTATGTCGAAGCGTATTACGCCGGCGACCGCGCAGAGCTTGCCGGCTGCCTGGACGGAATCGCCGCGAGCTTGACCGCCGCGGCGAGCTGGCGCGAGCTCGCGCCGTACATCGAGCCGCTGCTGGATGCGGCCCGACGCGGCGCGAGCTGGAACGAGAAAGCGGACATACGCTTGAAGTGGCGCATCCCTCTAGGTTAATGGTATAAATTATTAATGCCATATATAATCCTCTCTAAATCAAGCGACCTCCTTCACAACCTGTTGCGAAGGAGGTCGTTTTTTCTCTATCTTAAATCTCAATCTAATTTTTGCTATTCCTTCCTGTATCGTTTCTCTATGCGCATATGGCGTACATCTGTTCCGCTTGGTATAATAAAAGTCTATTGTTCACGTTATTCGGAGAATGGTTCACATTGCCATTGTCCCGCATTGCCCATGAGGAGGCTCGAAATGTCAACCTATACCCCGATGATTCAACAATATCTGGCTGTTAAGGAGCAAGCGAAGGATGCGTTTTTATTTTTTCGCTTAGGCGACTTTTACGAAATGTTTTTCGACGATGCGATCAACGCATCGCGCGAGCTGGAAATAACGTTAACCGGCCGCGAAGGCGGCACGGATCAAAAAATACCGATGTGCGGCGTTCCCCATCATTCCGCGGAAAACTACATAAGCAGGCTGGTCGAGAAAGGGTATAAGGTAGCGGTTTGCGAGCAAGTCGAGGACCCTGCGGTTGCGAAAGGCGTTGTGCGGCGTGAGATTGTTCGCATTATTACGCCGGGAACCGTTATGGAGACGAAGTCGCTGGAGGGCAAGTCGAATAACTTTATCGTTGCCGTCGTGCAGTCGGGCGGAATGCTTGGCTTGTCCGCATGCGACTTGTCAACGGGCGAATTATACGTAACCTCGGTGCCCGATCAGCTTGAAGCGCTTATCGACGAAATTAACGTATATCAACCCGCCGAGATTGTCGGCGATGCTGTCTTGATGGACAAGCTGCAAGGCGCGGCAGTATGGAATCGCCAATTGCTGCTAACGGCTCGCGAACCGATGGAAGAGGACAAGCTGCAGCAGCAATTCAAGCCTGGTGAGCTGGACAGTCTCTCGCAAGCGCGATTGCTAGCTATCAGCGTCCTAACAGGATACCTTGACGAGACGCAGAAGCGTTCATTAGGCCATGTTCAGAAGATCAGCTCCTACGAGCCGAACCAATATATGATTTTGGACCATTATACTCGCCGCAATCTGGAGCTTACGGAGACGGTGCGCGACCGCAGCAAAAAAGGTTCGCTGCTTTGGTTGCTTGACCGCACGCAGACATCGATGGGTGCACGGATGCTTCGAAGATGGATCGACAAGCCGCTCCTTAGCAAGTCGGCTATCGATACGAGGCTGGATGCGGTGGAGGAGCTCTATCGCAATCTAATCTTAAGGGAAGACATTCGCACTGAACTGCAGCCGATCTACGACCTTGAGCGACTTGTCGGCAGAGTGGCGTTCGGCAGCGCGAACGGCCGCGATCTCAATGCGCTTAAGAGCTCGTTGCGCCGCATTCCGGGATTAGCCGCATTATGCGATCAATCCGGTTCTAAGGTGCTGCGAGAACTTGTCGCAGGCGTAGACGATTGCGGTGATTTGGCAGATATGATCGATACGGTTGTGGTTGAAGATCCGCCTGTAACGATTCGTGAGGGCGGCCTTATACGTGCCGGCTACGATGACTACTTGGATCAATTGCGCGAAGCTAGCACGAACGGGAAGCGCTGGCTGGCTGAGCTGGAGCGCCAGGAACGTGAAGCCACTGGCATCAAGACGCTGAAGATCGGCTATAACAAAGTTTTCGGATACTTCCTTGAGGTGTCCAAAGCGAATCTCGCTATGCTTCCTGAAGGACGTTATGAGCGGAAGCAGACGCTTGCCAATGCCGAGCGCTTCGTGACGCCGGAGCTTAAGGAGAAGGAACGTCTGATTCTCGAAGCCGAGGACAAAATGGTCGATTTGGAATACGAGAAGTTCATCGAGCTTCGCGACCATCTATCCTTGCATCTGCACCGTCTGCAGCGTGCTGCTGCGATTATCGCAGAGATTGATGCCTATCAATCACTCGCTCATGTGAGCGCGGAGCGTCGATACGCGAGGCCGCAGATTAACGAAGCTTATGACCTGCAGATCGAAGACGGCCGCCATCCGGTTGTAGAAGCGATGATGGACGGTACGCCTTTTATATCGAACGGCACATCGCTGCGTAAGGAGCAGCAATGGATGCTTCTCATTACTGGTCCGAATATGGCCGGCAAAAGCACGTATATGCGCCAAGTTGCGCTCATCTGCATCATGGCCCAGATCGGCTGCTTCGTCCCTGCCAAGTCAGCGGTTATTCCGCTTATCGACCGGATCTTCACCCGAATCGGTGCGGCGGACGACTTAATCGGCGGTCAAAGCACGTTCATGGTCGAGATGAAGGACATTCAAATTATGACCGAGAAAGCGTCGGCAAGCAGTCTTGTCATCATTGACGAGCTTGGTCGCGGCACATCTACAGGTGAAGGCATGGCGATCGCACAAGCGGTTATCGAGTATGTGCATCATCATATCGGCTGCAAAGCGTTAGTCTCGACGCATTTCCACGAGCTTGCGCATTTGGAGGATTCGTTGCCGGCGCTTGCGAACGCGCGCATGGCGGTAGAGGAGAGCGGCGACAACGTCACCTTCCTCCGCAAGCTTATTTCTGGGGCAGCGAGCACGAGCTATGGTATTTATTGCGCGCAGCTTGCTGGGTTGCCGCAATCCATTATCGGCCGCGCATACGAACTGCTCGAAGGTTCAGAGGATATGACGCTGACAACTTCAATCCCAGTCGTAAGCAAGCCAGTATTGGTACCGGAGGCCGTAGCTGAATCAGCGGCAGCCTATGAACATGCTGTTGTTTCTCCGGTATCGCCTAACGTCGTACAGCTGTCCATCTTCGACGAGCCTCCGCCAGCGTCGAAGCGCAAAGCGAGCCCGAAGGCGGAGCAGCTTGCCGAGCAGCTGCGCAAGCTGGATTTATTCAACTTAACGCCTATGCAAGCGATGCAGTGGCTGAATGATATGAAGAGCAAGCTGAACGACTAATCGCGAAGCGAAGGGAGGTCAACCTGCGTTATGGGAAAAATCAAAATACTGGACGAGCAGCTTGCCAACCAAATCGCTGCCGGTGAGGTTGTTGAACGGCCTGCTGCCGTCATCAAAGAGCTTGTCGAGAACGCCATTGATGCGGGAAGTACGACGATCGATATCACGATCGAAGAGGGCGGTCTCACCCTAATGCGTGTCGTTGATAACGGTTATGGTATAGAGGCATCCGACATCTTGACGGCTTTTCAACGCCACGCGACCAGTAAAATATCAACGAGCAGCGATTTGTTCAAAATCGCCAGTCTCGGCTTCCGGGGCGAGGCGCTGCCAAGTATCGCGGCGGTATCTCGTTTATCTTGCACGTCAGCCGATACCGACACGGGGCTCGCTAGACAAATCGTCATAGAGGGCGGCAATATTACCGTCAACGAACCGGCCAATGCGCCGCAAGGCACGGATATGATCGTTCGGGATTTGTTTTACAACACGCCTGCAAGGCTCAAATATATGAAAGCGATCCAGACCGAGCTAGGTCATATTTCCGACTATGTGAACCGAATCGCATTAGCTCATCCGGGTGTCGCCTTTACGTTCAAGCATAATGGCAGCACGCTGCTGCAGACCGTTGGCACAGGCGACAGACTGCAAGTCATAGCGGCTATATACGGAACGAATACGGCTAAGGCGATGCTCGCGGTAGAGGCGGAAAGCTCCGATTACGAGCTTCGAGGCTATGTTTCCAAGCCGGAATTGACGAGAGCGAATCGCAACGGTATTACGGCCATTGTGAACGGCCGCTATATACGAAGTCATGCCATTAATCAAGCATTGCTGCAGGCTTATCATACGCTGCTGCCGATCAACCGATATCCGCTTGCCGTTATTGAGCTGGGGATGCATCCAAGCTTGCTTGATGTGAACGTTCATCCATCGAAGATGGAGGTTCGATTCAGTAAGGAGGCCGAGCTGCGCACCTTGCTAGAGGAAGCGGTACGCAAGGTGCTTGGCAAACAACGTTACATTCCCGGTCCTGACGCCGGTAAGCAGGAGCGCTCCAAGCCGCTATTCGTACAGGATACGATCTCGTTCCACCGGACAGAGGAGCAGGTATCGACATCGCTGCCGTCCATTGCCGAGATCGCTGCTTCTAGCCAGCGTGAGACCAAATCGGCTTACGCCAGCCCGAATCGAACTGAAACTCCCGCGTGGCCTAGGCCGCAATCGACGGCTGGATCGCGACCGAACTCAAGCCCGAGCGCGTATTCTGCCCCTTATGCGGCAAACGCTGATAAGGAATATGTACCGCCTGATGCAACGAACCGGCTTTATTCTCCCCAAAATATTGATAAACAAACGAATACTATCATTCGGGAACAAACAGCGCCATGGCCTGAACCGCCGCCAGTTGTCGAGGCTTCCGAACCGGCTATTGAACAGGAGCAGATTGAAAGTCTGAAGCCGGCTTTTCCTGAGCTTCATTGGATTGGACAGCATCACGGTACGTACATCGTTGCGCAAGCGGAGGACGGGCTGTATCTAATTGATCAGCATGCGGCGCATGAGCGAATTAATTATGAGTATTATTACCGCAAGTTCGGCAATCCCGAAGCGGCAAGCCAGCAATTGCTCGTTCCGCTGACGCTGGAGTTCACGCCGGGCGAAGCTTCGCAGCTGCGCGAGCAGCTTCATCTTTTCGCGGAAGCAGGGGTAGAGGTGGAGCCTTTCGGCTCACAAACCTTCCTTGTTCGTTCCTATCCGGAGTGGATGCCTAGCGGCGAGGAGAAAGCGATCATCGAGGAAATGGCCGAGCTTCTCATGGCGGAGCGAAAGTCGATCGATATTGCGAAGCTTCGCGAGAAGGCGGCTATTATGTGTTCCTGTAAGGCGTCGATCAAAGCCAATGATAGGATGAACCGCGAAGAAGGCGATGCCCTACTGAGTCGACTTGGCGAATGTGAGCAGCCCTATACCTGTCCGCACGGGCGACCCATTATCGTGCATCTGTCTACCTATCAGCTGGAAAAAATGTTCAAACGGGTGATGTCATGATTGTCACGACTGCGCCTAAGCCTTCTGAAAGAGCTTCAGCGCAGGCACAGCGGCTTGCGTTAGAGTTATCGGCGAAGCATATGCTTCGCAGCAATCTAACGGTTCGCAAGCTGGCCCGGATGAGCAGTGATGGCAGGCTCATCATTGTAACGGAGAATGAAGTGCGCTATTATGAGGGGCAAAGCGATTCACCGCTATATTTCCATCCCAGCATGGCGTTCGTTCGGGTGAAGCGGCTTCGCAAAGGCGAGACTGATCCGCTTATCGAGCTTTCTCGCTGCCAAGAGGGCGATTTCGTTGTCGATTGCACAGCAGGTTTCGCCGCCGATTCCCTCGTTTTCTCATACGCCGCAGGAGAGAGCGGACGCGTTGTCGCAATAGAAAGCGAGGCTGTCCTCTGCGCGATCGTCCGGGAAGGATTAGCCGCTTACCGTACGACATTAGATGATGTTGATGCGGCGATGCGCCGAATTACGATGATCCGCGAAAACCATTTGGATTATTTGAAGTCTTTACCGGACCGAAGCGTCGACATTGTTTATTTCGATCCGATGTTCAGACAGCCGATCCATGAGTCCAATTCGATGGAGCCGCTGAGGATGATTGCCAATATGAATGAGCTGTCTGAGCAGTCGGTCGCAGAAGCGAAGCGTGTTGCGCGCAAGACTGTGCTCATGAAGGAGCATCAAGCGAGTGCGGAATTTGGCAGGCTCGGCTTTGAGCGCCGACATGTCAATACGTCGAAAATCGCATATGGAGTGATACAGATTGATCAATAACACGAGCGAGAGGGAGAGTAATAACGTAGGTGCAGGCAAGCGAAAGCAGCCTCTGCTCGTATTAATCGGCCCGACCGCAGTTGGCAAAACCCGCACGAGTCTCG
The DNA here is from genome assembly GCF_037167145.1 of Paenibacillus sp. YIM B09110. Taxonomy (NCBI): domain Bacteria; kingdom Bacillati; phylum Bacillota; class Bacilli; order Caryophanales; family Paenibacillaceae; genus Paenibacillus; species Paenibacillus sp. YIM B09110. The sequence continues at coordinate 173,443 of NZ_JBANSP010000010.1, read as the reverse complement.
ATATAGCCAAAGCATGGAATGCGGAGATTATATCTGGCGATTCGATGCAAGTATACCGAGGGATGGACATCGGCACGGCGAAGCTTCCGCTCGAAGAGCGGGAAGGCATTCCTCACCATTTGATTGACATTTGCGATCCCGACTATGCTTATTCGGTTGCCGACTTTCAGACGGAAGCTGTCAAGAGCATTGATGATATTGCAAGCAGAGGCAAGCTGCCCTTCATCGTTGGCGGCACAGGCTTATACGTAGAGTCGGTCTGTTATCAATATCAGTTCGCCGAGATGGGATCAGATGAGCCATTCCGCCGCGAGATGGAGCTATTCGCACTGGAGCAAGGTGCTGAGGCTCTTCATGAACGGCTTAGATTGGTTGATCCTCAGTCGGCCGATCGGCTCCATCCGAACGATCAGCGGCGAGTCATTCGCGCTCTTGAGGTGTTTCATCTGACCGGGCAAACCTTCAGCGAGCAACAAGCGGGACAGGTGAAAGAGTCGCCTTATGAGCTATGTATCATTGGGCTTACGCTTGACCGGGCAGAGCTGTACGGCAGAATCGAGCAGCGCGTTGATCTCATGATTGAGCAAGGGCTGGTTGCGGAGGTAGAGTCTCTATTAAATGAGCATCATTTGCCTCCCGGAACGGTATCGATGCAAGGTCTGGGGTACAAGGAAATCGCTGAGTATTTACAAGGTGAATGTACGTTAGAAGCGGCTGTAGAACGCCTTAAGAGGGACACTAGAAGGTTCGCAAAGCGCCAGTTATCGTGGTTTAGACATATGAAAGACATTCATTGGATCGATATGGGGGAAAATTTTCACAACAATTTGACCTCGATTCATGATATAATAGCAGGAAAGCTTCAAGTCAATCTTGAATATACTTCTAATCAATCTCTTTAAGACGGGGGTAACGTCCAATGAACAAATCAATCAATATTCAAGATACTTTCCTAAACCAACTTCGCAAAGACAGTATACCGGTCACGGTTTTTTTGATGAATGGATTCCAAATTCGGGGCGTTATTAAAGCATTCGATAACTTTACAATCATTATTGACAGCGAAGGCCGTCAACAAATGGTTTATAAGCATGCGATATCGACGTTCACCCCGCAGCGCAACGTATCGCTCATGCAGCAGGATCAAAGCGGCTCGGACGCTTAAGACTCGGCAGTATGTGAAACTTTCTTATTAGGTGTCACGTTTAATTAGATAGCGGCATGCAAGAGCAACCCGCTCGAAGCTGGGTTGCTCTTTTCATTTCGTGGGAAGCATAAAAAACAGAGACAGCATACGGATGGCAGGAGGGGAATCAGCAATGGCTGAACAACCACGAAGAAAAACGGCAACGAAAAAAGGGAAAAAGAAAAAAATATCAGGTCGCAAATTGTTTTTTGGATTATTTTTTACAGTCGTAATCGCAATCGTTTGCGGGATTATTGGGTATTTGTTCATTATTTTGAACGGCGAACGTTTGTTGGAGGAAAATGGAAGCAAGCTCGATTTCGGTGAAGCTTCCATCATTTATGATCAGAACGACAAAGAGATTGCAAGGCTGTACGATCCGGTGCAGACTCGCGACGTAGCGGAATTCTCGGAAATTCCTGAGTTATTGTTTGATGCAGTTGTAGCGACGGAGGATCAGCGCTTCTTCGAGCATTCCGGTATCGACTTCTTCGCGATCGGACGGGCCGTTGTGAAGGACGTCATCGCTCGCAGCGCTGTAGAAGGCGGCAGTACGATTACGCAGCAGCTTGCCAAAAACGTGTTCCTGAGCGCGGACAAAACGTTTTTCCGTAAAGCGACGGAAGCATCGATCGCGGTTGCCCTTGAGCAGCAAATGTCCAAACAGGAAATTTTGACGATGTATTTGAACCGAATCTTCTTCGGCGGAAGGATATACGGAGTCAAGCGTGCTTCGGAATATTACTTTGATAAGGATGTTAAAGACTTGGAGCTTTGGGAGGCTGCAACGCTTGCAGCGATGCCGAAGGCGCCTAACAGTTACAATCCGATCAAGCATCCAATCAATTCGAAGGAGCGCAGAGCCGTCGTTCTTAAGCTGATGTACGATCAGAAGTATATTACGCTGGATCAGATGGAGGAGGCGAAAGCCGTCGACTACGTGCCTCCTAAGAAGGTCGAACAAGACAATCAGGACGTTTATCAGGCTTATGTCGATTACGTTGTTGAAGAAGCGATGGAGAAAACGAAGCTGTCGGAGGAAGAACTTCGGATTGGCGGCTATCAAATCTATACGTCTCTTAACCAGCAAGCGCAGAAGTCCGTTGACAAGGCTTTCAACAACGACGACAACTTTGAGCAAAGTTCCGATGAACAGATCTCCCAAGCGGCGATGATCATTATGGATCATCGCGACGGCACGATTCAGGCGATGGCCGGCGGACGCGACTATGTGATCAAGGGAACGAACCGCGTCGTAGCGAAACGCCAAAGCGGATCGACGATCAAGCCGATCTCGGTCTATGGACCAGCGATAGCAACTGGCAAGTATTTCCCGTGGACAGAGCTTAAGAATGACAAGAAATGTTTCGGCAGCAATTATTGTCCGAGAGACAAGTGGGGGCCTGTTCCTGTGACGATGAAGCAGGCGATGAAGGACTCCCGCAACCTGGCTGCTGTATGGACACTGAACGAGATTGGCGTAAAGCGCGGCATTTCTTATGCGGAGAAGTTCGGGCTTGAAGTGACGAAAGACAATAACAATCTTGCCATTGCGCTTGGAACGATTGAAGCCACGCCGCTTCAGATGGCAACCGCATATAGCGTATTTGCCAATGGCGGCAAGTCTGTCGATCCCCATACGATTCGGAAGATCGAAGGCGGCAAACAAGCTAATTACACGTATAAAGCTCCTGCTGTCAAGCAATTGATTTCCGAACAGGAAGCATGGTATATGACCGAAATGCTGCAAGCCGTTGTTGAGAAAGGCGGCTCCGGGGTGAAAGCGAACTTCGGACGGGCGCTTGCAGGCAAGACAGGAACGACGCAACACGGTATTCCGGCAAGCGAAGGCTATAAGGGTAACGGTATACGCGACGCTTGGTTCGTCGGCTATACACCGGAGTGGACAGCGGCGGTATGGATGGGATACGATAAAACAAATGCGACGCATGTCTTGGAGAAGGGAAGCCCGCAGGCAGCTGCTTTCTTCGCTAAGGTGATGGAACCGGCAATGAAAGGCATGTCCAGCTCCAGCTTCAATCAACCGGGAGGCGTGAAGGACGAGAAGCCGCCAGTGGGTATTCAGAACTTCAACGCGGTTTACTTGCCGGAAGAAGCCAAGGTTTATCTTACTTGGGATCAGCCAGAGGAAGAGGGCATGACGTACAAGGTGTACCGCAAGGAAGCTTCAGAAGCGGAGTTTATCCATTTCGTTGATTCGATAAATACGAGTGTCGACGATATGAGCGTTTTCCCGGGCATGACGTACGAGTATTACGTGACGTCGTACGATGCCGAATCGGATCAGGAAGGTACGCCATCGGCTAAAGTATCGGTAGCCATTCCTGAAACGGAAATCGAAATTCCGGATATTCCGATGGAGCCAACGCCAAGCGATGATATCGATCCAGGCGATGGAACTAACGGCGGCAACGGTGATGGCAACGGCAACGGTGACGGCGGCACGAACTTGCCAGGAGAACCAACACAACAGCCAGGCAATCCGGATGAAGGAACCGGTGAGCCTACCCCTACCCCAGATTCAGGTGACGGCGGTCAGAATGGCGGCCAAGGTAATAGCAATACGCTTGGAAATACAGGGGAGGACGGGAATACGGCAGAAACGGGTGGGTTGTAATGAGGATAGGATTGAAAGCCAGCTTTGCCGGTTTGATTGTTTTGCTTGCCGCAGCTCTGACATTGTCAGGCTGCGGTGGGAAATCGAACGGCAAGGATGGCGACCATGCACAGAAGACGATGAGCTGGGACAAGATGCCTGAGATGTCCATCGATCTCAATAAAGAGTACTCAGCTACATTCGTAACAAGCAAAGGCGAGTTTACTGTTAAGCTTTTCGCGAACGAAGCGCCTGTAACGGTTAATAATTTTATTTTTTTAGCCAAAGAACAGTTCTACGACGGACTTAGCTTTCATCGCATTATTGAATCCTACATGATCTTGGCCGGCGATCCGAAAGGTGACGGTACGGGAACGCCGGGCTACACCATTCCCGATGAGCTGGACACGGATTTGAATTACGAGCCTGGTGTGCTTGCAATGATGAATGCCAGTGCTCCTAACACCGGGGGCAGTCAATTTTTTATTTGTACGGGCGATGACGCCGCTAACTTGAACAAAGCACCGAACTATTCCATCTTTGGCAAGGTTGAGAGCGGGATGGATATCGTACAAGCCATTGCGAAGGCGCCTGTCAAGGATAACAAACCGGTCGAAACGATACTCATTGAATCGATCACCATTCAAGAATCATAGCAGTTTGCGGAATCGTCGTCCTTTGCGGACGGCGATTTTCGTTTTTTAAATTGAAAGCTTGGTTTATTTTCATAGTCTGCTGGAGAAGAGCGTTAAGATATGGTAATCTTTTTTTATAGTGTAAATTCATTGTTGATGGTCGTATGGTGCGCGTAAGATGGATCATGAGAAAAGAGGAGCATTCGCATTCATTTGCGGGCTTTTCCCAAATGAACGGAAAGGTACGTTCCGCATGAAGAGAAAATTTTCTGACCGGGCCAACTGGAGGCGCATTTTGCGCAAGAGCTATTCATGCCTAGCGCTGGATGGCGATGAGTTCAAGGGCCTCGTAACGTTTTACCGCATACACGAGCTGCGCGAGCCGTTGTGGAAAGAGTATAACGGACGTCGTTATTGCTTAGCCGATCGCGGGTATTTGTGGATGCAGCACTTTCCCAAGGGCGAACATTTCGTCGTAACGACGATGTTCGATGATAAGGGCCGAGTCGTGCAATGGTATATCGACGTATGCAAGACGCAAGGATTGACCGATCAACAAGTACCGTGGTTCGATGACCTCTATTTGGACGTCGTTGTCCTGCCAAGCGGAGAGGTTTTCCTCATGGATGAGGATGAGCTGGAGGACGCACATAAATCCGGCGATGTGAACAACAAGGATGTTGCGCTTGCGCGCAAGACGGCAGGACGATTGCTGTCGAGCATCCGCAACGGCAGGTTCCGGTATTTCACGCTGAGCCTCAAGCATCGGAAGAGCTTGATGGAGCGTGCCGGAGAGCTAAGTGAATCATGAAGGCAGCTGCACAGAAGAAGAGCAGACCACGCAAACGAACGAACAAGTTTCGGCCGTGGCTGCTCTTGTTTCGTTTGTCCGCGTGGCTGTTAGTCGCTTTGGTTCTATGGTGTGGTTATTTATTGTGGTTAATAAATAACCACGTTAACGATAACTTGGCAGAAGCAGATGCCGGTATTGTGCTAGGCGCTGCGATGTGGGGGAATGCTCCGAGTCCTGCGCTTCGTGAAAGGCTCGAGTATGCTTATAGTCTGTATGAAGAGGGCAAGGTAGATTTTCTTATATTATCGGGCGGCCATGACGCGAACGGTGCTGTGAAGTCGGAGGCTGAGGGTATGCGCGACTATCTTTTGGCAAAAGGTATAACAAGCGACAAGCTGTTGCTAGAGGACAAGTCGCACAGTACGTATGAAAATTTGCGCAATAGCCAAGCTATTGCAAATGACCATAACTATTCCAGCTTCATCATTATTACGCATGATTATCATGCGGCCAGAGCGGCTTCAATCGCCAAACACTTGAAGTTCGCCGATGCGCAGGTTGCGGGTACGAAGTCTGAAGTGCTGAACCCGGTCTATAACGAATCGCGCGAAGTGCTCGCTTTTACGAAATGGAAGCTCGATTCGATACTGTTGCTGTTCGGATTTCGCTCACCTGATCCGATGCTGTAAATCTGCTAATATGCGCAGCCAAGCTAGAATAAGCTTGTAGTGCGGGCAGACGCTGCCATAAGGCGATGGCCGTTTCACCTTGCACTTGAAAGGATTGGTGATGCGACAGATGAACGGACATGTTGTAACGGGCACGAGCAGCGGATCTACTAGACCGTCTCGCCAAATTAACGTTGTACTTCGAGGTCAGGAGCCGGTACAAGGAGCTGCAGCAGCGCAAGTCTACGAGCCGGAGCCGCAGCTGGCGGTCAAGCCGTTGCCGAGCGTGGATCACTTTGCCGATATTCAAAAAGAGCTTGAACCTATGGTCGGTATGGATAACGTCAAATCGTTAGTATATGAGATATACGCGCTCCTATATGTGAGCAGAATGCGCTCTGAGGCGGGCTTATTCGGGGGCTCTCATGTGTACCATATGATTTTTAAAGGCAATCCCGGCACCGGCAAGACAACAATCGCCCGCATCGTGGCGAAACTGCTGCAAAAGATGGGCGTGCTGACCAAAGGTCATTTGATCGAGGTTGAGCGTGCCGACCTGGTAGGCGAATATATCGGCCATACGGCACAGAAGACGCGTGATCTCGTACGTAAGGCGATTGGCGGCGTTCTGTTTATCGATGAAGCATATAGTCTTGCGCGAGGCGGGGAGAAGGATTTTGGCAAGGAAGCGATTGATACGTTGGTGAAGGCGATGGAAGACCATCGGAATCAATTCGTTCTTATACTCGCCGGCTATCCGGCTGAGATCGAGAATTTCCTGTTAACGAATCCCGGCTTGCCGTCACGCTTTCCGATCCAGATCGAGTTTCCCGACTATACGATCGATCAACTCGTTCAGATAGCCGAGATGATGGCTAAGGATCGGGATTATGTGATGCAGCCTCAGTCCATCTTCAAGCTCCGCCAGCATCTCATGCAAGAGAAGCTGAATGCCATGTTTTCGTTCAGCAACGCGAGATATGTGCGCAATACGATCGAGAAGGCGATTCGCTATCAGGCGGTGCGGCTTCTTAGTCAATATGCCAACTCTATTCCCGGCAAGCAGGAATTAATGACCATACGTCCAGAGGATCTGAGATGGGAGTCGAAAGCGTAAGCGACGTTCCCAAGAGGAGCATAATATGAGCGAAAAAACCTATGATACGAACACCGGCTTGCATGAAAAAGCGATCCTAATTACGCTCGTCACCTCAGAAGGCAAACGATCCGGCGGTGATCCGGAGCATTCCTTGCAGGAGCTCATTCAATTGGCGGAGACAGCTGGCGTAGAAGTGCTGACGACGGTTAAACAAAATAAAGATAGTGCCGATTCACGATGGTTTATCGGCAAAGGCAAAGTGCAAGAGGTTAAGGCGGCCGCTGAAGAGCTTGGCGCCACTACCGCGATCTTCGACCAAGAGCTGTCCGGCGCTCAGGTGCGCAATCTCGAAGAGTCGCTCGACCTCAAGATCGTAGACCGTACGCAGCTTATTCTTGATATTTTTGCCGGACGGGCGAAGACCAGAGAGGGCATCATTCAAGTGGAGCTGGCGCAGCTCAGCTATTTGTTGCCTCGTTTATCCGGCCATGGCCGTAATTTGTCGAGACTAGGCGGGGGCATTGGCACGCGTGGACCAGGTGAATCGAAGCTGGAGATGGACCGCCGGCATATTCGGGGGCGAATCGCAGATCTGAAAGCGCAGCTGGAGGAGGTCGTGCGCCATCGAAAGCTGCACCGCGAGCGTCGCAAGAAGGCTGGAGTAACGCAAGTAGCGCTCGTTGGTTATACGAACGCAGGCAAGTCGACATTGTTGCGCGAGCTAACGAATGCGGATGTCTACGTGGAGAATCAGCTGTTCGCAACTCTCGATCCGACTTCGCGTATACTTGGTCTGCCAAATGGGCGAGAGGTTATATTGACCGACACGGTAGGTTTTATACAAAATTTGCCGCATGATCTTGTTGCTGCGTTCCGTGCTACACTGGAGGAGGTCAATGAAGCCGATCTCGTCCTGCATGTTATCGACAGCAGCTCGCCTATGCGGGAAGAGCAGATTACTGTCGTAGATCGTATTCTGGAGGAGCTGGGCTCTGCTGGCAAACCGCAGATTAGATTGTATAACAAAAGGGATTTATTTCTTGCAGATAATAACAATATTATTCATGCTCTACCGCGTACATCCGGCGATAATATTGTAATAAGCGCCTATGAGGCAGATGATCTCGCGCTGCTGCGGCAGGCTATCCAAGATAAACTGACGGGCGATACGCTAGTCTTCGTATTACCGGCTGAGCGAGGGGATTTGATTGCTCTTGCTTACCGCAGCGGCGAGGTTGTGGATAAGCAGGTTGGGGAAGACAGCTTAAGTCTGACGGTTCAAGTAAGCAGACAGCAATACTCGCTTCACGGACAGCCGTTGAAGGCGTATGTGAAATAACGAAAATTTGGTTGCAAGCGGAAGAGGAGAAGATAGCGGTGGTTCAAGAGCATCAGGATGAACAAAAAGTTTGGAAGCAGCTTGAAGAGCTTGCGGAGGCGGCGGAGCTTAGCGCGAATTCCGCCTTTCGCCGAATCGAGCGAATAGCAGAGCAAAATCAGTGGAAAGTTATTCAAGTCTTCCAGCGCCATAAAGTGAGCGATTTTCATTTTAACGGTTCTACCGGATATGGCTATAACGATCGCGGCAGGGAAGTGCTGGATCTTGTCTACGCCGATGTGCTGGGCGCTGAAGCTGCGCTTGTACGACCTCACTTTGTATCGGGCACGCACACGATAAGCTGTGCCTTATTCGGAGTGCTTCGGCCTGGCGATGAGTTGCTGTACGTTACAGGCAAGCCATATGATACGCTTCACAAAGTCATTGGCAAGCCGGGTGACGGCAAGGGCTCGCTGCAGGATTGGGGAGTTATCTATAATGAGGTGGCGCTGCTAGAAGATGGCGGCCTGAATTGGCCGGCGATTGAAGCATCGATTAATCCCGAGACGAAAGTAATCGGTATTCAGCGCTCGCGCGGATATAGCTGGCGAGCTTCTTTTACGGTGTCCGAAATAGGGGATATCGTTAGCCGAGTAAAGGCGATTAGGAGCGACCTGCTCGTATTTGTCGATAACTGCTATGGCGAATTTACCGAGCTGCTGGAACCGACCCAAGTAGGCGTTGATTTGATGGCAGGCTCGCTAATCAAAAATCCCGGCGGAGGGCTTGCCGAGACCGGCGGATATATTGCGGGTACGGCAGCAGCCGTAGAAGCTGCTTCATTCCGGTTAACTGCCCCGGGTATTGGAGGCGAAGTCGGAGCAACATTAAGCACGCTGCGGCCAATGTATCAAGGTTTATTCCTTGCGCCACATTTGGTCGGACAAGCTGTGAAGGGCAGTGTTCTTGCGGCAGCTTTATTCGAACAACTAGGCTTCGAGACGAAACCTCGCTGGGACGAACCGCGCACCGATCTGATCCAAGCGGTTCGATTCGGACAAGCCGAGCATTTGATCTCATTCGTTCAGGGTATTCAACAAGCAGCGGCAGTTGACTCGCATGTCGTACCAGAGCCGTGGGACATGCCGGGCTATGAGAATGCCGTCATCATGGCGGCCGGTACGTTCATTCAAGGCGGCAGTTTGGAGTTATCCGCAGACGCTCCGATACGTGATCCGTATATTGCCTACATGCAGGGGGGACTTACTTATGCCCATGCCAAATACGGCGTTTTAACCGCATTGAAACAGCTTGTTTCGAAAGGGTTAATTGTGATTAAACCTTACATAACTTGACACGTTTCGGGTGCAACGTTAAAATGAACATATAAAAGAGCGACTGGAAGGTTGATGCGACATGGCTGATGATATTCGCAGAAATATGGCATTATTTCCGATTGGCATCGTAATGAAGCTTACGGATTTAACGGCCCGCCAAATCCGCTATTACGAGCAGCATGAACTGATCGTGCCTGCAAGAACAGCAGGGAATCAACGATTGTTTTCATTTAATGACGTTGAGAGGCTACTAGAAATTAAATCATTGATTGAGAAGGGCGTTAACATCGCCGGCATTAAGCAAGTCATGAATCCGGTTTCAAAGGAATCGGACGATGCGACAATCGTAAGCGAGCAATCCGAGGTCAAGCGGCGCGAGCTTTCGGATGCGCAGCTTCACCGTATGCTCAAGCAGCAGTTGCTTGAGAAGAGACCGGGCGGTCAAGCGTCATTGATCCAAGGACAACTGACTCGCTTCTTAAACAAGCGATAGTCTTGCTACAATAACAAGCATACTGAAACGCAAACAAAGGAGATGATAGTGTGGGTTACACTAAAGAGGACATCAAAGCAATTGCCAAAGAACAGAATGTACGTTTCATCCGTTTGCAATTTACCGATTTGCTTGGAACGATCAAGAATGTCGAAATTCCGGTAAGCCAGCTTGAGAAAGCGCTCGATAATAAAATGATGTTCGATGGATCTTCCATTGAAGGTTATGTTCGTATTGAGGAATCTGACATGTATCTTTACCCAGATCTGGACACATGGGTTATTTTCCCATGGGTAACACAAGACCGTGTTGCGCGTCTGATTTGTGATATTTATATGCCTGACGGCACGCCGTTCGCAGGCGACCCGCGCGGTATTTTGAAGCGTGCGCTTAAAGAAGCTGAAGAAATGGGCTATACAGCAATGAATGTTGGTCCTGAACCGGAATTTTTCTTATTCAAAACCGATGAAAAAGGCGAGCCTACAACGGAATTGAACGACCAGGGCGGTTATTTCGATCTTGCGCCAATGGATATGGGCGAGAACTGCCGTCGTGAAATCGTATTGACGCTTGAAGAGATGGGCTTCGAAATCGAAGCTTCTCACCATGAGGTTGCTCCAGGGCAACATGAGATCGACTTCAAATACGCGGATGCGATTCGCGCAGCGGATCAAATCCAAACGTTCAAACTCGTCGTTAAGACGATTGCACGCGAGCATGGTCTTCATGCATCCTTTATGCCAAAACCGTTGTTCGGCGTTAACGGTTCCGGCATGCACTGTCACCAATCGTTGTTCCAAGGGAATACGAACGTATTTTATGACGAGAAGGACAAGCTTGGTCTAAGCGCGACTGCTCGTTATTATATGGCAGGCGTCCTGCAGCATGCACGTGCAATGGCTGCGATTACGAACCCAACAGTTAACTCGTACAAGCGTCTCGTACCGGGCTATGAAGCGCCGGTATACGTAGCATGGTCAGCGAGCAACCGTTCGCCAATGATCCGTATTCCGGCTTCGCGCGGTCTCAGCACGCGCGTTGAAGTACGTAACCCAGATCCTGCGGCTAACCCTTACCTCGTACTTGCGGTAATGCTGAAAGCGGGCCTTGACGGTATTAACAACAGAACGGAGCTTCCTCCTCCGACAGACCGCAACATCTACATTATGACAGAGGAAGAGCGTCTGGACGCAGGTATACCGAGCTTGCCAGGCGATTTGAAGGAAGCGCTTGACGAAATGCTTCGCAGCGATGTCGTATGCGACGCGCTAGGCGAGCACGCGCTTGCTCACTTCTACGAGCTTAAAGAGATCGAGTGGGACATGTACCGTACGCAAGTTCACCAATGGGAACGCGATCAGTACTTGACGCTTTATTAATCAATAGGATCAACTAAAACCCGCTATGGCTTCTGCGAAGGCAGAGATCTTAGCGGGTTTTTCTGTCATAATTTTGGGTCTATATAAAGATGAGTTTAGAATTATTAATTGGATTTCCGAGACTGTCGATTAACTGTTAACCAATTTAGATTTGATATCAATTTATATGATTTTACACACAAGACCAGTAAAACAAGACGTAAAGTGACAAAACTTATACGATTTATCACACAAAAGAGGTTAATTCATCCACGCAGCCGATGGTATTGTACGATATTTCGATTAAAACCCTTGTTTTGGTCTATCTGTAAGGTTGGTTTATACGATAAATCGTATTTAATATCAGTAAAGCAATATAAAGAAGAGGAGGAACGATGCGCTTGGCTGTCGTTCTTCCTCTTCTTGTTGGTGGCTCAATGATTAGTGTATATCTCTGAACAATCCAATGACTTTACCGAGAATCGTCACGTTCTGGAGTAGGATCGGCTGCATGGAGGAGTTCTCCGGTTGGAGACGTATGTAGTTCTTCTCCTTGTAGAACGTCTTAACGGTAGCTTCGTCATCCTCATTCATAGCAACGACGATATCGCCATTGTTGGCTGTACGCTGCTGGCGAACGATGACGTAGTCTCCGTCGTGAATACCGGCTTCGATCATGCTCTCTCCTTCAACGTTCAGGATGAAGACGCTGCTGTCACCAACAAAATGCGATGGAAGAGGGAAGTAGTCCTCAATATTCTCAGTAGCTGTAATCGGCACGCCGGCTGTTACTTTACCGACGATTGGCACTTTAGCGACGGCAAGCGGGATAATACCGTCCACGCCTTCCGTATCCAAAATTTCAATAGCGCGCGGTTTGGTAGGGTCGCGGCGGATAAGGCCCTTCTTCTCTAAACGGTCGAGGTGACCGTGTACAGTCGAGCTGGATAATAATCCGACGGCTTCGCCGATTTCCCTGACGGAAGGCGGGTAGCCTTTCTCCCGGACCTCATTCTTAATGAAATCAAGAATAGATTGTTGTCGGCTGGAAATCTTCGACACTGCGATCACTCCATTAGTATGTTTGTACAAAAGTATAGCACAGAACCCGGGTTCGCACAAACATAAGTTCTTAAGCACAAAGGTTCGTATTTTTGTGTTGACTACAAACGTTTGTTCGTGTTATTCTCAGAACAGAACAAACGTTTGGGGTGCTGAGAGATGATGATGAGTCCAAGTTTTTACAGAACAATACATACGCAACCAGAGATGAAGGTTAGTCCTATATATAAGCGATATGCGGTTGCACTGAGACGACATGCACTTAAGCTGATCGTATGCGCAATGCTGTTCGTACTTTTGTTTACGAGCTTTCTATTGATCGGTACGAAGGCATCCGGCAGCAAGAACGCTGTTGCTGCGGTCAACGAGGAGCTTGTGACCGTATTTACAGGCGATACATTGTGGGGGATCGCTAATCGTTTTGCCAGTGAGAAGGAAGATATTCGATACGTCATCTATTTGATTAAGGAGCGTAATGGGCTAGAGTCGACGGACCTGTATCCGGGGCAGAAGCTTGTTATTCCTTCTATATAATGTACTTGTAAGCAGAGAGCATCTGAACCGGGGACGGTTTGATGCTCTATTTTTCGTTATTTCAGCTTCTCTTTTTGCGTACATGATGCAAGTGCCGCCTTGACAATTACGCTCTGAAAATGTCAAAGTAAAGGATAGAACATTTACAGCATGAGGGGAGTATATCGTTAAATATGGATATGGATAAGTTAATAGCGCGGATCAACGAGCTTTCTCGGAAAAATAAAACGGTAGGCTTGACCGACGAGGAAACGACCGAACGTGATGAGCTTCGCCGGCAGTATTTGAACAACTTTAAGAGCAACTTCAGACAGCAGCTCGATACGATTAAGTATGTTGAGGACGAGGACCAGGATAACGTTAAGCATTAAGCGTCTGGGATTATCCCTTGGGCGCCTCTCGGTGGCGGCTTCCTAACAGGACGATACAATCGCGACATTCCGACGGAGGGTCGTCTGACCTCGAATGTTGGCGAGAGGGCACGGGTGAACCGTGAATTCCTTAGCGCACTTCGAGGGAAATATGGGCACGGTGAACTGAGAGATGCCTGTCGATATTTGGGACAAGTTGAATGAAATTAGCGCATTGCCTGACGATTATCCGAACCGAACCGGTTATTACAAAGTTCCAGCGTCCGCTAGGATAATTGAGATTGTTCGCATAATAGACAGGCTTGCGGATGTAGGCCGAAGTAGGAGGAATAAGTTTGTCACGTTCTTGGGAGCGCAAGGTGCGCAAAAACATGAGTCAAGTTAACAAACAACGCAAAAAACATGGTGAAGGCTCGATCGTACTAAACGGCGAGAAAGCGGTTAAAATCGTCGGCCGCAATTATATTGCGCCGATTCTTCTTCTGCTGTTCATCGGCTTGTATGTTATTCTGATCCAAAGCCAGAAGGACTATCAGATCGATACGATGTTTTATGTAACCATTGCATGTTATGTCGTACTAGCAGGTCTGTTCTTCTTAAGACGTCCTTATATCCAAATTGGTAAGGACTATGTACAGACGCGTCGAATGATGGGGGACAAGCGTCTGACGGCTTCTTCCATTAAAGGCATTAGCACGCAGCCTGGTTATGTTGTCATTGAGCCGCAAAAAGGCGGTAATTGGGTTTTCTCGCGTTTGATTAACCGTTACCCTACAGATGAAATTAATGAGAAGCTTAAATTGTTCGCGCAAGCGAACGGTATTTCATTTCAGCAAAAATAAAGGCATGGGAGAGTAATGATTATTATGGCAAAGCAAGCTGTATTATTTGACTTAGACGACACTTTACTGTGGGATGACCGCAGTGTGAAAGAAGCATTCGAAGCAACCTGCCAGGCAGCTGCTGACCTAACTGGCGTAGACGTTATTGCACTTGAAGAATCGGTTCGCCGCGAAGCGCGGGCGCTGTACGAATCTTATGAGACGTTCCCATTCACGAAGATGATTGGCATCAATCCATTCGAAGGCTTGTGGGCGAACTTCCGTGAGGGAGAGCAAGAGGAATTCCGCAAGCTGGAAAGTCTTGCGCCAGGCTATCGCAGAGAAGCATGGACGAAGGGGCTGCTAGCGCTTGGTATAGATGATCCTAAGCTTGGCGCTGAGCTAGCTGAGAAATTCCCTGCTGAACGCCGGTCGCGTCCGATCGTTTACGACGAGACTTTCCGCGTACTGGATACACTTAAAGGGAAGTACAAGCTGCTGCTGTTAACGAACGGCTCGCCGGATTTGCAACGCGAGAAGCTGGCTGGGGTTCCTCAGCTCGTTCCTTATTTCGATCATATTATTATTTCGGGCGAGTTCGGTGAAGGCAAGCCGGCCGCATCGATCTTCAAGCATGCCCTTGAGCGTCTTGGCATCGAGCCGGAGCATGGCATCATGGTCGGCGATAAACTTACGACCGATATTCTTGGAGCCAATACGATTGGCATGACATCCGTATGGATTAATCGCCACGATATGGTTCGGAATGACGATATTATTCCTACTTGTGAAATTAAGCATCTGGAAGAGCTGCTGCAAATTCTGGAGCAATAATAGAATAAAAAAAAAATAAGCCCCTCGGCTACGGCAAAGCTGCAGCATGAGGGGCTTGCATTATTGAATTCGAGTCGTTACGCTTTGTCCGTTTCGAATACCGGATCAGCGAATGGATGAGCGATCCAGCCTTCTGTTTCGATGAACAAACGAACAGCGACGATTTGGCGGTTATCCATTAGCGTGAAGAAATGCGGCTTGTATTCCGGTACGGAAATGACATCGCCTGCTTCAAGCTCAACATCAAAGTAACCAACATCGTCAGTGCCTTTGATGATGAAGATGCCTTTGCCAGCTGTAATAGCGCGAACTTCATCTTCGGTATGTGTATGGACGTTCTCGAATTTCTTGAGAAGCTCATCCAGATTAGGCGTTGCTTCGGACAATGTAATGATGTCCCAAGTTTTGTAGCCGCGGCGTTCAGCGAGATCTTTAATTTCCTCAGCATAAGTAGCAAGCACTTGCTGCTTCTCTTCATCAGAAAGAATGAATTTTTCTTGCAGCTCGGGAGCAAGCTTGCTTGTATTCCAATGTTCATATAGAACTTCCTGTTGTTCTAGAAATGCACGGACGTTCTCTTCGCCGGAGATACGTTGTTCGGTATTGCGAATTCTAATTTCAGCCATGATCATTCCCTCTTTTCCAATAGAAATTAAATGATATAATAATTATAAAACAAATGATGACGGATGTCGATGGATTTGCTTTTCAGTCCTAAGCGATTCTGATAAACTAATTGTTAATGATTTTGGGAAGGGTGTACGAATTGTCTAAACCAACCATACAACAAATGCTGCAAGAGCGCATACTTATTTTGGATGGCGCTATGGGTACAATGATTCAACAAGCAGACCTGAATGAAAATGATTTTGGCGGTCCAGAGCTTGATGGCTGTAACGAAATGCTCGTTCTAACTCGTCCGGATGTAATTCAGTTGATTCACGAGCAATACCTCGAGGCCGGAGCAGACATTCTGGAGACGAATACGTTCGGCGCGACTAGCGTTGTGCTTGCCGATTACGATATACCGGAGAAAGCTAGAGAAATCAACCTCGCTGCGGCTAAGCTTGCGCGTGATGCGGCAGACAAGTATAGTACGCCCGACAAGCCGCGTTATGTTGCAGGAGCGCTCGGACCAACGACGAAGACGCTTTCCGTAACAGGTGGCGTTACGTTCGATGAACTGGTAGAGAGCTATTACGAGCAAGCGATAGCGCTAATTGAAGGACAGGTTGATGCCCTGCTTCTAGAAACATCACAGGATACGCTTAACGTGAAGGCTGGCAGTATCGGCATTCGCAATGCGTTCGATGCACTTGGCGTTGAGCTGCCAATTATGATCTCGGGTACGATCGAACCAATGGGCACGACGCTCGCTGGTCAAACGATCGAATCATTCTATATTTCCTTGGAGCACTTGAAGCCAATCTCGATTGGCTTAAACTGTGCGACTGGACCTGAATTTATGCGTGACCATCTCCGTACGCTGAGTGAAATTGCGAATGCTGCAATTAGCTGTTATCCGAATGCAGGATTACCGGATGAGAATGGCCATTATCATGAATCGCCGGAATCGCTTGCTAAGAAGATGTCGGCATTTGCTGAACAAGGCTGGCTTAATATTGCTGGCGGCTGCTGCGGCACGACGCCTGCGCATATTCGCGCTTTGACGGAGACGATGGCAAGCTATACGCCGCGTTTGAAGATGGGCGAGCACCCGGATGCGGTATCAGGTATCGACACCGTATTCATCGAAGCGGATAACCGCCCGATTATGATCGGCGAGCGTACGAATATTTCCGGTTCGCGTAAGTTCAAACGGCTTCTTAAGGAAGAGAAGTTCGACGAAGCTTCCGAAATTGCAAGAGCGCAAGTAAAAGGCGGAGCGCATGTTATTGATATTAACTTGCAGGATACGGATATTGATGAGACTTATGCCGTCCATCAGTTTTTGCCGCAGGTCGTCAAGAAAATTAAAGCGCCGCTAATGCTCGATTCCACTTATGACCATATTATTGAGCTAGGATTAAAGTATTCTCAAGGCAAAGCCATTATCAACTCGATTAACTTAGAGGACGGCGAGTCCAAATTCGAGAAAATATTGCCGCTCATTCACCGTTACGGCGCTGCTGTCGTCATGATTCTTATCGATGAAAGAGGACAAGCTGTTTCGCGTGAAGCGAAGCTCGAAGTGGCGGATCGTTCGTATGATTTGCTTGTTAATAAATACGGCATGAAC
Organism: Paenibacillus sp. YIM B09110; assembly: GCF_037167145.1. Taxonomy (NCBI): domain Bacteria; kingdom Bacillati; phylum Bacillota; class Bacilli; order Caryophanales; family Paenibacillaceae; genus Paenibacillus; species Paenibacillus sp. YIM B09110. The sequence goes on along the minus strand of NZ_JBANSP010000010.1, from coordinate 156,078 downwards.
CCTGCTGATATTATTTTTGACCCGAACATGTTCCCGGTTGGCTCAGGCGATCCGCAATATATCGGCTCGGCTGTTGAAACGCTCGAAGGCATTCGCATGATCAAGCAAAAGTATCCACGGACAAAAACAATTCTTGGTCTAAGCAATATTTCTTTCGGCTTGCCAGACTCGGGTCGTGAAGTGCTGAACTCGGTTTACTTGTATCATGCGACTAAGGCAGGTCTTGACTATGCAATCGTGAATACGGAGAAGCTGGAACGTTATGCTTCTATTCCTGATGAAGAGCGCCGTTTAGCCGAAGAGCTGATCTACAATACGAATGATGAGACGTTGGCTTCTTTCGTAGCTGCTTTCCGCGACAAGAAGGTCGAGAAGAAGGAGAAAATATCGAATCTTTCCCTCGAAGAGCGTCTTGGCTCATACGTGATTGAGGGAACGAAGGAAGGTTTGATTCCTGACCTTGAATTAGCATTGCAGAAATATTCGGCAATGGAAGTTATCAATGGACCGCTCATGAGAGGGATGGAGGAAGTTGGCCGTCTGTTCAACAATAATGAGCTCATTGTGGCCGAGGTGCTTCAGAGCGCTGAAGTCATGAAGGCGTCCGTCAGCTACTTGGAGCAATTCATGGAGAAAAATGAATCGTCCGTGAAAGGCAAGATCATACTTGCAACGGTTAAGGGCGATGTTCATGATATCGGCAAAAACCTCGTTGAGATTATTTTATCAAATAACGGCTATAAAATAATAAATCTCGGCATTAAAGTACCGCCCGAACAGCTTATCGAAGCTTACCGAAATGAGAAAGTCGATGCTATCGGCTTATCCGGTCTTCTCGTAAAGTCGGCTCAGCAGATGGTCATCACAGCGCAAGATTTGCGCAATGCGGGCATCGATGCGCCGATTCTGGTCGGCGGCGCTGCGCTCACGCGTAAATTTACGAAAACAAGAATCGGTCCTGAATATGACGGACTTGTTCTCTATGCGAAGGATGCAATGGATGGACTCGATATTGCCAATAAGCTCATGGACCCTACGCATCGTACGCGTATGGAAGAGGAGATGGCTGCGTATAAAGCATCGGGCGGCGAAGTAGAAGAAGAGAAGAAAAAGATGCCTGAGCTTACGCGTGCGGTACGTTCCAAAATATCGCCGGATGCGCCGGTATTCGCACCGCCAGATCTTGAACGCCATGTATTGCGGGATGTACCAATTCCTCATGTAATTCCTTACGTGAATATGCAGATGCTGCTCGGTCATCACCTCGGCTTGAAAGGAAATGTCGACAATCTGCTTGCCGAAGGAAATGAGAAGGCTGTACAACTCAAGTCTACTGTTGACGAGATTTTACGCCGCGGCAGTGCTGAAGGAATCATTCGCACGCATGGCATGTATCGCTTCTTCCCTGCGCAATCGTCGGGCAACGATATTATTATTTATAATCCTGAGGATCAGACGCAAGAGATTAAGCGTTTCACATTCCCGCGTCAGCAGGTTGAACCGTTCCTTTGCTTGTCTGACTACTTGAAGTCGGTTGAGAGCGGCGTAATGGATTATGTAGGCTTCCTCGTCGTTACGGCTGGCGAAGGCATACGAGATCTTGCGAATGAGTGGAAGGATAACGGCGACTACTTGCGTTCCCATGCGTTGCAATCCGTAGCGCTTGAAGTAGCGGAAGGAATGGCTGAACGCGTCCATCATATGATGCGCGACATTTGCGGTTATCCGGATCCTGCAGAGATGACGATGAAGCAGCGCCACGGCGCACGCTATCAAGGTATCCGGGTATCGTTCGGTTATCCGGCTTGTCCGAATTTGGAGGATCAAGAGCCATTATTTGATCTTATGAAACCTGAGGACATCGGCGTACAACTGACGGAAGGCTTCATGATGGAGCCGGAAGCATCGGTATCTGCGATGGTATTCGCACATCCAGAGGCGCAATACTTCAATGTCGAGAAAGTATAAACGATATCTTTATAGATAGTAATGAAGCCCTGCAACGGTTCGATAACCGATCTGTCGGGCTTCATTCATAGGCATTAACGAATATACATGCTATGCAGCGAGGTGAATAGGCAGTGCACATATGGTTTCTTGGGACTGGCGCAGGCCGTCCTAACAAGCATCGTAATGTTAGCTCGATAGCGCTGCAGTTGCCTGAGCCGTGCTGTGATTGGTGGCTGTTCGATGCAGGTGAGGCAACACAGCATCAACTAATGAAGACGCCGCTTAAATTAAGCAAGCTGACTACGATCTTCGTAACGCATCTTCATGGCGATCATATTTATGGATTGCCAGGCTTGATAAGCACACGCTCGTTTGATGGAGGAATCACTCCGCTTCGTTTGATTGGGCCTCGCGGGTTAAGACGCTACATCGAGACGGTGTTCGAGATTAGCGGAACGACACTCGACTACGAGCTGCAATTTATAGAGCTGGATGAAGAGGACGGTCAGCTTGTCTTTGAAGATGAACGATTCACTGTTGTGGCATCTACGCTGATTCATCGTGTTCCATGCTTTGGTTATCGTATTGTCGAGCAAGATCAGCCAGGGAAGCTGCTCGTTGATAAACTTATGCAGCTAGGCGTTGCAGCCGGTCCGCAATATGGTTTGCTTAAGCAAGGACATGATATTACGCTGCAAAATGGGACGACTATTTACGCGAATGAAGTTACGGCGCCTGCTTTACCCGGTAGAATCGTAACTATACTCGGTGACACAACGCCATCTCCGAATGCTCTCGAGCTGTCAATAGGCGCTGATCTTCTCGTTCACGAGGCTACTTTCTCCGAAGGGATGGAGGAGAAGGCGCATTTATTCGGCCATAGCACTACGATTGAGGCTGCAAGTACGGCTTCCGAGGCAGGAGCTAGTATACTGGTTATGACTCATTTCAGCGGCCGCTATCACAATGAAGATTTGCCAAAGCTGGAAGAGGAAGCTAAGCGGTTGTTTGGTGGGCAAACTGTTGCTGCTACTGATCTTAAGTGCATAGAGATTAAGAGGCGGGAGTAGCCGCAGAAATCGCAGATGATGGAGCCCGTAATAAAAGACATATAGGCAGCTCGCCTGTATGTCTTTTTTTGTTGCGTATAGTTGCAAGCTCACTGCTTTAGCGATCGACGGGAATAATAGAAGCCGAGACCCTATATGGCGACGACCAAAAGCTAAGATGGCAAGGGCTGCTATGAGCATTAAGAGAATATGTCAAAAAATAAAATTGCAGCACGAACATGTATTCTGTAAAATAAAAAGCAATATGGGGTTAACGAGGAGTGAACGGTCATGAACCGTTGGACAGGCAGAGCATCAAGCCTTGAGGAATGGCTTCAGCATATACGACAAAACGACGAGATTATGGGCAATGTGACGCATTGGCGCACCATTGAACCGAAACAAGCACGAACAGTTCCTCTCCCGGATCGTCTGCATCCTGCGCTCAAGGGTGCTTTGCAAGCGAGGGGAATAAGTGAAATATATACGCATCAAGCGGGATCGTTCCAGGCTGTCAGCGAAGGAAGGCATGTCGTTACGGTCACACCGACAGCGTCGGGCAAGACGCTTTGCTATAACTTGCCTGTCCTTCAATCATTATTGGACAACGAAGAGGGAAGGGCACTGTATTTGTTCCCGACGAAAGCGTTGGCTCAAGACCAGGTGACGGAGATGCAAAAGCTGGCAGATCTGATGGAAGTTGACATTAAGACGCATACGTACGACGGCGACACCCCGCCGACGGTAAGAACCGCAATTCGTAACGCAGGGCATATCGTTGTAACGAACCCCGATATGCTCCATTCAGCGATTCTGCCTCATCATACGAAGTGGGTAAAGCTGTTCGAGAATTTGAAATTCATCGTCATTGACGAGGTTCATGCTTATCGCGGCGTATTCGGCAGCCATGTAGCTAACGTCATTCGCAGATTGAAGCGTATCAGCAAATTTTACGGGTCTAATCCGCAATTCATTTGCGCCTCAGCGACGATCGACAATCCGCGTGACCACGCGGAGAGGCTGATTGGTGAAAGCGTAGCATTAATCGATAATAACGGCGCTCCGATGGGCGAAAAACATTTTGTTTTTTATAATCCGCCAGTTGTGAACAAGCAATTGGGCATCCGCCGAAGCAGTGTGCTAGAGACACAGAAGCTGGCCGGCATGTTATTGAAGCAGGGCGTTCAGACCATCGTTTTCGCTCGCAGCCGTGTCAGGGTTGAGCTGCTGCTCACTTATTTGCAGGATATTATTAAAGACAAGCTGGAAGCGAAGACGATACGGGGCTATCGGGGCGGCTATTTGCCGAAGCTGCGACGCGAGATCGAGCATGGTTTGCGAACAGGCGAGATTCGAGGTGTCGTCAGCACGAACGCGCTGGAGCTTGGTATCGACATCGGTCAGCTTCAAGCTTGTGTGTTGAATGGTTATCCGGGCACGGTGGCGAGCACTTGGCAGCAATCTGGACGAGCAGGCAGAAGGCAAGAGAGTTCTGTAACATTCATGGTTGCAAGCAGCAATCCGCTCGATCAATACATGATTCAGAATCCGGACTTCTTCTTCAACCGGCCGCCTGAACGAGCGCTCATTCATCCTGATAATTTACTTATATTGATCGATCATGTGAAATGCGCGGCTTATGAGCTGCCTTTCGAGGCTGGAGAGAGGTTTGGCTCCGAGTCGCTTGAGGATATGATGGAATTTCTCGTAGAAGAGAAGGTACTGCATAAGGCTGGCGGACGCTGGTACTGGATGGAGCAGTCGTTCCCCGCTCATAACATTTCGCTTCGTTCGGCGGCGCAAGAGAATTTTGTCATTATCGATATTTCGAACGGCAGCCGCGTGTTAGGCGAGGTTGATCGGTTCAGCGCTCCTACGCTTATTCATGAGGAAGCGATATATATTCATGAAGGTGTACAATATCAAGTTGAGAAGCTGGATTATCCGGAGAAAAAAGCTTATGTTCGCGAAGTAAACGTCGACTACTATACGGATGCGAACTTAGCTGTGGAGCTTAAGGTGCTCCATGTGGATAAGGAACGTGAAGCAGGGGAGCTCGTCCGGCAGTACGGCGAGGTCACCGTCAATGCGAAAGCGACCATTTTCAAGAAAATCAAGCTTCGCACGCATGAAAATATCGGCTCAGGCCCGATTCATCTGCCGGAGGAGGAGCTTCATACGAGCGGCTATTGGTTCTCGTTCAGCGAAGAGGCGGCGGCACGCAAGAGCAAGAACGAAATGCAATATGCGCTGCTCGGCATAGCGAATGTACTTGTGCATATCGCGCCTCTTTACTTAATGTGCGATCCGTTCGATATTCGCGTCGTGCCGCAGGTGAAAGCCGTCCATACGCAGCGACCGACGATATATTTTTACGACCGTTATCCGGGTGGCATAGGTCTAAGTGAACGGCTGTACGAGGTGCACGATGCGCTGATCGAGCAGGCGAAGTCAGTTATTCAATCTTGTTCCTGCTTGAGCGGTTGTCCGGCCTGTGTAGGACCGATTGAAGAGGTAGGGCTGCTCGGCAAGCAGCAGGCGCTTGACCTTCTTAATGAAGCGGGAGGTACGCCATGAGCGGCCTTCGGAATCGGATGAACCGGCTGCGCGGCAATGGCGCAAGCGAGGATACGAAGACGTTCGAGGAAGTAGATAAAGCTGAAGTTATTTTAGATGAAGAAGTAGAAGAATTATCGCCGAAGTGGAAGAAGCTTGGCGTTCAGCTGCAGTCGAATGAGACGGGACAATTTTTGCTGCGCAAGATCGTATATCCGCTTCATTATCGGCACGGAACACATACGTTATCGGAGCTTGGCCTCGTTGCCGGCAAGCTGATAGCCTTTCATCCCGGCGATGACAAGATTGCGGAAGCGAATCAAATCATGTTTCTTGACCTGGAGACGACGGGTCTTGGCGTTGGAACAGGCAATGTACCGTTCATGGTAGGGCTTGCCTATCTAGGTGAAGACTCGATTATTGTAGAGCAAGCGGTTATCAGGCATCCCGCGGAGGAACGAGCCATGCTTGCTTATTTAGCGGAGAAGCTGCACGATTATACGTATTTGGCTACCTATAATGGCAAAACTTTCGATTGGCCCGTCATGCAAAATCGATTTATTTTGAACGGATTTCATCGGGGGATGTGGCAACCGTTGCATCTCGATTTTTTGCATCCGGCTAGGTCGATATGGAGAAATACGCTTGCGTCTTGCAAGCTAAGCCATGTCGAAGAGGAACGGCTAGGCATTACTCGTTTAGACGATGTGCCGGGTTCTCTTGCTCCGCAGCTTTATTTCGAATTTCTTGCAACGGGAGATCCCGATACGCTGGAAGGCGTATTCCGTCATAATGAGATCGATATGCTGTCGCTTGTGAGTTTAGCGATTCGATTCGGTCATTTGCTAGACGATATGGATGCTGCGACGTTTCTGCGTCCCGATCAACCGGAGGAAATGGTACGAACAGGATTATGGCTCGAGAGAATGGGGAGCTATAAGCTGCCAGACATCCTATTCGAGCAGGCCGTTCACTCCGAAATCGCAGCGCCATCGGCGCTTCTTATGCTAGCCGCGCGCGATAAGAAGGCTGGAAATTGGGGGCGCGCTGTGTTATTGTGGCAGAAGGTCATTATTCATTCATCGCATGCATACGGCATTTACGCAATTGAAGCTTGCACGGAACTGGCCATGTATTATGAGCATAAGCAGAAAGACTTTCATACAGCGTTGCAATATGCGCGGGAAGCGCTCGAGCATATGGGAAGCCAGCCGCTGCAGCGACGGGATAAAAAGAAGTCTGCGGAGCTGGAAGCGCTTCGCAAACGAATATCAAGGTTGACGGGCAAGGCAGAACGCTATGGTTATCTTAAATAGCTGTTGCATAACATGCAATTGTTTTTCTTAGGACTTAAGGAGGTATACCGCAATGACAACCAAACAGCGAACGATGAGCGGTCTACTAATTGATCTGGACGGTACAATCTATCATGGTTCGAAGCGAATTGAGCATGCTGACATTCTCATATCCGAATTAAGAGACAGCGGCCTTGCTTACAAATATGTGACGAACAATTCGTCCGCGACGCCAGAGGAAGTAGCCGACAGGCTGCGAGCGATGGGTGTCATGGCGGAAGCGGATGATGTATGCACCTCCGCACAGGCTGCTGCATCGTATATTGCTGAGCAGTCGCCCGGCGCCTCCGTATTTGTCATTGGAGAGAAAGGGCTTCGAGAGGCGGTCAGCGAGGCTGGACTCTCGATAACCGAGGACAAACCGGATTATGTGCTGCAAGGGATTGATCGGGCATTCAATTATACTCGATTGGCAATGGCTGTACGTTATATTTTGGAAGGCGCCACATCAATTATGACGAATCCCGATCTGCTGCTGCCTACTGAGAACGGGCTGCAGCCGGGAGCAGGCTCGATTGGCGCCATGCTCGCCGCCGCTGGGGGCAAGCAACCTGTCATAATAGGAAAGCCATCGCCTATTCTAATGAACTATTCGTTGAACCGATTAGGTCAATCGGCAGAGGAAACATGGGTAATCGGCGATAATATCGCTACCGATATTGCAGCCGGCCATGCTTCGGACTGCGGCACGATACTTGTCCTGACAGGGTTAACCAATCGTGATAATTACGACTATTATGCAGAGAAAGCCGGCTGCAAGCCGGACGTCATTTGCGAACAATTAGATGAGCTTCGCTCGTATATTTCTACACATAGAGGGATATAAGAGAAACAAACGAAGGCACAGGAAGGAAGAGAGCTTTCATGTTGGAACTGCCGGAATTAGACCATGTTCGAGGAGCGCTAACGAATCGATTCGCAGGCGCATCAATTACCGGTATCGAAGTAACTAGCAGCAAAACCTTTCAAGTAAACGTTGACGAATGGCGCAAGGATATTGTTGGAGCTGTCGTTTGGTTTATTGAGCGCAGAGGAAAGCACTTGCTGTTTCACTTGGATAACGGCAAACGATTGATTTTTCAGTTGACTCAGACAGCGTACTTGTACATCGGATCGGAGGACGATGCGCCGGATAAAGCGGCACAGGTTCAAATCAAGTTCGGCGAACGAGTTGTGTACGCGGTTGGTTTGCGCTCCGAGTCCATCAAGCTGCTGTCAGTTCGGGAAGTAGAAGAGCTGTTCAGCGTGCTTGGCGCGGATCCGCTGGATAAGAAGCTGACTCTGAATCGTTTCATCGACAGATTCGCCAAGAAAAGAAGCTCGATCCGGCAGGCTTTGCTAGATACGAGCATATTGAATGCGATTGGATCCGCATATGCGGATGAAATCTTATTCCGAGCGGGTTTACTGCCCGATGCCAAAATTCCGTTACTGGAGAAGGAAACTTGGGAACGACTCTTCGAAGCGATGCATAATGTGCTACAGGAAGCGATTTCAAGTGGAGGTGCTGGCGACAATCCGTTTGCAGCGGACGACCAGTTAACGGGCGGCTATATTAGTAAGTTTAAAGTGTACAACCGAGAGGGCGAGCCTTGTCCGACTTGCGGCGCCGCAATTCTCAAGCTGGAACAGTCAGGTCGCAAAGCCTATTATTGCGGCACCTGCCAGAAGGATAAGTAGGAAGCAGCTTCTGAATCAAATGTTTGAATGGGGGATTCATTCATGATTCATGTCTATTTGGACGATTATCGCGGATGTCCGAAAGGGTTCGTGCTTGCCAAGGATGCCGAAGAATGCAAGCTTCTGCTTGATCAGGAGCCGGTCGGCATCTTGTCGCTCGATTATGACTTAGGCTGGGCGCAGCCTACGGGATATGAGGTTGTGAGACATATCGTAGCAACCGGACGTTATCCCGAGCACATTTATTTGCATACGTCGAGCGTATCAGGTCGCTTGCAAATGTATCATGAGCTTTACCAAAATGCACCTGAGACGACAAAGCTCCATAATGGTCCCATGCCAGATTCCCTTCTACAGAAAATGGCAACGAGTTAGGCACGGCTAATGGAGATCATTTGTAGTTCGTCTCACATCGAAGTCTGCGACATTAACTGGAATTCCTCCTGTTAATACGCAGACATTTGGTCGTTTATCCTAAACTTAAGAATAGAGGCACAAACATTGACTGAATGGATCGGAACGGCGAATCAGAGTTATTCGCCATACGCAATAGAGGAGCTGCGCCGGATTATTGACGGTGTAACCTTCTCACAGCTAGCGGCAGGGGAAGTGTTCCTCATGAATAGTCCGCTTGAACGGGAAGAAACGTTGCAAGCTGTCCATCAGCGCGAACCGATCTTTTTGCGACATATACAGGTTGTGGACAGAACGGTAGAAATAACAGGCGATGCCGAAGATATGGAGCAGCTCTCAGTAGTGGTGCGCAGCGCCTCGCAGCAGTTCGCGGGTAAGCGCACCGCCGTTCATATTCGGAGAGCGCACGGAACGGCTTTCATCCATTCGGCATCCGAGACGAAAGCGGTAATCGATGCAGCCTTAGCGGAAGTGGGAGCGGAGCCGGTCGTTCAGCAGCCTGAAATAATCATTGCAATCTATGCGGCAGCGTCGAAGCTGTATATTGGTTTTGGATCACCGCAGGACATGCTCTCTGACTGGCCTGGCGGCGCGGTTCGCTTCCAACGAGAGGAAGGACAAGTATCTCGCGCGAAGTTCAAGCTGCTGGAAGCAGAGCGGGCATTCGGCTTGCGTTATGAGCAATTCCGCAGAGCGCTCGACGTTGGCGCAGCGCCTGGCGGTTGGACGTCGCTGCTGCTGGAGAGAGGGCTTCGCGTTACGGCTGTCGATCCGGCTGAGCTGCATCCGTCGATTGTTGATCATCCGGCTCTCACTTATTTGAAGCGGAACGCTTCGGAAATCAAGCTGAAGCCAGGATCATTCGATCTATTCGTATGCGATATGAGCTGGAGTCCGATGCTTATGTCGCGGCTCGTGCTTGATCTGGAAGCAGCGCTTGCGGAAGAAGCTACGGCGATCATTACGATCAAGCTTATGCATCGCAAGCCGATGCAAACTATCCGCGAGGTCATTGCGAAGCTGGAATCAGTGTTCGAGCTTAAGAAGGCGAAGCAATTATTCCATAACCGCGAAGAGATTACGTTGTATTTGCAGAAAAAGTAAGTAGTACAGTCATGAGGTGTGGACAAGCGTTAGGCCCTTCCCGCAAGGGCCTAATACTCGTAATGGATGGAGGCTTGGAACGATGCCTAATTTGAAAGCGCTTTATACGAATTTGCGGATTAAGCATAAGCTGTTCGTGCTTATTTCGGTCATCATGGGTGTCGTTGCTGTAATCGGAGTCGTTGTCCAGCAATACGCATTTGAATTTTATGACGAAGAGGTTTATCAACAGTCTTCCAAAGTGCTAAGCCTATCTTCGCTAAGCATCGAGAACGAGCTCAAGAAGATGGAGAAGCTGAGCTTCATGATTATGACAGATCCTACGCTTCAGAATTATCTGAGATCGATCAAATCCGGCGGTTCCGATTACGATAACTACGTCGTCCGAACGAAGATCATCGAGCGGATGGTCAACATCGGCGCACTTGACAAATATGTGCTCTCGTCACAGCTATACGATGTTTTCGATAATGAATATGCCGTAGGGACAAGCTCGATTACGATGTTCAAGAATCGTCTTGATCTGATTAAAGCCGAGACCAATCCGAACCAGGGCGGCAATACATGGATCGCTCCGGATTCCAACGATCATGCTTTGGTTGCGGCACGGGAGATTCGTTCCTTTGAGCAGCTTAAGCTCGACAACCTCGGCACGCTGGCCATTCGCATCGATATGAGAGCATTGTTTAATGATTTCGCCAAAGGAATGCGGATGAACAGCTCCGATGCGCAGCTTATTATTTTGCAGGACAATAATTTGATTTATCCGGATCAGGGAGCGACTGACATACCGATTACTCGACTGCCGGGTATGGGACAAAACAGCGGCTATGAGATGATGAAGATGAACGGCAAACAATATTTCGTAACGTATATCGCGAGTACGTACACGGACTGGACCTACTATACCCTCATACCGTTTGATGATATTTTCGAGCGCATTGTGAAGGTCAAGCAGACGATTATCGTTATTTTTGCCGTTCTGTTCTTATGTATTATTTTGTTCTCGATCCGTTTTGCCAATGGGATTACGAAGCCGATTGAGCGTTTGAACGCGAAGATGAAGAAGGTGCAGCTCGGCAATTTCGAATATGCGGATGAGCCCAATGAGCAAGCTCTCGCCATGGACGAAGCCGGTCAGATGCACCGCAACTTCCGAATCATGGTGGAGCGGATTAATGAGCTGATTCATGAAAACTATGTGAAGCAGCTAACGATTCGAGACACCGAATTCAAAGCGCTGCAAGCGCAGATTAATCCACATTTTCTGTACAATACGCTGGAATCGATTAATTGGTCGGCTAAGCTGAGCAATCAGACGCATATTTCTCTGATGGTCGAAGCGCTTGGCTCGCTGCTGCGGACTTCGATCAACCTGAAGGAACCGCTTATTCCAATCAGCAAGGAACTGGAGATTGTAAGTCATTACGTTACGATACAGAAATTCCGATTCGAGGAGCGGTTGGATTTTGACATCGACATACCGGAGCGATTGGCGCATTGCACCTTGCCCAAGCTGTCGCTGCAGCCGATCGTCGAGAATGCAGTCAATTACGGTTTGGAGCAGATGATTGATACCTGCAGCATCCGGATTCGCGCTTATGACGAGGATGACAAATTATATATTTCCGTCACGGACAATGGCCCCGGCATGGAAGAGCAGTTAGTGTCCAAGCTGCTGAGCGGCGAAGTGAAGACAAAGGGATCCGGTCTTGGACTGAAAAATATCGAGGACCGTATCAAGCTCTTATACGGCGACGCTTACGGCATCCATGTGGAGAGCAAAGTAAACGGAGGCACGAGAGTTACGCTCAGGCTTCCGTATGAAATGAGGGAATCCGATGTATAAAGTACTGCTCGTCGATGACGAGCGGATTATCGTTGAAGGCATCTCCCGCACCATCGACTGGAACACTCACAATATGGTGCTGGCAGGGACGGCGCGCAACGGTCTTGAAGCGCTTGCTTTCATTAAGGAAAATCAACCGGATATTATCATCTCGGATATTAAGATGCCTGGCATGGATGGACTCCAGCTTGTTGAGAAGGTGTATGAATTATTTCCGCATATCGCATTCATACTGCTGTCAGGCTTCAGTGAATTCGATTATGCGCGTACGGCTATGCAGTTCGGCGTCAAACATTATCTGCTCAAGCCTTGTAATGAAAATACGATCATTCAAGCGTTAACGGAAGTAATTGAGCAGCTTAACGAACAGCATTCACAGGCGGACTTCATGGCTAATATTCAGAAAGAGCTTAGGAAGGTACTGCCGCATGCGAAGGAGCAATTCCTTAAGGAGCTCGTCACGAATAAGACATACGGCCAGCGAGATTGGGACGATTACGGCGAGCTGTTCCACATTGAGATCGAGGACGATAGCGTTCAACTGCTGCTGTTCCAGATCGAAGGCAAATTCGAGTTCGAGCATCTGTTCGCGATCAAGAACATTGCCAGCGACTATTTAAGCCATCCAACCGTTCTGCTCAGTACAACAATCGGCAAGCATGTGCTGCTTCTAACGAAGATCACTTCCGAGAGTGAGCAGCTGTTCGATCAGCTGAAACAGATTAAACAAACGTTCGCTTCTTATTACAAGCTTGACGCTACGATTGCTGTCAGCACGCCTGGGCGTATTACGGAAGCTCGCAGCATGTATCGCGAGACGCTGGAATGCTTGAACTACCAGTTTTACTTGGGGGAAGGCAGCATCATTACGCGTAATGACATTGCTGATGCGGCAGGCAAACCGCAGGCAACCTTCATTTACGATGACGAGCATTTATGCATGCACATTAAATCCGGGGATTGGGAAATAGCTAAGCAGGAGCTTGCTCATTACTTTGCCATGTTGGCTGAGCAGCGTATGGACATGCACTTAGTCAAATCGTATGTTATTCCTTTGTACGTATCGATCACAAGGCAAGGTCAGGCGGAGCAGATTAATGAATTTTTACAAAAAATCGCAAGTTTCGACAGCTTGAGCACGCTTAGAACGATTGAACAGTTCGTGACAGCGAACGCTGAACTCATTTGCATGAACAATTATAGCCTGCATACGAAGAAACATTCCTCCATTATTCACAAAATGGTACATGTCATTGAAGAGCATATATCGAATCCGGATTTGTCGCTGAACTGGGTATCGAGCGAAATTTTATATATGAATGCTGATTATCTCGGCAAGCTGTTCAAGAAGGAGACGGGGGAGAAGTTCTCCAATTACGTCGTTAGAATGCGTATGGAACTGGCTATTAAGGAGATTGAAACGACAGGAGACGTGAAGGTATTCGAGCTTGCGGAGAAGTTTGGCTTCGGCGACAATCCGCAATATTTCAGTCAAGTGTTTAAGAAGCATACCGGCTTTACGCCATCGGAATATAAGAGGTCGCCGTGATGGCGATCTCTGTTTTTTTAACAAAGAAAGCGGTTTTTTGAATTCCGACATTTCGACATTCGACCTATAATAACGTTGTAGACAACATAAAAGTTTGGAAGGGGCGTATCAAAAATGAAAGCTCGCAAAAAAATGCTTCTACTGCTCATGGCCTTCGCACTTGTTCTTGTAAGCGCATGCGGCGGGAACAACACGAGCAACAACAGTACGAACAAGCCTGATGCAACGAACACGGCAAAGAGCGGCGAAGAGGCGAATGGATCGGACGAAGCTAAACCGGTTACGATTCGCATCGCTTGGTGGGGCGGACAGCCTCGTCACGATTACACGATGAAAGTTATTGAAATGTACAAATCGAAAAACCCTCATGTAACTATTGAAATGGAATATGCGAACTACGATGATTACTGGAAGAAGCTTGCACCGCAAGCGGCTGCGAACGAGCTTCCGGACATTATCCAAATCGACACGCAAAACTATTCCCAATATGCGGGAAGAAATCAACTGGCTGATCTGACTCCTTACATCGGTAACCAAATCGATGTTACCGACATTTCGCAAAACGCGATTGACGGCGGCAAGCTGGGGGACAAGCTGTACGGTATGAACCTTGGCGTTAACGCACTCGGCTTCAACTACGACCCGGCGCTGCTTAAAAAAGCGGGCATCGAATCGATCCCTGAGAACTGGACTTGGGACGATTACGTAAGCATGGCTGCTAAAGCGAAGGATGCTGGATTGTTCTTCGACAACGGTATGCGTCCTGAAGTATTCTTCGGCTACTACCTCCGTACGCTTGGCAAAACGTTGTTCAACGCTGAAGGCACAGGCCTTGGCTACGAAGACGACCAACTGTTCGTTGACTTCTTCGGCATGTTGTCCAAGCTCGTAATCGACGGCGCAGTTCCTTCGCCAGACGTACTGGCACAGATCAAAGGCGCAGAAGACAGCCACCTTGTTCTGAACCAAGGAATCGGCGTATGGCAATGGTCCAACCAATATGTAGGCTTACAGCAAGTTGCTAACCGTCCGCTGGCGCTTGCGCCAATGGTAGGCCCTGATATGGCAAAAGGTTTGTTCATGAAACCGTCGATGTTCTTCTCCGTATCGGAGAACTCGAAAGTGAAAGAAGAAGCAGCGAAGTTCATCAACTTCTTCGTTAACGACATCGAAGCGAACAAATTGATCCTTGGCGATCGCGGTGTTCCAGTATCGTCGAAAGTAAAAGAAGCGTTGAAAGAAGTATCCACTGAAGCTCAAATCCAAGTTTACGACTATGTAGCATGGGCGGAGTCGAACAGCTCCCCAATGGACCCGGCAGATCCGATCGGTTCCGCTGAAGTGTTCAAATCGTTGACTAGCCTTGCTGAGCAAATGAACTACAACAAGATCAAGCCTGAAGAAGCAGCTAAGAAATTCAGAGACGAAGCTACCTCTATTCTTAAGAAAAATAAATAACATTGCCTGAGTAGAAGCGATGGCTGGTCGACATGATCGGCCGTCGCTTCTCTACTTCTCGGAGCATGGTTCTACACGGTCAGGTACGTAAGTCTTCGTATAGGAGTTGGATACTATGAAATCGCTGTCACTTAAAAATAACCTTATCGGGTATACCTTTATCGGACCGTTCGTATTCGGATTTTTGATATTCACTTTAGTGCCGGCTATTGCTTCGCTCTATTTCTCAGTTACGGATTACGATCTGTTATCGACGCCATCCTTCATCGGTATGGAAAATTACACGGAAATGTTTACGAATGATTCGAAGTTTTTTGCATCGCTTAAAGTTACGTTTCTTTATGTATTCATTGGCGTACCGCTTCGTTTGGCATTCGCCTTATTCATTGCAATGATACTGAACACAGCCTCGAAAGCAATCGGGTTATATCGGACGGTTTATTATTTGCCTTCCATCATCGGCGGCAGCGTAGCCGTGTCGATCATGTGGCGCAATCTATTCGGCGACGAAGGCGTAATCAACCATTTCCTGAATTTCCTCGGTTTAGATAGCGTCAGATGGTTTGCAGAGCCTGTAGCAGCACTTTGGATGCTTATTACATTGTCGGTATGGCAATTCGGTTCTTCCATGCTTATTTTCTTGGCAGGTCTGAAAAATATCCCGGGAGAACTGTACGAAGCTTCCAATGTTGACGGTGCGGGACCTATTATTCGTTTCTTCAAAATCACGCTGCCAATGCTGAGCCCAATAATCTTGTTTAACACGATTATGCAGACCATCGGCGCGTTCATGACATTTGTGCCAGCCTACATTATTTCCAAAGGCGAAGGCGGTCCGCTTGACGGTACACTGCTTTACTCGCTGTACTTATTCCGCCAAGCATTCGTTTACTTCGATATGGGTTATGCATCGGCTATGGCATGGATTATGCTGATCATTATCGCGATCCTAACAGGTTTACTGTTCTGGACGTCTAAGCGCTGGGTTCATTACGAGTCGAAAGGTGGCCATTAATAATGACAATCAAAAAAATGAAGTGGCCGATCTATCACCTATTTGTTGCAGCGTTGGCGCTTGGCATGGTGTATCCGGTTCTATGGCTGCTCATGAGTTCCTTCAAGGAAAGCAATCTGATCTTCTCAACGGCAGATTCGCTTATTCCGCAGCCATGGATATGGGATAATTACAAAATCGGTTGGGTCGGCATCGCCGGACAATCCTTCGGAACTTTCATCATGAACTCGCTTAAGATTGTTGTCATTTCTACGATTGGCGCCGTTTTATCATCGGCGTTCATTGCCTTCGGCTTTGCTCGGTTGAACTTTGTCGGCAAGTCGTTCTGGTTCGGCATTATGATGGTTACGCTAATGCTGCCGCATGATGTCGTGCTTGTGCCGCAATATATTTTATTCGCGAAGATTGATTGGCTTAACTCGATCAAACCGATCGTCGTTCCGCAATACTTCGGCATTCCGTTCTTTATTTTCCTGCTTATTCAGTTCATTCGGACGATCCCGACTGAGCTTGATGAGGCGGCAACGATCGATGGCTGCGGCAAGTTCCGCTTGTTCTTCCGCATCATTCTGCCGCTTGTCGTGCCTGCGCTTGCTACAGCTGCGATCTTCTCGTTCTACTGGCGCTGGGAGGATCTGCTCGGACCGGTTCTTTACTTGAATCGTCCTAGCTTATATCCGGTATCCATGGGTCTGAAAATGTTCCTCGACAGCGACACCGTTTCCAACTGGGGCGCGATGTTCGCCATGTCAATCGTAAGCTTGCTGCCTGTCCTTGCGATCTTCTTCGCTTTCCAAAAGTATATCGTTGAGGGAATCAGCACTAGCGGACTTAAATAACGATTATATGGCGTTTACTAATCTCTTGAAGAATGGTAACCTTCTATGCTAAATTAGGGGTAATTACAATGAATTGAAATTGGGAAAGCATCCCGATCCTCCTGTATGTGAACAGGATTGATCGGGATGCTTTTTTATATATCAAAGGGGGAATATGGATGTCGGAACAAGGAGAAGCGCAATATCGTACGTGGCAGCGAGGTCAAGTCATCGGCGATCGTTATGAGATTGATCGGCTGATTGGTCACGGTGGCATGGGAGTCGTCTATTCCGTGTTGGATAGGAAGCTGAACGGCGTTAGAAGGGCGCTTAAAGTGGTCAAGGGATCTGGCATTCGTGACGGGATGTATACAGAAGAAGCTGCAACTCTGATGAAGCTGGGTCATCAACATCTGCCTGTTATCTTCGATTGCTTCCGTATTGAAGCTGAAGGAGAAGAAGCATTCGTCATGGACTTTATTGAAGGACAGACGTTATCGGAGATGCTTGAAAAACCGTTGTCCGTTTTCCCGTTCGAAGAAGTAATTCGAATAGGGCTTCAGCTATGCTCCGCAATTTCCTACCTTCATAATCAACCTCGACCGATTATACACCGTGATCTGAAGCCATCGAATATTATGATCGATTACAGCGGTAATGCGAAGGTCATCGACTTCGGCATATCGCGTACGTTCAAAGCGGGTCAGCTGCAAGATACGATGCAGCTCGGAACAATTCAATTTGCTGCGCCGGAACAGCTTGCCAAGAAGCAAAGCGATGAGCGCACGGATATTTACGGACTCGGGATGCTGCTTTATTATATGGCTAGCGGCGGCGGAATTTATATGCCGCAGCATCACCTATCTATTCGCAAGGGGCTGTCAGGCAAATGGCCTGCTCCATTTGTTAATATACTTGAGCGGATGCTGCAAAGTGATCCGTCAATTCGATATGCATCGATGACCGAGGTTGAATATGAGTTAAAATCGTTAACTGTTCCTAGCGGTGTGCGCTTAGCTGTAGACACTCACGCGCAGCCGCGTGGCGGCATGCGGCAGCGGTTGCTTATAAGCGTTCTTTCTTTGCATGCCGGCGCCGGAGCGACCTTCCTAACACCGCTGCTGGCGGAGCTGCTGCATGAGAAGCAAAGGAAGGACGTTGCCGCTATCGAGTATGTTCGACTTGCGCCAGAGTGGCGCCAAGCTCTGCATGAAGGCATTGAGTGGCGTACAGCCGAAACCTTTACCAGCCATAACCAGCAGCGATATTTGCATGGCTTGGAAGAAAGTAGTGAGATACATTGGTATGCGGTAAATCATGAGTTCGCAGATGCACAAGGACAGGCAGATCCGGGAGAGGCGCTGGAAGATGTGCTGAGGCAAAGCGGCGAGTCGGTTGCGTTGATCGATTTCTCCAGCAAATGGGAGCAGTCGGATAGCAATTATTGGCTTACGAAGTCCCGATTTGTCATCGTAATAGCAGATCCGTTCGTTGCGAAGTGGCAAGCGGGATCCTTGCGGCGACTGGAGCTTCTCCAGGAGGAGCTGCAGCATAAGGGGCATGAGCTCATATGGATTGGCAATAAGGATACGAAGTTTAATGGCCGCAAAGACTGGCTTAGGCTGTTTCCTAAACCTCCGGCCGCGACGATTCCTTTATTACCTAATGATGCATTGTTGAATCTCATGTGGAGCGGCAAGCGGATGAGCGCTCATTCGGCTATTGGCAAGCAGCTTAGAAGGGCTCTGAAGCCTATTGTTGAGCTGATCGCCAATGAAAATAACGCAATATCGCGATAATTGTGGTACACTAGTACGGATTATTTGAAGCAAGGGCTATTGCATTTGCCGATAAGATCGAACAAGCATGAATGGAGTTAATACACTAATGAGCTTATTAACGGTAGAGCAATTATCCCATACTTTCGGCGATCGTACATTGTTCAAGAACGTTTCGTTCAGACTGCTGGCGGGCGAGCATGTAGGACTTGTCGGCGCTAACGGAACGGGCAAGTCAACGATGATGAATATATTGACCGGCAAGCTTCTGAAGGACGAAGGCAAGGTAGAGTGGACGCCTCGCGTTCGCTATGGCTACTTGGACCAGCATACGCTGCTTACCCCAGGCAAAACGATTCGTGACGTCTTGAAGGACGCCTTCCTTCCCATGCTCGTCTTGGAGCAGGAGATGAACCAAATTGCCGAGCAAATGGCGGATGCCGACGAAGACACCCTTGAGCAGCTGCTAAATCGAATGGGTGAAATTCAAGAGGAGCTGGAGCTCGGCGACTTCTATCTCATCGACGTTAAAGTCGAGGAGATGGCGAACGGTCTTGGTCTTGGCGCGATCGGGCTTGATCGTGACGTCGCTGCCCTAAGCGGCGGCCAAAGGACGAAGGTGCTGCTGGCGAAGCTGCTGCTCGAGAAGCCGACGGTACTATTGCTCGACGAGCCTACGAACTATTTGGATGATGAGCATATTAGCTGGCTGACGAACTATTTGAGAAACTATCCATACGCCTTTATACTTATTTCTCACGAAACAAGCTTCATGAACAATGTGACCAATGTTATTTATCATTTGGAATTTGCGAAGCTGACGCGTTATACGGCCAATTATGATAAGTTTCTCGAAATGGCCGATCTGAACAAGGCCCAGCATATCGATGCTTACGAGAAACAGCAGGAATATATTAAGAAGCAAGAGGATTTCATTCAGCGCAATAAGGCAAGAGCGTCCACTTCGGGCCGGGCAAAGAGCCGCGAGAAGCAGCTTGACCGCATTGAGCGAATCGATAAACCTGAGGAAGCAGGCAAGCCGACCTTCAACTTCAAGGAAGCAAGAACAAGCGGCAAAGTCGTCTTCGAGGCGACAAACATGGTCATCGGCTATACGAGGCCGCTTCTTCCAAGCATGGATATGCTCATTGAACGCGGAGACAAGATTGCGATTGTCGGTTGTAACGGCGTCGGTAAGTCAACGCTTCTGAAGACGATTCTCGGTGTGATCGAGCCGCTCGAAGGTACGCTGTATCGCGGCGACTACTTGAGCCCTGCCTATTTCGAGCAGGAATCGAAGGCGCCTACGATGACTCCTCTCGATGATGTGTGGAATGAATTTTCGTTCATGAATCAGCATGAAGTTCGCGCTGCGCTTGCAAGATGCGGACTTAAGAACGAGCATATTACGCGCGCGCTGAACCAGCTTAGCGGCGGCGAGCAGGCGAAGGTGCGTCTATGCAAGCTGTTGATGCATGAGAGCAACTGGATTTTGTTCGATGAACCGACGAACCATCTGGACATCGTAGCGAAGGCTGAGCTTAAGCGTGCCCTTAAGGCTTATAAAGGGACGGTTGTACTCGTATCCCATGAACCTGAGTTTTACGAGGATTGGGTAACGAAAACTTGGGATGTCGAAGCTTGGTCTATGGAGCGCTAAGGTCGCTTGCTTTTGTGAAACGGCTTCATTATGATAATTTCAAGGCTCATTAACGAACACTGGAAGCAGGTGAACTACATTATGAAAGAGCGTATTCTTGTCGTTGAAGACGAAGCGGGCATTGCCCGTATTTTGCAGCTAGAGCTTGAGCATGAGGGCTATACGGTTGGAACGGCTGCCGATGGACGTACTGGCTATGAGATGGCGTCCTCGGGCGAATGGGAGCTTGTTCTGCTTGATGTCATGCTGCCCGAAATGAGCGGGATCGAAGTGCTGAGGCTTGTAAGACAAGCCGGCAATCCGGTACCGATTATTTTGCTTACCGCTCGTGATACTGTGCCGGACAAAGTAAGCGGCTTCGAGCATGGTGCTAACGATTATATAACTAAACCTTTTGCGATGGAGGAGCTGCTGGCTCGCGTGCGCAATATTTTGCGTATATTCCAGCAGTATCCGAAGGAAGCGGAAGGCTCCGATATGATTAAAGTCGGCGATCTTACGATAGAGCTTCGAACTCGCAAAGTGTTCCGTAAGGATATTGTGATCGAGCTTACGCCTCGCGAGTTCGAGCTGCTCGTTTATTTAGTGGAGAACAAAAACGAAGAGAAATCACGCGAAGATATTTTATCCGAAGTATGGGGCTACGACTTTATCGGCGAAACGAATCTCGTTGACGTCTATATCCGTTACTTGCGGCAAAAGCTGGATAAAGGGTATCGGCACAAGCTGATCCATACGGTACGGGGCGTCGGTTATATGATTAAGGAGCCCGATGCATGACGCTGCGCAAACGATTTACGCTGTTTACTATTTTTTGGCTAATATTTATTCTTATTCTGTTTAATATATTTGTCTATTTCTATGTCATTAAGATTACGACCGAGAGCGAAGAAGAAGTGATCGCCAACAAAGTCAATCTCATGCTGGAGAACCCCCGAATACAGAGCGGCAGAGGACTTAATTCGGCGGACCTGCTTAATGAGTATTATAATGTGAACGAAATGATCCGCATTATTTTGCCGAACAACCGCGTCGTTAATATTACCGGTTCCGATCAGGTGCTGCTTGAGCTTCCGGCAAGCTTCGAAATGTACACGCATACCGGCATGATTTCGAAGGGCGGCGAGCGCATTCTGTTTATGCGCGTACCGCTCTATGACGGAAATCGTGTTATTGCGATGCTTGAGGTTAATCGTATATTGGATGAACTCGACAACTATTTGCAGGTACTCGTTGCTGCGCTTAGCGTGACGAGCGGCGGCGCGATTCTGTTCGCGATCTTCGGCACGTATTGGTTCACGTCGAGATTGACGGCTCCGATTCAGCAAATGGTTAATACGATGAGGGAAATCGACCGAAGCGGTAAGCTGAGGAAGATTGAGCTGAGCAATCGCGAGGAATCAGCGGAGCTTCTGCAGCTTGTAAGAGCATTTAATCAAATGATTGAGCGGCTGGATCGTACGTTTGCCAGACAGAAACAATTCGTTGCCGATGCTTCGCATGAGCTGAAGACGCCGCTTACTGTCATTAGCAGCTATGCGGGGATGCTGAAGCGCTGGGGTCGTGATGACGAGAACGTTCGCAACGAGGCGATAGACGCGATCGACAAGGAGGCGAATCGTCTCCAAACGTTAACGAAGTCGATGCTGATGCTTGCGGAGGCCGAACAAGAGGATTGGTTGAAGCAGGAGAACTTCGACGTCGTTCAAATGGTAGACGAGCTTGCGACGATGCTGCAAACGACGTTCCAACGGCCGATTCGCGTTAAGGCATTGTCTAAGGTCGTTCGTATGGTCGGAGATAAGGATAAGATTAGACAATTGCTCGTTATTTTACTTGATAATGCGATTAAATATTCGAAGGACCCGATCGACGTATCGGTCACCCTCGTCAAGCATATCGTGAAGATCGAAGTGAAGGATAAAGGTATCGGCATTCCGGAAAATGAGATCCCGCATCTGTTCGAGCGGTTCTACCGTGTTGACGGAGCAAGGAGCCGTGCGACTGGCGGCGTTGGACTGGGGTTGTCCATTGCTAAGCGGATCGTCGACCTGCACGAAGGCAAGGTAGACGTATTCAGTTTGCCTGATCTCGGTACGACGATTACGATTCAATTCAAACAGCGTAGATAGTTTGCAGCAGAAAGACATTAATAAGTTTATACAAAAGGATTCGCAAGTTACTTGAGGGGGAGGCGGGAGTCGCTTGAAATTTCGAACAGCAGCTGTTCAGTATCATTTAGAGGATATTAATAGCTTCGAGCAATTCTCGGAGCAAGTAACCCATTATGTGCGCAATGCATCGGAATACGGAGCGGAGTTCATCTTATTTCCCGAATTTATGACTACGCAGCTGTTATCCATTCCGGGCGGGGACGGGAAGCCGCAATCTATTGAGCAACTGCCAGCCTATACCGATAGGTATGTGGAACTGTTCCGAGCACTTGCAGCGGAATACGATGTCTATATCATCGGCGGAACGCATGTTGTGGAAGTAGGCGGCGGTAAGCTGCGCAATGCGGCGCATCTGTTCCATCCGGACGGCAAAATCGATGTTCAGCACAAAATCCATTTAACGCCTACAGAGGTCAGTGAATGGAGTATGTCTCCGGGAGAGGGACTTGAAGTATTCGAGACTAAGTTCGGCACGATAGCGATGCTTACTTGTTATGATATCGAGTTTCCCGAAATTGTACGGATGGCACGTGCCAAAGGCGCGGATGTTATTTTCTGTCCATCCTGTACGGATGATCGACATGGCTTCTACCGCGTGCGCTACTGCTGTCACGCGAGAGCAGTTGAGAATCAAGTTTATATCGTAGCGGCCGGTACTGTCGGTTCTCTTCGCAAAGTCGACTTTATGCGTGCCAATTATGGTCAGGCAGCGGTCATTACGCCTAACGATATTCCATTCCCGCCAGCAGGTATTCTTTCCGAAGGCGTTATCAACGCGGATATGCTTATCGTTGCCGATCTTGACCTATCGCTTCTCGAGGATGTTAGAACGGCTGGCTCCGTTACGACTTGGCGGGATCGCCGCACCGATTTGTATCCCGATTGGAAGTAATCGTTATCGGTTAATGGGGGCGATATACATTGAATAAGCAATTATACATCTTCATAAATGGCATTCCGAAGCAAGCTACGATTCGTAATTATGAGGTAACTGACTTCGATTCGCTAATCGATGTTCAGCGTCTATGCTTCCCGCCGCCCTTTCCCGAAGAGTTATTGTGGAACAAAGATCAACTCATCGAGCATATCGCAAGGTTTCCGAGCGGGGCCTTATGTGCAGAAGTTGATGGACGTATTATTGCTTCAATGACCGGGCTGATCGTCGATATGAACAGTTATGGTGATCATCACGATTGGGCAACGATTACCGATAACGGCTACATACGCAATCATAATCCGATCGGCGATACCTTATACGTCGTTGATATAGGCGTTATCCCTGAATATCGCAAGTCGGGGATTGGCAAGTGGCTTATGCAATCGATGTACGAGACGGTTGTGCAGCTAGGTCTGACGAGGCTGCTGGGCGGAGGCAGGATGCCGGGTTACGCGGCCAAAGCCCATGAAGCCACCCCTGAACATTATTTAGAACGCGTTGTTCAAGGCGATTGGAATGATCCGGTCATTTCGTTTCTGCTTCGCTGCGGAAGAACGCCGGTTGGCGTCGCACATCATTATTTGGAGGACGAACAATCTCATAACTGCGCCGCCATTATGGAGTGGCGAAATCCATTTCACGATTAAGGAGAGTTGCTGTCGCTATGCTTACTTATCATCGTATTACTTCCATAGAGGATCCTTATTTTAAGAAGCTGCACGAGCTGCTTCAAACGATTTTCCCGCCTGAAGAGGTATTGGAGTATGAGCTTTGGCGGGAGCCGCTCGAAGATCCGTCCATTCATGTCTATGCAGCCTTGCATGGAGAGGACGTTGTAGGCTCGACCGAATACCGTTATTATCCGTTGCTTCGGGTTGCCATGACTGATTTCACAATAATCGGCCGTCCATCGATGGGCATTGGACGTTTCTTGTATCGCAAGCGTGAAGCGGATTTGCAGCGACTCGCAGACGAATCCGGCATAACGCCGATCGGCATGTTCGCCGAGGTGTATGATCCTTATCGAGCAGGCATCCATGAATTCGGAGGCGTGTCGCCAATGAATCCGATCGTTAGACGCGAGGTGCTGTCGCATATCGGATATAAACGGATTAACTTCCCATATGTACACCCTTCTTGGGATCACGAAGGAAAAGCGGTGTCTGAGCTGGATCTATGCTTCATGCCGCAGGATGAGACATTGGAATCTCTTGATGCAGCACTCATTGCGCAATTTCTTGAAGGTTACTATGTAGCTCTTCCGAATAAACCGCAGGAGTGGCTTGATATGATGGCGAAGCTGCGTGAAGCGGACAAAGTAGAGCTTCTGCCACTATGACGAAGCTGATGTTTAGAGGTACGGGCGATGCGATGGGCGTACCGCGCGTATACTGCGGGTGTCCGGTTTGCGAAGAAGCGAGGTCAACGCAGGTGAATAAGCGCTATCGATCTTCTCTGCAAATCGTTGACGAAATTGCAGGTAATGTTTGGATCGATTGCGGACCGGACTGGGCAAGGCAGATGGAAGAGGCTGGTGCACGTCAGGTAGACGCCATCCTTATTACGCATGCGCACTTTGATCATATTGGCGGACTTGTCGAGTGGGCGGATGCCTGCCGTTGGCTTGGGAAGAGGGGAGTCGCCTATTCGCCGTCGGAAGTGATATCGGAGATATTAGCCCGTTTTCCATGGTTGGCCACCCATATTGAATTTCGGTCATTCGATGAGCCGATCACAATCGGCAATTGGCTTGCACGAGCCTGGCGCGTCAACCATGGGAAAAATGGTTATTCATATGCGTTTCGTTTCGATCACAAGGAATCAGACGTTGCTTGGGCTTATTGCTCGGATTCGATTGGGTTGTCCGAACAGGAGCAAGAGCCGTTATTGGGGCTGGACTTGCTCATCTTCGGAACGAGCTTCTATGAAGAGCCTTATGCCTACGATACGCGTTCCGTATACGACGTAACAGAAGCGCTGGCGCTTATCCAGAAGTGGAAGCCGCGGACAACCTATTTCACGCATATGTCTCATGATATTGATTTGCGCCATCCGTATCCGTTGCCTCATAACGCTTCATTCGCTTATACGGGTCTAGTGGTTGAAGTGTGAGCAATCGGATTCGCTTGACAGACAAGCTAGTTTTTTTGTAAAGTAAAAGTATTACATGCCTAAAGGGGAAATTTTAATGATTACCGGTGTTCTTAACTCCTAAATTGGATAAGGTCGAATGTACGACAAGTCTTGTTTCGCATGTCAGGAAATCTGTATGCGCAAGGCTCTATTTCGCCATTCGCCGCCATGAGTTAAGAACATGAGGATTTCCGCCTGAATGCATTCGACAGGTGCCAATCGCCGTGCTCTAGCAGCACGGCTTTTTTTATACAGATTTTTACGAATAAGCACTCATAGCGTTGTTTGCGTTACGATGGTTAGCTTATTCATATTCTGTATAGGGGCTATGTCGATCAATGAAGACAGGAACGGAACGCGCCCGCGTTCTGTTCCTGTCTTTTTTTATTATAAGGAGGCTAACAAGCAATGAATGAAGCTACGTTGAAAAGATTAGAGTACGACAAAATCAAGGAATCGGTTATCAGTTATACGGTATCCGAAGCCGGCAAGGTGTTGGCAGAGCGAATGAAGCCTAGCACTGACCATCGTCAAGTGGAGGCGTGGCTGCAAGAGACAGCCGAGGCAACCGACCTTCTAGCGAGCGGCGCCAGTATTCCGTTATCGGCAATGGAAGGAATAGAACCTTTCATGGCATTGCTGGGCAAAGGAAGAATCTACAACGAGGCGGAGCTTGATCAATTGGCCGTATGGCTCACTTCAGTTGCTCAAATGAAAAAGTATATGAACAGCAAGCGACATATCGCGCCGACGATTGCTGCCTATGCTGATTCCATGTTCGATTGTCCGGAGCTTAGAGAGGAGCTCGCCCGCTGCATTCGTTACGGTCAATTGACCGACCAGGCCAGTCATGACCTTGCTTATATTCGAAGACATATTTATGCGGCGGAAGATAAGATTCAGCGCAAACTGGAGCAGACGCTGAGCAAATATAAGTCGGCGCTGCAAGAACCGATTGTGAGCAAGCGACGGGATCGTTACGTCATTCCTGTAAAGCGAGAATTAAGGAAGCAGGTACCGGGTACGGTGTGGGATGAGTCTTCGAGCGGCCAGACGTTGTTCGTTGAGCCTAATGACGTATCCGATCTGCAGCAGGAGCTGGGACAATGGAAGGCTGAAGAGGATAGAGAACGTACAATAGTGTTGTCCGCGCTTTCGGAGAAAGCGGAAGCCTATGCATATGAGCTTAAGCGCAACGTCGAAGCAATGGCTTCCTTTGACTTTATTACAGCAAGAGCGAAGCATTCCAGATCGATCGCAGGCAAGCGAATCAAGCTGGCGGATAAGCCAGTCATACGACTTGTCGGCGCTCGGCACCCTTTGCTTGGGGCAATTTCCGTGCCGTTGAGCGCAGAGCTTGGTTACGGCTGGAAGCAGCTCATCATTACAGGACCGAATACCGGTGGCAAGACCGTAACCTTGAAAACAATCGGTCTGTTCGTTCTAATGGTTCAATCCGGTCTGCTCGTTCCTGCGGAGGAAGGAAGCGAGATTGGCGTCTTCCGACACGTCGTGGCCGATGTCGGAGATGGTCAGAGCCTAGAGCAGTCGCTGAGCACGTTCTCTTCTCATATTACGGTGCTTAGTGAAATGCTCAAATGTGCAGCGCCGCGGTCACTATTGCTGCTCGACGAATTGGCGGCAGGGACAGATCCGACTGAGGGCATTGCCCTGTCGATTGCCGTATTGGAGGAACTGCTTGCGAGCGGTGCGCTTGCGGCTGCGACGACACATTTTAACGAAATCAAAACTTTTGCTTCCGTTACGCGAGGTTGCCAAAACGGGAAGATGGCGTTTGACGCCGATACGCTGCAGCCGTTGTACCGCTTGGAAATCGGGGAGTCCGGGGACAGCCATGCCTTCGCCATTGCCAGACGGTTTGGCTTGCCGGAGAAAGTGATGAAACGTGCCGAGGTGCTGCTTTCTTCGAAAGACACTTCATTACAAAAGCAGGGTGATGACTTTATACCGGGCCTGAGAGAAGCACTGCAGATGGAAGCAAGCAATGGAGCTGACGCAGCAGGGCAGAGTGCTGCTTTTAGTACGGCATCTAAAGAGAAAGTGAAAGAGACGAAACATGCAGATGCGTCTAGCAAACCTTCCATGCAGCCATTTCAACAAGGCGATGCGGTATGGATTTATCCCCTTAAGCGGGCTGGCGTTGTTTTCCGTCCTGCGAATGAGAAGGGAGAAGTCATTGTTCAGGTACAGGGTAAGAAACATACCTTCAATCATAAGAGGCTCCGACTTTATATCGCGAAGGAGAAGCTGTATCCAGGTGAACAATACGATATGGATATCGTGTTCGACACGAAGGAAAATCGCAAAGCGAGACATCAGATGACTCGCAAGCATGTAGAAGGACTAACGATTATTACTCCCGGAGAGGAATAGAGCGGTCCGATTTAAAGAGAAGCAGCCCCCAAGGTCATAAACCTAAAGGGGCTGCTTCCTGCGATTTAACGTTTATCCTTTAATGGAGCCGAACTTTTTGTCGCCGCGGGGTTGGTCGCCGTTGTCGTCCGGTTCAAGGGTGATGCCGATCGAATCGAAGGTCAGGCTGTCTGACGCGATCGGCAGCGCCAATACGCCAATGCCTTGCTCATCAACGCGGAATGTGCCTGCGCTTCTCCTTTGACCGTCCTGTAACAGCCACACTTGATAAGCTTGCGAGCCGGCCGTAGCTTGCGCTCCGAATACATAGACGATGAACTGCTTGCTCTGACCGTTATTGACGATGCAGGCGACGCCATAAGCACGCTCCGCCTGCGAATCCTCCGGTTTCAATGAAACCAATTGCTCAATTTGCGTTGCAGGAATGTCCAATGCTTCCTCCAAGGTAAGCGGGGCAGCCATCCGTTCCCGGTACAAGCCGTAGTTCCAGACAGAGCCTGCGATAAAGACAAGAGCGGCGGCCGAGACCAAGGCGCGGGTAATCCAATGCTTCGCAGAGGAACGTCTGCTTGCCGGCTTCCGGACCCGGTCAGCGGCTAATGCTGCATCCATCACTTGTTTCTTCAAATCCTTCGGCGGTTCGATTCTTTCCATGCTATCGGGGAACGCCTCCCATACTAAACGAAGCTCATCGATTTCGGCCCGGCAGTCGGCACAGTTGGGAAGATGGAGTTCGAATGCTCGTTTATCTTCATCCGTGCATGCGCCGGATATATAATCCAGACACATGTCGCAGATTAGTTTTTGCCCGTTGTCACGCATCATATCCTTCCCCTTCCGCAAGAAGATGCCTTCGCAATATTTTCAAAGCTTGATGCAGTCGGTTCTTGACCGTTCCGAGCGGCTGATTATAGATTTTTGCTAGTTCGCTTAAGCTGAAGCCCTGCCAATAAAAATGCTCGAGAAGCATAATTTGCTGCTTGGACAAATGCAGGTAAGCGTTGCGAATTTGCTCATTCTGCGAGCCTCTCATGACGTTATCTTCCGGGGATACCGCGAACTCGTCCGGTATTTGCTCCAACTGCTCCTGCTCGAAAGGGACAAGCCCCGCATTAACTCGCCTTTCCTTTCGCTGATAGTCAATCGTCAGATTCCGGGTTATGGTGAGCAGCCAGCTGGAAAACCGCCCCTTATCGGGATTAAAGTCCGATTCGGTCGTCCACAGCCGCATGAACACCGATTGGACGATATCTCTAGCGGCTTGCTCATTCTTTAACGCCTTCATGGCGAAGGAATAGATAAGCGAAGCGTATCGGTCGTATAAAATGGCGAGCGCTTTTTGCTGTTTTCTCTTGATGAGCAGCATAATCTCATAATCGGATTGATTCCGCATACCTGGTGCCCTCCAGAACAGGCTTAAATAAATGCCATCTTACCAAAATAGAGGGAAACCTTTAACGGTTTCCCTCAGCTCAATTAATCGGCTTCGACGATGATCGTCCCCTTCATCGCCGGATGCGGCAGGCAATAATAGGAAAACTCGCCCTCATTGGCGAAGATAATTTCATTGGCTTGATCCAGGTCGAGCTTTCCGGTATCGAAGGTTTTGTCATCGGCCGTAGCTGTGTGGCCGACTTCATCCTTATTGATGAACTTCACGCTGTCTCCCGCTTTGACGGTAAGCTCTGCGGGCGAGAAGGCAAAATTCACGATTTCTACGATATGCACCTGTCCCGCCGGCTTATCGGTTGGCGTTTCCTTCGCTGGCTGGGTCGCTGTTGGCTTTGGCTTCGGTGTTGCGGTTTGCTGGGGAGTTGCTCCTTTATTGTTCGCGTCGTCCTCCTTGCCGGACGAGTGTCCGCCTTCATGGACATTGTCGGTGGGCTTGGCTTTCGGCGAAGCCGCTATATCCTTAGCGGGCTCGATCGTTGCTTCCTGCGTTTCTGCCGGTGTCTCGGTTTCCTTCGGGGCATCCGTATTGCTGTTCTGCTCCGTCTCTGCTTTGTCCGCCGCTTTCGGCGTCGGCTCCGTAGTAATAACAGGGGATGAGCTCGCCATATTCGCTTGCTGCTCTTCAGGCTCATTCGAACCGCAGGCAGACATGAGAACGAGACTTAACAAGCCTAGAAGGAGGAGCGCTAATACCCGGGTATGCTTTGGCATGTTATTCTCCACTCCGCTCATTTTACGATGATTTGGCCTGTCATAAAGTTCATATGCGGCTCACAAACATAATTGTACGTTCCGGCTTTATCCAATTTAATCGTAAAGGAGTCTCCTTTGGCGAGCAACGGAGTTTTGAAGGAGCCGTCAAGCGCAACGGCGTTATGCTTCATATCATCTAAATTCGTGAAGATGATTTGGGATCCGACTTCAACTGTCAGAGGCTCCGTTCCGAACGAAAACTCTTTAATATCGATGCGGTATGTTTTGACTATCGGCGCCGTCGTGCCGGTAAACTTGGCCGGATCAACGACAAACCACACTTTGTTTACATCTTGTCCCAGTATATCGCCGTGCTTGGTGTCCTTGACGAAATAATACAGCGGATAGCCTTTATACGTCGTTTGCTTCGATCCGTCCGGGCGGGTGATGGAGCCGATATCGGAAGCGGGCAAGGTTGATATCGTGCTTGTTCCTTTTGCCTCATAGGCAGGCCAGTTCGCGAGGCAACCGCCTTCGCATGCGCTCGTTTGTATCGTATCTTTATCAAAATAGTACAGCGTGCGTCCTTCATCGTCCGTTAAGTAATTGCCAAGCTTCGACGAGGTGCCGAGCATGACGGCATAGTCGGATTTTGCCGCGAACCATACGCCGCCGACAGCTTCGCCGTTCACATCGCCAGCAGTCAAATCCTTAACAAAGTAGTAGAGAGGCCAGCCTTTATAAGTCGTTTGCTTGGTTCCGTCGGAACGGGTCAGCACCGAGAAGTCGTCTGGATTCAATTGACCCGGAATTTGCAGATCCTCAGCGTAAAATATCGGCCAGTTCACTAGGCATTGATCCAGGCAGGAGTTCGGATCCTCTGCATCCTTTGTAAAGAAATAAAGCGTACGTCCATTCTGGTCGGTGAAGTACGTTCCCAGCTTATCGCTGCTTTCAAAAAGGATTTGATCGTCAGGCAGCGCAGCGGTTGCCGCGATAACGCCTTTAGCCTTCAAATCTGCGAACAACGATGTTCCGCCGGACGTAGTTACGTTTAGCGCCTCGACGAGCGCGGTAGCGATATGTTCATTAGTGAGGGATGCCGTGCCCGCGATTTGCCTCAGGCCCTTCTTAGCGGAGAATTGTTCCGTATCTGCATAGGGGAAATCCTTCTGCGCCTTGAAGCCCGCGATCTCGAGCAAGACTTTGTACAGCTGCTGGGAGCTGATGCCGGCGGCTGGATTGAATTTCCCGTTGCCGATGCCGGTCCAACCGAGTTCCGGGTGGTTTTTCAGGTATGCGAGTACAGCCTGATTTTTGTTGCTGACTTGGCTTGCGTCAGAGAAGTTTCCGATGCCGGTATAGGCAATGGCATCATCCAATAGACCTTGTAGGCGAAGGGACATGATGGCGGCTTGCAGTCTGGTTGATTTTTTGGCTAAATACGTTTCGTTCACGCCATTACCGTCACCTTGCAGCAAACCAAGCTCAGCGGCGGTATCGGCATCGGTCCTTACGGTTTCTGCAGTTTGTTCCTCGGCTGATGCGCCCAAAGCGAGAATTGAGCTCATACATAGGATCAGAACAAATAAAGCCAGTGTCATTTTTTTTGCGTTCATTAATAATTACCTCCTATGGTTTTTAAGTGCGCAATACTTACGTTTCCATAGGTGATAACGAACGAGGGAACAAATCGGTTTGAGCGTCAGCGCAATTTTTGAGTAAAAGATGCAGCTGATAATGGATTGTGATTATCCTCCGTGTGCTTAATCACGGCTCTGAATGATAAGCAACTTGCCCTCTCTGAACGAAAGGATGCCGGTCTCATCCAGTAGCACGTTGCTTATCCCGAGAGACATGCCGATTGAAAGCGTGGCTTCCGCTAGCGGATATTGAAAACCGTGAAGCGTAATGCCGGTAACCTCCATCGACAGCGGCAACAATGATACATTGGCGAAGTTCCTTTTATGAACCGTTGTCACCGTGGACGCAAGGTAAATGATATTATGCTGATCAATGATCGAGGCCGAAATACCGAGCTCATCAGCCAGCGCCAGCAAGTGTACATTCGCGAGCGAATGATCGAATCTTGTGCCGAGCGCGCCGAGCAGCATGACCTCTTGCGGCTTCAAATCAAGCGCCAGCCGAAAAGCCATTTCGGTGTCGGTGAAATCTTTGTCAATCGGGTCGCAAGCAATCGTCTTTGCGCTTTGCCCACGAATGACTGCTAGGTCCGAATCGCTGACGGAATCGAAATCGCCTATTGCAATATCCGGTCGAAGTCCGTGTTGAACGAGAAACCTGGCTCCGCTATCTGCTCCGATCAATAAATCGTCTTCTGTTATATGTTCAAGCGCCCAGTCTCCCAGCAAGCCGCCCGTAAAAATAATGATTCGATGAGTCATCTCGCTCTTCCTTTCCTTAAGCCTGAATACGTACATTATAAGCCCGTTTACCAGTATATCGCTATGTGCTGGGCAAAAACTACTCAAAATTGCATAGGTTGTACCAAAAAGTTAGACAAAAGGCGAAATTTGTCGTTGCGTAACGGAATGGTCGGGGCTAAAATGGGGAAGGAAACTACCGAGCTGGCTCGGTGCAATGGACGGGAAGAGGGGCGTATAGCAGTGGATATGGATATTTTCGGCATATTCAGCATCATCGGCACGATTGCGTTCGCAGTCAGCGGCGCGATCGTTGCGATGGAGGAGGAATACGACATCTTAGGCGTATTCGTTCTTGGATTGGTGACCGCTTTCGGAGGAGGCGTTGTCCGCAATCTGTTGATCGGCATGCCGGTTACGGCGATATGGAATCAAGGCTCATTGCTTAAGATAGCGATCATAGCGATGACGATTGCTTTCCTATTGCCCGTAAAGTGGATTCAGCATTGGCGGAAAAGCGAAGCGTTTTTCGATGCGATTGGATTGTCAGCGTTCGCTATTCAAGGTGCGCTGTATGCAACTCAAATGAAGCATCCGCTTAGCGCAGTGCTTGTCGCTGCTATGATGACAGGGATCGGCGGCGGAATCATTCGGGACGTTCTCGCAGGACGCAAGCCGCTTGTATTAAAGGATGAAATCTATGCCGTATGGGCGATGCTGGCGGGACTTGCAATCGGTCTTGGCTGGTTCAAGTCCACACTCGAGCTGCTGATCTTATTCGTTATTATTATTGGATTCCGAATGTTATCTGTATACTTCAAATGGAAACTGCCGCGACGTTCGCTAAAGGCAAGAATCATTGAGGAGGGGACTTATGACGAAGGTTAACGTATTGTTTGTATGCTTAGGCAATATTTGCAGGTCTCCAATGGCCGAAGCGGTTATGAGACATCAAGTAAAGGAAGCGGGACTGGACGGCGTCATCGAAGTAGACTCGGCCGGCACCGGGGATTGGCATATCGGTCATCCGCCGCATGAAGGAACGAGAAAACAGCTTGATGCCCATCGTATATCATATGAGGGAATGAAAGCCCGACTCGTGAGTGACAACGACTTCGGTCAATTCGATTATATCGTCTGCATGGACAATAATAATATTCGGGATGTTAGAGCGTTGCTGGAACGTTCAGACGCGAAGCGGGAAGACCGCAAGGAGCTATTCACTTTCATGGAGCTGTTGCCGGAACGAGGCATCGCCGATGTTCCCGATCCGTATTACAGCGGCAACTTCGATTATGTCTATGAATTAGTGGAAGCAGGCTGCCGTCAGTTGCTTACTAAGATAAAGACTGATCTTTCATTATAAGGGATAGGCTGTCCATTCATTCGTGTCTTAGCCTTATGAGTGGATTTTGTGCAGTCAAATGGCTAGCAACGAGAAGATATCAGAGTTTGATTGGATTTTGTACAGTCAAATGGACGGAGTTAGGCTATTGAGGGCTAAAATGCCGGATTTGACTGTATGATTTCCACTCAAAATTCACTTAACAGGCGAATGGGGCCAATTAGACTGTATGAAATACAGGCAAAATTGTTATTTCAATAGTAGAGATCGGGAAACTGTTTCATAGATACAGAAAATGCTCGTTGTCGTAACTGACAGCGAGCATTTTTCTCATCAAAATCCTCTATTCCACTTCGATAAAATAACTAAGCGCCTGACCGACTTCCTTTTGCCAGAATCCCCATTGATGCTTGCCGTCCTTCTCCTCATAGGAGATAGATGCCTGCTTTGATTCCAATAATGCCTTTGCATTACGGTTCAGCGCAACGAAATCAAAAACGCCGCGATCCGTCGTTTCATAAGCGGTTTCCTGCAGGCCGACAATCATGTATATGGATAATCCGCGAAGATCGGTCTCGTTCGCAATTAGGCTTTGGGAATAGGGGTAATAGGCGCCGGACAAAGAAATGACTTTATTGAACAGATGAGGATAGTTTAGCGCCAAGTGCAGAGACACCGTACCTCCAAGCGAATCACCTGCTAGAATGCGGGCGTCCCGATCTCTTCTCGCTGCGAACCGCTCTTCGATGAAAGGGACAAGCTCCTCTGCGAAAAATGTCGTATACGCGGCGAAGCGTTCGCCATCCGGCGAATATTCCTCCGTGCGCTGTTTCTTATCTACATCAACACCTACAATAATGAACGGTTCAAGACCTTCGTCTAGGATGAGCTGCGTCGAAGTTGTCGCAATGCGTCCGAAATTGAAGAAGTCTTCCCCGTCCTGGCAATAGACGACGGGGTAGCTGAGCAGCTCGTTATAGCCTGGCGGGAGAAAAACGCGCAAATTGCGAGTTTGCTCGGGCAAGTAGCGGCTTGCCACCGTTTCTTTCACAATCGTTCTCTTTAAATAACGTTCATCAGTCATCGTAAAAAATTCCTCCTTATTTAATCGCCTGGCAGTTTCACCGCTTGAATGGAATGCAGCCGATGTGGGTAAACAATAGTAAGGTAAACATAGGTGAATCGTCTATTCCCGTTCTGTTGTATTATTCTGTTACAGTCCAAATAATTATCTGTAGCATATACAATTTCTTAACAGAATGATGATAATTAGCGAAAAAACAACGGTTTTTTTGTTTTTTGCTTTGACCATTTTCGTTAAACAGGTTTATAATAATTCTATAACAGAGGTAAACGATTTTCAAATATTTCAATTGAGGTGAGCGTTCAAAATGAGCAAATTGCCATACGAAGTTCAAACGGAACCGGTAACGCCGCTATCCGTGCTGTCTCTCGAAGGAGAAGTTATCGACGAAAGCTTGCTTCCTGATCTGACGGATGACCAGCTTAAAGAAATTATGTACCGGATGGTATTTACCCGTACTTGGGATGAACGTGCCGTCAACCTAGGCCGTCAAGGCAGACTAGGCTTCTACGCTCCGGTATCCGGACAAGAAGCTTCGATGATCGGCAGTGAGTATGCACTTAATAAAGACGATTTCATTTGCCCAGGTTACCGCGATATGCCGCAATTGGTATGGCATGGTTTGCCATTGTACCAAGCATTCTTATATTCCCGCGGACATCAGCACGGCGGACAGATTCCGCAAGACGTGCATGTTCTTATGCCGCAAATCATTATCGGCGCACAAATTTTGCACGCGACTGGCGTAGCAATGGCGTTCAAGAAGAAGAACGAGAAACGTGTAGCGATTACGTATACAGGCGACGGCGGTTCGTCGGAAGGCGACTTCTACGAAGGTCTTAACTTTGCCGGAATTTACAAGCTTCCTGCGATTTATGTCGTTCAAAACAACGGTTATGCCATTACGACACCATTCGCTAAACAAACGGCAGCATTGTCGGTTGCGCACAAAGCGGTTGCAGCCGGTATCAAAGGCATTCAAGTAGACGGTATGGACGTTCTTGCCGTAATCAAAGCGGTAAGTGAAGCTGCTGAACGCGGACGCAACGGCGAAGGCGCTACTTTAATCGAAATGTTGACATACCGTTTCCGTCCGCACTCCTTGGCGGATGACGCGACGAAGTACCGTACGAAAGATGAGGAAGCTGAGTGGGCACTGAAAGATCCGCTTGTGCGCTTCGGTAAATATTTGGAGAAAAAAGGTCTTTGGACGGAAGAAGATACAACTCGCGTAAAAGAAGAAGCGAAAGCAACGGTTAACGAGCATATCAAGAAAGCGGAAGCAGTCGAAAAAATGACCGTTCCAGGCCTCATCGATTCGATGTTCGAAACGACACCGCAGCATCTTGAAGAGCAAAAAGCCGATTTTCAATAGAAGAGGAGGATCAGACGACCATGGCTCAAATGAATATGTTGGAAGCGATTCGCGACGCGATGCGCACAGAATTAAAACGTGATTCGAACGTTCTCATCTTTGGCGAGGACGCTGGTAAGGTCGGCGGTGTATTCCGCGTAACAGAAGGATTGCAGGAAGAATTCGGAGAAGATCGCGTATTCGATACGCCGCTCGCGGAATCCGCAATCGCAGGTATGGCAGTCGGCATGGGTATCCAAGGATTCCGTCCAATCGCCGAAATTCAATTCGTAGGCTTCATCTATGAAGCGCTCGATCAAATGTTCATTCAAGCGGCTCGCATGCGTTATCGTTCGGGCGGCCGTTACAACTCGCCAATCGTATTCCGTACGCCATTCGGCGGCGGCGTTAAAGCGGCTGAGCTGCATACCGACTCCCTTGAAGGTCTTGCGATTCAAACGCCGGGCATCAAAGTTGTTATCCCTTCGAACCCTTACGATGCGAAGGGCCTTATGATCGCGGCTATTCGCGACAATGATCCGGTATTTTTCATGGAGCATCTTAACTTGTACCGTGCGTTCAAAGCGGAAGTTCCAGAGGGCGAATACACGGTCGAGATCGGCAAAGCGAACGTTGTACGCGAAGGCAGCGACGTTACGATCATTTCTTACGGCATGATGGTTCATACGGCAGTGAAAGCGGCTGACGAACTTGAGAAAACGGGCGTTAAGGCAGAGGTTATCGACCTTCGTACGCTGCTTCCGCTTGATATCGATACAATCGTAGCATCAATTCAGAAGACGAACCGTGCGATCGTTGTACAAGAAGCACAGAAAACTTCTGGCGCTGCCGCTGAGATTATTGCGCAAATCAATGAAAAAGCGATTTTGCACCTGGAAGCGCCAGTGCTTCGCGTTGCAGGACCGGATACCGTTTATCCGTTCGCACAAATCGAGGACACTTGGCTTCCAACGACGGGACGCATCGTAGCGGCCGTACAGAAAGTGCTGAACTTTTAGAACTTGTAATATAGCTTGCTTGCATAGTGAGTTTGACATTGAGGAGGATGCGATCGGTGGCTAAATTTGAATATCGTTTCCCAGAGCTCGGCGAAGGATTGCACGAGGGCGAAATCGTTAAAGTGCATATCAAGGTCGGAGACACGGTAACTGACGATGATATTATTATGGAAGTTCAAAACGACAAGGCGATCGTAGAAGTGCCTTGTCCGGTTAACGGCAAAGTAGTGGAAGTTCGTATGAAGGACGGCCAAGTATGCCATGTTGGCGAGGTTGTTGCGATTATTGATGCGGAAGGCGACTTGCCTGAGCAAGCAGCTCCTGCTGCGGAAGCGCCTAAGGCGGAAGCGGCACCAGCGGCAGCTCCTGCAGCTGCACCAGCAGTACAAGCGGCTCCTGTTGCTGCTCCATCCGCTGAAGCGCCTAAAGCAACTGGCGGACTCGTACTTGCAACACCTAGCGTTCGCAAGTTCGCTCGCGAACAAGGCGTTGACTTGACGCAAGTAAACGGCTCTGGCAAAAACGGACGTATTACGCGTGATGACGTTACTGGATTCGGCGGCGCAGCGGCAGCTCCTGCAGCAGTAACAACTGATGCAGCGGCACCTGCTGATCAAGCAGCACCTAAGAGCGAAGCGAAAGCAGCTCCGGTTGCTTCCGGCACAGCTTACCGTCCAGAAGAGCGCGTACCGTTCAAAGGCATTCGCAAAGCGATTGCGAACGCGATGGTTAAATCGGTATACACAGCGCCTCACGTTACAATCATGGATGAAGTAGACGTAACCGAGCTTGTTGCGCTTCGTGCAAAATACAAGCCATATGCAGAGAAAAAAGGTTCGAAGCTTACGTACTTGCCGTTCATCGTGAAGGCGCTCGTGGCAGCATGCCGCCAGTTCCCGATTATGAACGCTACGCTTGACGAAGCTAACCAAGAAATCGTTCTGCGCAAGTATTACAACATCGGTATCGCAACAGATACAGATAACGGCTTGATCGTTCCTGTTATCGAAGACGCGGACCGCAAAAATATTTTCATGGTAGCTGACGCTATTCGTGATCTGGCTGTTCGCGGCCGCGACGGCAAGCTTAGCGCGAACGAGCTTAGAGGCAGCACCATCTCAATTTCGAACATTGGTTCGGCTGGCGGCATGTTCTTTACGCCAGTAATCAACTTCCCTGAAGTTGCGATTCTTGGCACGGGCCGTATCTCCGAGAAACCGGTAGTACGTAACGGCGAGATCGTAGCGGCTCCAGTTATGGCATTGTCGCTTAGCTTCGACCACCGTCTCATCGACGGCGCAACCGCACAAAACTTTATGAACTACATCAAACAGCTTCTGGGCCAACCTGAACTGTTCATTATGGAGGTATAAGACATGGTAGTTGGAGATGCTTCCCTAGATATTGATACTCTAGTCATCGGCGCAGGTCCTGGCGGTTACGTAGCGGCAATTCGTGCCGCTCAGCTAGGCCAAAACGTCTTAATCGTGGATAAAGAATATGTAGGCGGCGTATGCTTGAATGTAGGCTGTATTCCGTCGAAGGCGCTCATTTCCGCGTCGCATCAATATGAGTCGATCAGCCACGCTTCCGCTTTCGGTATCGAAGTGGGCGAGGCGAAGGTTGACTTCACTAAAGTGCAAGAATTCAAAAACGGCATCGTCAAAAAATTGACGGGCGGCGTTGCATCGCTTCTTAAAGCGAACAAAGTTCAATACTTCCAAGGCGAAGTGATGTTCATCAACGAAAACGAAGCTCGCGTCTTCAACGATCAAGAAGCGCCGCGTTACCGTTTCAAGAACTGCATCATCGCTACTGGTTCGCGTCCGATCGAGCTGAAAGCATTCCCGTTCAGCGGCCGTATCGTATCGTCGACAGGCGCATTGTCCTTGCCAGAAATTCCGAAGAGCCTTGTTGTTATCGGCGGCGGCTACATCGGTATCGAGCTTGGCCAAATGTACTCCAAGTTCGGCACGAAAGTTACGGTTATCGAAGGCTCTGACTCGATCCTTCCTGGCTTCGACAAGGATATGTCCTCGATCGTTGCGAAGAAGCTGAAGGGCACGAATGTCGACATCGTTACCGGCGCACAAGCGAAGAGCGCAGAACAAACAGACAAAGACGTTACAGTCACCTACACGGTAGGCGACAAAGAAGAGAAAGTAACAGCTGATTACTTGCTCGTAACCGTTGGCCGTCGTCCTAACACGGATGGCGAGCTTGGTCTTGATCTGATCAACATGAAGATGTCCGATCGCGGTCTTGTCGAGGTTGATGCACAATGCCGTACGAGCATCCCGCACATCTACGCAATCGGCGATATTATCGCTGGACCTGCACTTGCTCACAAAGCGATGTACGAAGGCCGTGTCGCAGCAGAAGCGATCTCGGGTCTGCCTAGCGTCATCGATTACAAATGCGTACCTGCTGTTTGCTTCTCCGATCCAGAATGCGCAAGCGTTGGCCTTAGCGAGAAAGAAGCGAAGGACAAAGGCCATAACGTTAAAGTGGGCAAATTCCCGTTCGCTATCAACGGCCGCGCTATGTCGCTTAACGCTAACGAAGGTTTCGTGAAGCTCGTATCCGATGCGGACTCCGGCCTTGTACTTGGCGCACAAATTATCGGTATTGAAGCTTCCAACATGATCGCAGAGCTTGCTCTGGGTATCGAGATGGGTGCTACGCTTGAAGATATCGCGCTTACGATTCACGCGCATCCAACGCTTGGCGAGATCGTCCTTGACGCTGCTGAAGTGGCTCTTGGTCATCCGATCCATACGTTCATTAAGTAATAAGCTATATAATCATTGCTTATTCGCAATAATAGAGGTCACGCGGCAGCTTCTGCCGTCGGGGCCTCTTTGTGCTTTACAAGGCCAATACGAGTGCCAGAAGGGATGGGATCGTTTATGGAATCGGCTACTAGGAAGGCTAGTGAATCGCGAACCATCATGACTCAGCTCATATTCCCGCTTGATACGAACCATCATGAGACGATGTTTGGCGGCAAGCTGATGGAATATATGGATAAGGTCGCAGCGATATCCGCCATGCGCCATGCGCGCAAGCAGGTGGTGACAGCCTCAACCGACAGTCTCGATTTTTTGGCGCCGATTCGGGTTGGAGAGGTCATAGAGGTTGAAGCGTTCGTAACTTGGACGCATCGCAGCTCGATGGAAATATACGTTACTGTGGAGTCGGAGAATTTGTATACGGGTGAGCGCAGGAAGACGGTTACTGCATTTTTCAACTTTGTTGCGCTTGGGCCAGACGGCAAACCATCGCCTGTTCCAGCTGTCATTCCGGAGTCTGAGGAGGAGCGCAGCCTTCATGCTTCTGCGCCAGAGCGTCATCAGTTGCGGCGTAAACGAAAGCAGGACAGAGATCGCATTTAATGATATAATATATGATATTTTGCAGTTGGGTTGAGAATAGGGGGCGAATCGAAATGAGCAACAACGAGCAAGCCTATCTGACGCTGCTAAGGGATGTGCTTTCCAGCGGCACGAAGAAGGAAGACCGCACGGGAACGGGCACGATTTCGACTTTCGGTTATCAGATGCGCTTCGACTTGCGCGAAGGCTTTCCGCTAATAACGACAAAACGAGTTCCGTTCCGCTTAATCGCGAGCGAGCTTTTATGGTTTATAAAGGGTGATACGAACATCCGTTATTTGCTTCAGAACAACAACAATATTTGGAACGAATGGGCGTTCAAGAGATGGATAGAGAGCAGCGCTTATAATGGACCTGATATGACGAACTTCGGTTTGCGCTCGCAAACTGACGAAGCGTTTCATGTGTTGTATACGGAGCAGATGGATATCTTTAAGCGCAATGTGCTTGAAGACGAAGCATTCGCTGCTGAATTCGGCGAACTCGGTGATGTATACGGCAAGCAATGGCGGCAATGGAAGACAACACAGGGCGAGACGATTGACCAGTTGAAGGATGTCATCGATACGATCAAGCGCAATCCCGATTCCAGAAGGCTGATTGTATCGGCGTGGAATCCGGAAGATATCCCGACAATGGCTTTGCCGCCATGCCACACGATGTTCCAATTCTATGTAGCAGACGGCAAGCTGTCTTGTCAGCTGTACCAACGAAGCGCGGATATTTTTCTTGGCATTCCGTTCAATATCGCCAGCTACGCGCTGCTGACGCATATGATCGCGCATGAATGCGGCCTTGAGGTCGGAGATTTCATTCATACACTCGGCGATGCTCATATTTACAGCAATCATATCGAGCAGATCGAGCTGCAGCTAAGCCGCCAGCCACGAGAGCTTCCGAAGCTTATTCTGAATACGGACAAAAAATCGATATTTGATTTCGAAGTATCCGACTTACAGGTAGAAGGGTACAATCCGCACACGACGATTAAGGCTCCAGTAGCCGTTTAGTGTCTTAATAAGGAAGACGATCGCGTATTTCATTAGAGAGGGGCAGCTTCGATGTCTATAACTTTAATTGCTGCCATGGACCGCAAACGTGCGATCGGCATTGAAAACCGCATGCCGTGGCGCTTGAAGGCAGAGATGGCTTATTTTACAGCCAACACAACGGGCAAGACCGTACTTATGGGCAGAAAAACGTTTGATTCGATTGGCAAGCCGCTTATGAACCGCAAAAACGTTATTTTGACTAGGCAAGCCGATTATATGCAGGAAGGCTGCGAGATTGTTCATTCCATTGAGGAAGCGCTTGAGAAATTTCGGGGCGACGAGTTGATGGTTATGGGCGGTGCCGATATCTATGAGCAGTTCCTTCCATTTGCGGACAAGCTGCTTCTAACGGACGTCGAAGCTGACATTGAAGGAGCCGATGCTTACTTCCCGTCGTTCGATGAAACAGAGTGGCAATTGACCAAAGGCGAACATAAACAGAAGGATGAGCACAATACGTATAACTTTACATTTTGTACTTATTTACGTAAGCAGTAGCAATTTTTAGCGGGATCACGTATACTTTTTACGAACGTTATGTAAGATAGTGCAAATGATTGTGCGTATAATCCATTAACGTCCTTGTGACAGAAATGCTAGGATGTTTTACAATAGTATATAAGCACGCTAAAAAAGTTTGTAGTTGAATATTTGATTATTTCCCGATATAGTTTTAAAGAGAATTGTTAAGATGGTAAACGGAAATTTGGATGGAGGAAATGCGATCATGTCTACACCTACTGGTTTTATGGAATATCAACGCGAATTGCCGGCCGATCGCGACCCGCTGGAGCGCATTAAGGATTGGCAGGAATTTCATAAGCATTTCTCGGATGAGCAGCTGAAGACCCAAGGCTCGCGCTGCATGGATTGCGGCACGCCTTATTGCCATACGGGAATAGAACTGGCAGGCTCTGTATCGGGCTGTCCGGTTAACAACCTCATTCCAGAATGGAATAACCTCATTTATCGTGGCCTATGGCGTGAAGCGCTTGACCGCCTGCATAAAACGAACAATTTCCCTGAGTTCACAGGCCGCGTATGTCCAGCGCCTTGCGAAGGTTCCTGTACAGTCGGCCTTATTGGCGACGCTGTAACGATTAAGACGATCGAACAAGCTATCATTGACCGCGGCTTCGAAGAAGGCTGGGTCGTACCGCAGCCTCCGAAGATGCGTACGGGCAAGCGCGTAGCTGTCGTTGGTTCCGGTCCTGCCGGTATGGCGACTGCAGCACAATTGAACAAAGCTG
This sequence comes from Paenibacillus sp. YIM B09110, assembly GCF_037167145.1. Lineage (NCBI taxonomy): Bacteria > Bacillati > Bacillota > Bacilli > Caryophanales > Paenibacillaceae > Paenibacillus > Paenibacillus sp. YIM B09110. The sequence continues at coordinate 113,177 of NZ_JBANSP010000010.1, read as the reverse complement.
GTCACACCGTAACTGTTTACGAGCGCGCAGACCGCATCGGCGGATTGCTCACTTACGGCATTCCTACGATGAAGCTTGAGAAACATGTCGTTCAACGCCGCGTTGATTTGATGGAAGCGGAAGGCGTTGAATTCGTAACGAACACGGAGATCGGCAAAGATATTACCGCTACCGAGCTTGTCGAGAACTTTGATGCTGTCGTATTGTGCGGCGGATCGACTCGCGCTCGCGACGTTGAGATCGAAGGCCGCGACTTGAACGGCGTTCATATGGCAATGGACTACTTGAACGGCACGATCAAGAGCTACTTGGATTCGAACCTGGAAGATGGCAACTACATCTCGGCCAAAGACAAAGACGTTATCGTCATTGGCGGCGGCGACACGGGTTCTGACTGCGTAGCAACGGCGCTTCGCCACGGCTGCAAGTCGGTAACGCAATTCGGCACTCATGCGAAAGCTCCGCTTGAGCGTGATTCGATCAACAACCCTTGGCCGCAATTCCCGAACGTTTATACACTAGATTATGCGCATGAGGAAGCGAAAGCTTTGTTCGGCGAAGATCCGCGAGCATTCTCCGTCTTGACGAAAAAATTCGTTGGCGACGAGAATGGTCAATTGAAAGAGCTTCACACGGTTCAAATCGAGCGTACGGTTGATGAGACTGGCCGCAAAATATATAGCGAAATACCTGGCACCGAGAAAGTATGGCCTGCGGATCTTGTATTCATCGCTGTTGGCTTCGAAGGTCCGGAGAAGCCGGTAATCGAGCAACTCGGCCTTGAGCAAGACCGTCGCACGAATGTGAAAGCAGCTTACGGCAAATACAAAACAAGTGTGGACAAAGTGTTCGCAGCCGGCGACATGCGCCGCGGCCAAAGCTTGGTCGTATGGGCAATCAACGAGGGTCGCGAAGCGGCTCGCGAGGTTGACAAATATTTGATGGGATCGTCGATGCTTCCTTAATAAGAGGCTGGTGATAACATGTATACAGATAAGCGCCTTCGGGCGCTTTTTCTCTTGCAGATCAACAGCTGGACATCTCAATTAAGTTAGAATGCGGGGTAATTAATGTGATTAAATATGGATTGGATCGAGTGGCGGAGCTGCGTTTTCATACGATTAAGCCGATGATTGAACGCCGGGATGATCAGTGGATCGATATTACGCTTCGCTTTGAGCTTGAAGCTACTACACCAATTCCTGATGATCTGATCGACTTCACAGCTTTGGTTATTTGTACGCATAGCGGTGCTATTGCGCAGATCGTGCCGCAAGACGAAGGCTGCGATTGTGAATATCAATTCACTGTCGGAGAGAAGGAACAAATAACGAATTTTGTAAACCGTACGGATATTCAAGACCTCATTCAGAAACTAAGCTCCCCATCGTAAGGAAAGTTGTGGTAAAATCGGTATAAGTTGATGCGAAGGAGCGATTAACGATGCCGGCCGAGGAAGCTTTGGTTGTTTCTCCGACTGATGTTAGAAACATTCGCAGCTATGTTCAACATAAGTATTCTTCAATGCCGCAGGAGCAACGGGCGGAGATCGTTGCTGATGCCGTTACTCGTATCATACATAAGCAGTTGCCTGCATTCGAAGAGTCGGTCAAACGATTGATTACTTCTGAGCTGATTCGAAGCGCCGTTATGGAACAAGGACGACCGGTTAAGGCCGATGATATTTTCGACGCTTGCTTGGTATTGGATCGCAACGTCACTGCCATAGCGGAGCCATTCCACGAGTGGATAGAGCTTCAATTGAGCGTTCAATGCGATTCTGAAGTTATGGGGCGTGTGTTGGACAAGCTTGCTAATCCAAGCATGGAGAGCGATACGCACGCAGACAGCTTATGGACTCAGTTAAGGGCCGAACTTGCTACGCATTCGGTGAGGCTGCACCAAGGTGCGGAGACTATTGAACCGGCTGAAGTAATCTCGCTTCCGAGTTCAGCGTTCGAGCTGATCAAGAAACGGATTGAACGACGCAATCTGATGTATTTGTCGCTTTGCATCATTTTAGCTGTGACGTCCGTCTTGTACGCCTGGTCATTGTCAAGACCGTCAGCTGGTCAGATGCTGCCGCCGGTTGCGACGAATCCCGTACAGAAAGTCGAGATGGCCGCAGGCGGGCTGCCGATGGAGCTTCGTTATACACCGATTAATGAGGAAATGCTTATTCGCTACTTAGAGACAAGATCGTCCGTACTAGCGGAGCAGCCTTACTTCGATGCGATTATTGATGCCGCTCATGCATTCGATATTCATCCGATCCTGCTGTTCGCGATAACAGGGCAGGAGCAGGGCTTCGTTCCTAAGACGAATAAGTTAGCTGACGAGATAGCGAACAATCCTTTCAATGTGTTCCATAGCTGGAAAGAGTACAATACGACAATCCATGATTCAGCAGAAATTGCGGCTAGAACGATCTTTAACCTAAGCAAGGATAGACCGGCGGATGCCGATGCATTCGCTTGGATTAACCGCAAATATGCCGAGGATCCGCGTTGGTCGGATGGCGTTCGATCGATTTTCAGCACGATTACCGCTTATGTCGAAGACTAAAAAATACTAGCTATTATAGGATTTTATAGCCTATTATTCAGGAATGAACCTGATTCGGATGATGATCCGATCAGGTTTTTTTCTTGAGAATAGGTCGCAAAGTGATGGCGAGAGCCGACGATTATCTGTAAAATAGGTAAAAGAATGATCGTAATGAAGGAGCGATTCTGTATTGAAGACGTTAATTATTGCGGAAAAACCCGATATGGGAAGAAATATAGCAGCCGCAATAGATCCGAAAGCGAAAAATCACCGTTCCTACATAGAAGGAGAGCATTATATTATTACGTGGGCGATCGGCCATCTCATCGGGCTTGCCGAGCCTGATGCCTACGACGATCGTTATAAGAAATGGAATATTAATGATCTGCCTATAATACCGGACAAGTTCAAGCTCATACCGAACCGGAAAACGATGGACCAGCTCAAGGTGATCGCCGATCTGGCGAAGCGCAGTGATAGACTTGTTAACTCATGCGATGCAGGGCGGGAAGGTCAATACATCTTCTCGCTTATTCAGCGCCACCTGAAGCTATCGCAGCCGGTGAAGCGGCTTTGGATATCGGACTTGACGCCGGAGACTATCAGGAAGGGATTCGAGGAGCTGCGCGAGGGCTCTGAATATGAGAACCTGACGAAGGCGGCTACAGCTCGTAGCGAAGCGGACTGGCTGATAGGCATGAACGGCTCAAGAGCGTTCACGACAAAACATAATGTGCTGCTGTCCGTCGGACGCGTACAGACTCCGGTGCTTGCTCTGATCTATGATCGGCAGAAGCTGATTGAGGCTTTCTCATCGCTGAAGTTTTTCGAATTGGAGGGGCACTTCTCCCAAGGCGAAATGACGTATCGCGGCATGTGGCAGGGCGAGCGTATGACCGATAAGGAGAAGGCTGACGCTTTAGCTGCCAAGGTAAAAGGAAAACCTGGGCGGATTGCTTCCTATGAGGTAAAGGATACGAAGGAATACCCGAATAAGCTATACGATTTGACGCTGCTTCAGCGTGAGGCCAATGGCAAATACGGATTCTCGGCAAAAAAGACGCTCGACGTCGCTCAGGCTCTGTACGAGAAACATAAAGTGATCTCCTACCCGAGGACGAACTCCAACTATGTGACCGAGCAGAACATTCCGGAGATGCATAAAACGTTGAACGCGCTGCAAGGCACGGCTTACGATGAATTCGTGAAAGGCGCAAATCGCGGTCTCGTCCATAAAGGGAATAAATTCATCTGCAATCCGAGCAGAGTGGAAGATCATCATGCCATATTGCCGACTTACCGTAAGGCGAACGGATTGAACCCGGATGAGCAAAAGCTGTATGATTTGATCGTGCGCCGTTTTCTGTCGCAGTTCTATCCTGCAGCTGAATATAAGGTGCATACGGTTATGACAGAAGTCGAAGGAGAGAACTTCAAGACGACGGTGAAGGAGCTGCTCAGCTTAGGCTGGAAAGTGATCTACGCCGATCAGAAGAAGGACAAGCCTAAGACGACAAAGGGTAAAGACAAGGAAGAGGCCGAGGACGAAGAAATCGAGGTCAGCGAGCCGTTCTCGATATCGGCGAACGAAGGTGTCACTTGCGCCGATGCCATTGTGAAGGAAAAGGATACGCAGCCTCCTAAGCATTATACGGAGGGGACGCTTCTGAAAGCGATGGAGAGCGCTGGCAAGCAAATCGAAGACGATGATGTGCGAGATGCGATGAAGGACTCGGGCCTTGGCACGCCGGCTACACGTGCGGCTACAATCGAGCGACTCAAAAATGTCGGTTATGTCGAGATGCAAGGGAAAAAGATTCTTATTACACAAAAAGGCCGTACGGCCATCGAATTAATACGCGGTGCCGGTATCGAACTGCTCACTTCACCGGAAATGACCGGGATGTGGGAGCGTCGTCTGAATGAGATCGCGAGAGGCTCAGCTTCGGATCAGCAGTTTATGGACAATGTTAAGAAGTTCGCTACGATGATTGTCGATAAAGTGCGCGTACAGTCGCGCGCGAACAAAAACTCGTTCGAAAGCGAAGCTCCTGCTCAAAGCAAGACGACAAGAAGCAAAGGCAAGTCCGGAGGGGAGCAGTCTGCATCCGCTTCAGGCGGTTCACGCGCTCGTTCAGCGAGTGCGAAGTCATCATCCGGATCAAAGGGCGGCGTTGCCGTTCAATCCCCATCTGCGGCCTCTGAGCCGTCTGTAATCGGTGTATGTCCAAGTGCCGGATGTGGAGGGTCGATCTTCATGGGGCGGAAGGGCTACGGCTGCTCGCATTATAAGGAAGGCTGCAAGTTCGTTATTTGGAAGGAAAGCTACGGTCGAAGCTTGACCGATGGTCAAGTGAAGTCATTGATTGAGAAGGGCAAGACGACGAAGCTTAAGGTGACGCTTGAGGATGGAACCCAGACGGAAGGTCGAATCGTATTAAGAAATGAATCGACCGGCGAATTAGCAATCGAATAAAACAATAGAGGCCGTATGGTTAGGAAGAAAACACATTTCCTAACCATACGGCCTCTTCGTATCTACAATCTAGCGTCCAATGTAACGGTGAATCGTATCCGGCACGTCCTTAAGCTGGTCGAGCGTGAAGAAAGCACCTTTCGGTTCAACGTCTATATTGATGACGTTATATTGCCATTCCGACTTGGCTTTCATATGGATCGCATGGATTCCTGCAGTCAGGGCAGGCACAACGTCCGTCCGAATCGAATTGCCGACCATCCATGTTCGGTTGCGGTCGAAGGGACCTTCAGACAATATGGTCTCCAGCGCTTCACTATTTTTCAATCGACGAATATAAATGCGCGAATCGAAATAACGCTCCAAATGCAGCTTCTCGATCTTGCGCCGCTGGATTAACATCTCGCCGCCAGTATATAAGTGAAGCTCATGGCCGGTATTAGCCAGCTCATACAGCGTCTGCTCCATGTTCGGATAAGGCTCATTGTCATGCTCATACACGCTTAATCCGAGCTTCCATAGCAAATCCTCTTCTGACTTGGAGCGTTTGCGTCCGCTCACGTTAGAGAAATGAACATAGGTATCGACGAACGATTGCGGGAAATGCTCGCTCTTGAAGCCGAACACCGCAACGCCCGCAATATCAATCTCGGTCTGCTTGTCTCGAATGGCATCGGCTGTAATGTCAGGGAAGCCTTGGAACCACGTAGTCATCGCATCGACGAATTGATCGATAACGAGATAAAAATATTTGTTGCAGTGAATAAGCGTATCGTCCAGGTCGAACATAATTTGCTGCTTCATAGGGAGCGTCTCCTTTGTAGGGCGATTGGCTGCTGTATGAACAATCTACCGCAATGAAGACGCAGAGTCAATGTAACGATGTTTATTTATGGAGGGGGTATGATTTCACATAAATATCCAGCTACATTCGCATAATGATACTGGAGGTGATAAGCATGCCATTCAATAAAAGCAGCAAAACGAAGAATCAGCAAAATCATTCCAGCTTCCGCGAGCAATCGATAACGCTGAAATCGGAGAAGTTCGCAAAGAGGCCGCCGAGCTTAAACGGGATTAATAAACAGTTGCCTTAACGGGGATTGGAAAGTTTCGCGAAAGGAGAGGTTAAGCGCCTCTCCAGCCGCGTTCTAGTGATTAGAAATGAATTAAGCGTATTTGAGCTGCGAGGCAGCAAGCTGATTCTTAATGAAATCGATTCTTCGACGTACATAAAAGTCCAGGCTGTCACCCTTCAAGTCTCTCGGAGCGATCACCTCCTCTGCGTTATTGTCGATAATGACAAGCCGCCCGTCCGGGTAGAACTTAAAGGTTAGGTCGCGATAAGGGCGCCCTTTCTCTACATAACGGTAATTTTCGCAAAGTTTTTTCATGATGATCGATCCTCCTTAAATGATTTGTAATTTATACGCAATTCAGAACATTTGTTCTTGTTTTCATTATACCAAACATTTGTTCGTATGGAAACTATTTTTTGTTTCCCGTAAACTAGATTTATAGATACGACTGTCGCAAGCAGAAGGAGCGCGAGCAATGATAAGAATTCAGCGTTTGACGAAACAAATTCCTGGTGGACCGAAGGTGCTTGATCAAGTAAGCTTCGAGGTGCAGCCAGGTGAATTTATAGCGATCAAAGGAAGCAGCGGCAGCGGCAAATCCATGCTGCTTAAGTGCTTGTCGCTACAAGAGAATTGGACGGAAGGCTCGTATTATTTCGACGGTGCCGACGTGTTCAAGCAAGGGATCATGGCCAAGCGCAAAGTAAGGCAGCAGGTTGCCTACCTCGAAGAGAAGCCGTTCTTGTTCCCTTCGAAGACAGGGCTTAAGAACGTTATTATCGGATCGGTCTCGCAGACGCCTGCTTGGCGCCGATGGACTGGAATGGTCCGCAATGACGATTATATGGGCGCGATGGATATGATCGAGAAGCGCGGCCTCATTGATAAGGCGCATCAGAAGGCGAGCACGTTAAGCGGCGGCGAGCGCCAACGTATGGCCGTTGCAAGAGCGCTTGTCCATGGCGCGAAGGTTATCGCGGCGGACGAGCCCGTATCCGGACTAGACCCGCATACGGCAGATCAAGTTCTTTCCGATTTGAAAGCGCTTTGTCGCGATCAAGGCGTCATCGTTATTGCAGTTCTTCATCAAGGCGATTGGGCAGAGCGGTTCGCGGACCGGATAATCGGCTTGAACGCCGGCAAGATCGTGCTTGATGTGAAGGGCCGCAGGCTCACGGAAAGAGAGAAGCAATTGCTGTGACGGAGATTCATCTGCGTGTCATAGCGGAAGAGGAACTGGCTGCGGCGATTACGCTGGAGCGGAGCTGCTATACGCCTGAGGCTGCAGCAACGTTCGAAGGATTCCAGCATCGTAACCGCGTATATCCTGCTTATTTCTGGTCCGCTTGGGCGGACGGGAAGCTCGTAGGCATCGCTAACGGAGTTCGAACGTCTCAAGAGGAGTGCGGCGATGAGATGAAAGGTGCGCATGGCGATGATCCGGCAGGTCATAGCTTCTGCGTACTCACAGTAGCTGTCGATACGAATTATCGCAGGCAAGGTATAGGAGGCATGCTGCTTCGGAAGCTTATTAGCCAGTGCCGCAGCGATGAGCTGCGTTCCATCGTCCTCATGTGCGAAGAGCAACTGATCGGCTTCTACGAACAGGAAGGCTTCGTTCTTCACGGGCGATCGGCATCCAATCATGGAGGCATCCTATGGTATGAGATGAGCCTAGACCTGCATACAATGGAGCATCTTACCGAATAGGAAGGTGTTCTTAAGGATGGCATTCCAATCACCAGTCGTGGTGCAGACCGCCAAAGCTCATTTTCATAAAGCGGACCTTGCGGTGCCGCATATATCCGGAGGCGTCAACTCGGCGGCTGACAAACGAATCAATGACGCAATTAAGAAAAGCGCTCAGAAGTTAGTCGACAGCCAAGGTTCGCTTCAAGACCCGAACGCCGAAATGATCGGTTTCTATGAACAGAAAACGAACGAGAAAGACGTGCTGAGCTTATCGCTATATAACTACGCTTATACAGGCGGAGCACACGGTCTGACGTTGCAGGATTCGCTAACGTTCAAGCAATCGACTGGCGAAACGTATACGCTCGCTCAACTGTTCAAGTCTGGAAGCGACTATGTGTCACGATTGAACGAGATTATCGCGGCGCAAATCAAGGAGAGGGATATCGCTCCGATTGAACCGTTCAAGTCGATTCGTCCTGATCAAGACTTCTATATTGCCGATCGGGCGCTCGTCATCTACTTCCAAATCTATGAATTAACGCCATATGTGTTCGGCTTTCCGTATTTTCCGATATCGGTGTACGATATCGAGGACATTATCAATGAAGATGGTCCGCTTGGACAAATGGTTCCGAATGATTAAACGATTACGCGATCTTACCGCAGCCGCATCCATATAGATGCGGCTCTTTCCTATGCTGCGGAATCTATTGAAATGGTTGTCCAATAGAGCATGTCCGTGGATTGCCGCTCATACATTAACGTATGGAGGTGTTCGTTTTGGTAGTTGCACTAATTGGATTGCTGTTAGCCGCGGCGGTATTCGCCGCGATTCTAGCAGGTGCGCTCAAAGCGCAAGCAAGCGTGAAAAATTCCGGTTATCAGAGCATGATCAGCTACGGGGCTTCGACCCAATTGCTGCAGGATAAGCATGAATTGCATCGTTTCGGAATCGCTCAGCAGCTTCGCAGGCATCTGGGCGGGATGTCGATCTTCGGCCTGTCCTTCAACGTGATGGCATTAGTCGGCGGGGCGGCATTCCTGTATGGACCGGCATTAAAGGAAGGCGGACCCTCGGTTATCGGATTCGGTTTTCCAATCTTGGCCTTATTGGCGCTATTGGTCAGCGCCTCGCTAGCGGAGCTGGCATCGGCGGTGCCAACAGCCGGCGGGGTCTACCATTGGGCTACGGCCATGGGCGGCCGCAAGTGGGGCTGGCGGACAGGCGCCTTTCATTCCGCAGGACAGCTTGCAACTTTAACGCTGCTTAATGCGGCTTGTGCCGGATTGCTCGATGCCTTCCTATCGGCCAGACTTCATTATGATCCATCGCTCCTCACATTTTGGACAATGGTGGTGACACTTACGATTGCGCAAGCGGCCGCCAACCACTGGGGAACGCGCGGGCTTAAATACATATTGGCAGGCGGTGTGTGGCTTCAAATGATTGCTGCCGCGCTAATCGTTGGCGGACTCGTTTGGCTGTTCTGGCCTGGCAGCTATTCGCCGATCGTATTGTTCCAGTTCCATAATGCGCAGCTGAGCGGAACGGTGAACGCCAGCGCGTTCATCGGCGGCACCTTGCTGCTGCAGAAACTGTTCATCGGTATGGATGCGGCGAGCCAAGGAGCGGAGGAGACGATTGAGCCTCGCGTGAAAGTGCCTTGGGCTATTTATTTGTCCACTGCATACACCTATATCGTCGGGTTCGCGATGCTGGCCTTTATGACATTGACTTTGACCTATACGGCTGAAGGCAATGCGGGAGCAGGTTTATTCATCAATAGCGCCCTTGTCGGCTGGGGAGGCGCATGGATCATTGGCGCGATAGTTCTGCTGTCGTTGTGGGTGAGCGGTTTGCAGACTTTGACGGTCTGCTCGAGAGCGCTGCTTAGCTTGGCGCGGGACGAAGCGCTCCCCCTTAGCAAATGGTGGACGAAAGTGTCCGAGCGTCATCAAACACCCGCTAGCACGGTCTGGTTGAGCGCTATTATGGTGGTAGTCATTCTCGCTGCTGCACAATTAATTACGGCAACTGGATATATTATGCTGCTAGTTTCCTTCAGCGTTATTTGCATACATACTTCCTACGCCATTCCAATCGCGATGAAGCTGCAGCAGAATAATCAGCTGCAGGAGGAGCAACGCGCGCCATGGCATCTTGGACGATGGAGCCGGGCAGTTAGCTGGATCGCGGTTATATGGCTTGTCGTCTCCGCGGCGCTTGCAGCAGGTTATCTTCATCGCTGGGGGGCAATCGGGGCAGCTCTCGTTCTGTTGGCGGCAACGACAATGGATTTCAGATATGAGAAACGTCGCCTCGTCAGTATGCAAACCCGCGCCAAACGAAGCCGTAAGGAGCTGTTACGGATGGAGAAAAAGTTTCCTTTGCAATAACGGGGAAATAATGATTGTTGAAGATAATAATTTCCCGGGGAAGCGCATGAAGCTACACAAAATCAATGAATTCGACATCGTGTTCTGATCGTGTTTCCGCCTATATTCGACAGTTGTTATAACATTAATTATTAACGCCATAAATAAATTGAAGGATGTTATCTTTGCCATCTTCTCCCTTCCCCGATTATAATAGGACTATAGCAATCAACTTGTGGGAGGAAGCAGATCATGTCGGTGGAACCGGTTGTATCGTTGCCGTTGCCGAAAGTCGTATCGCTTAATGTCGGCATGCCGGTTGCGATGGCTCATGGCACGAAAGAAGTTGTATCAGGAATTGTGAAGCAAGCATCGAAACAGACGCATGCTTTGTCGTATACCGGCTTGGAGGGGGACGGTCAGGGAGATACCGTTCATCACGGCGGGAGCGACAAAGCTATTTGTGTTTATTTCGAGAGGCATTTGCCGCATTGGTCGGATAAATACAATCGATCATTCGAAGCCGGTGCGTTCGGGGAGAACTTAACGGTGTCCGAGTGGACGGAGCATGACTTATGCATAGGTGATATTGTGCAGATTGGCGATGTTATCGTACAAGTCAGTCAGCCTAGGCAGCCTTGCTATAAGCTTGGCTTGCGCCATGAACTGCAGGAGCTTCCGCAGGACGTTCAGATCAGCGGATATACCGGGTTTTATTTTCGCGTTATTAAGGAAGGTTTGCTGAAGACAGGCTTGGAGCTTAAGCGCATTCAGCGCCATCCGGCTGCCAAATCGATTGCCGAAGCGAACCGGCTCATGTATATCGACAAAGAGGATGCGGCAGGTTTGCGCGAGCTGTTATCGGTAGAAGAGCTCTCGATAAGCTGGCAAGAGCAGCTTGGCAAGCGACTGCGGCGGCTTGAACAGCAGGAAGCTTAGACGCATCACATGAATCCTTGTTTAGCTTTAAGGAGGACAACCAGCGGTGAAGGACAACATAGATTTTGCGCTATTTTTGGATCAATATTCGTTCATAGACGATTGGCACATCGAGCATAAGGAAAGCGGCATGAATAATACAACTCGGATGGTAACGGCGGGCACCGAGCGATTCGTTCTGCGGATTTATAATAATCATAAGGACAACGACATTGTAGCGCTCGAACATGAGCTGCTGGCGTGGCTTAATACGAAAGCGCTGCCTTTTCAAGTCCCGCTGCCGATTCGCAATGTGTTTGGATCAACCGTAACAAAGGCCGAGGATGGAACGATCGCTTCGTTATTCCGTTTCATTGTAGGAGATCGAACGGATGCAGAGGAGAACCATCATGTGTACTTGCTTGGCCGAGCGGCTGGTGAATTGACCTTAGCGCTAAAGGATGCACAGCCTTCGAAACCGCCCATCTACAGCCCTTATTATTTGCTCGAAGAAACATATGCGGCGTTGGACGAGGAGAGCTTCGTTGCGTTAAGTGAACGGTCTGATGAGCTGACTGCAAGGCGTAATAGGATGATTGCTCTCATGGATGAACGGCAGAAGCTGAAGCCGTTAAGCAAACGCATCGCGGAGCTGCCAAAGCAGTGGATCCATGGCGATCTCGTTTTTAACAATACAATTGTCCGAAATGAGAGGATAGCAGGCGTGCTGGACTTCGAGTTCTGCACCGTAGATGTACGGGCGATGGAACTGGCGGTTACCGCTGTCGATATGATCAGACCCGGGCGGGAGGATGTACTTGAGCGGATTAAGCTGCTATTCGCGGGTTATTCCGAGATCATAAAACTGTCTGCTCGAGAGCTGGAGCTGCTGCCGGCGATCATGAAGCTTAGGCTTCTCGACGTTGCGCTGCATTTCGCAATAAGGTTCAAGGATGGGCTGGATGCGGACGATGTGCTGTGCGGCATTATCGATCAATCTGCTTATGGCTGCGAGTGGGTAGAACGTAATTGCAATGAGCTGCTTCATCAACTTCAGTCATAATGAATCATTATTATCAGAGAGGATGGAACGCTATATGAACTTGGCGCAAGCACTCGGGTATAACGAAGAGGATCGGCTACTAATCGTGAATGGAGATGACTTCGGTTCTTGTCATTCCGTTAATGTCGGCATCCAGCAATTGCTGGAGGAAGGCGCTATCAGCTCGGCAACGTTAATGCTACCTTGCGCTTGGGCGCGTGAAGCTGCTTTATGGAGCGCTTCTCATCCGGAGCTCAATGTAGGTATTCACTTTACGTTCACAAGCGAGTGGGATGCTTATCGTTGGGGTCCAGTGAATCGCAAGGGCGACAGCTCTTCGCTCGTCACGAATGAAGGCTACTTTCCGCCGGACTGCAAGACATTCGAGCAACAAGCCGATGAGGAGCAAGTAAGAGCGGAACTGATCGCACAAGTTGAGATGGCTCTGCAGCTCGGCGTTAACCCGACGCATGCCGACAATCATATGGGCAGCCTCTATGGGCTGACAACCGGACGCAACTTCTTGCCGATCGTTTTCGATGTATGCGCTGCTTACGGTTTGCCGTTCCGCTTGCCGCGTTATCTGCTGCAGGAAGACGGACAGGTAGCGCCACCCGAGATGGCGGAGCAAGCGAAGCAGCTTGCCGATTATGCCGCGTCGAAGGGCGTAGTCGTGCTTGATTATTTGCTTGGGCTGCCATTCCAATTGCAAGAAGGAGAGACGTATGAAAGCTTCAAAGCGAATATGATCGACTTGCTGCGAGGGCTGCGTCCTGGCGTGAGCGAGGTCATTATACATCCATCCGTTGTGACTGATGAGCTGCGGGCCTATCACTATCAAGCTGAGAAACGCGGAATGGAGCTGGAATTATTCCGCGATCCAGATATATTGCGTACGTTAGAAACCGAAGGGATTAAGATGGTCCGCTGGAGCCAGCTGCAAGTGCTGCAACATAAGCTAGCCGATCAGGCTAGCCAATAAGAAGGAGCTGCGTACATGTCATTCGAATCTGTCAAACAATTAGCTGAAACCGTTAGAAGCAACATCGGCCGTGTCATTATTGGAAAAGAAGAAGTAATTGATCTGCTGCTGATTGGACTAATCACATCAGGACATGTGCTGTTAGAGGATGTGCCGGGAACAGGCAAAACGCTTCTGGCCAAGTCGCTAGCTAAGTCATTGTCATTGCAATTCAAGCGGATTCAGTTCACGCCGGACTTATTGCCGTCGGATCTAAGCGGCATTCATTTCTATAATCAGAAGCAAAGCGAATTCGAGTTCCGTCCTGGACCATTGTTTACGAATCTGCTGTTGGCGGATGAGATTAACCGCGCGACTCCGCGCACACAATCCAGTCTTCTCGAATGTATGGAGGAGCGGCAGATTAGTATAGACGGAGAAACAAAATGGCTTGAGCGCCCGTTCATGGTTATCGCGACGCAAAATCCGGTCGAGCATCATGGTACGTTCCCGCTGCCGGAAGCGCAGCTGGACCGTTTCTTGTTCAAAATAAAGATGGGCTACCCGACAACTGAAGAGGGAATACGTCTGTTAAAAAGGTTCAAGGACAATGATCCTTTGCAGTCGCTCGAGCCTGTAGCAGAGCAAGTTGCTATTGTGCAGGCTCAGCAGTCTTATACTGCTGTAACGATTTCAGATGACGTGCTTGGTTATTTGCTTCAACTTGTCGAGCAGACAAGATCGAGAGAAGAGGTCGCGATCGGCGTCAGCCCTCGCGGCAGCCAAGCGCTCTTGCGCGCCGCTCAGGTTCATGCCATTCTTCGCGGACGCGATTTCGTAACGCCTGACGATATTAAGGCGATGGCTAGGCCGGTTCTTGCGCATCGTCTCGCTTTGCGCGGACTGCAGCGCAGCCATAACCATGCGGAGGCGATTATTGATGATATTATTCGCCAGACGCCCGTGCCAGCGGAAGCCGGCTTAGCTGTGAAGTAGGCGGCAGGCGATGCTATTATTTTGGTTCATTGTCGCCACTGTTATCATTTTATTCATACAGAGCCGTGTATTTCGCCGATATGCGCTTAAGCATATTAGCTATGAAAGGCATTTTCAGCAAAAGACAAGCTATCGCGGCGAGCAGGTTGAACTGGTCGAGCAGATTTCCAACAGCAAGTGGCTGCCCGTTCCTTGGCTGCGCGTAGAATCGCAATTGTCCGCTTTCTTGCGATTCCAGCATGATGACAACTTTGCCGTCAGCAGCGGGCAGCTCTCCCAGAATCATAAGAGCTTCTTTACCTTCCGGCCGTATACGAAGGTGACTCGCAAACATCGCTTCACTTGTGCGAGAAGAGGCTGGTATCGTCTTCAAACTGTGACGCTGACGGGCGGCGATTTGCTTGGGCTTACAAGCGCATCGCGTCAGATTCCGCTCTCGAGCGAGCTGATCGTTTATCCGAAGCCGGCACAAGTGCCTGTTCAAGAGCTCCCCTATCATAGCTGGCAGGGCGAGCAAACGGTCAAGCGCTGGATCGTCAGCGATCCATTCGTCATAGCGGGCGTTCGAGAATATCAGCCTGGCGACAACTTTAAGCAGGTTAACTGGAAAGCAACGGCGAGGACGGGGAAGCTGCAGGTGCATCAGCATGACTTTACCGCCGACCGCCGGCTAATGATTTATTTGAACGTGGACGATGCGGAGGGCATGTGGCGTTCGGTCTCAAATGATTCGCTCATTGAACAAGGCATCGAGTGGGCGGCCGGTGCTGCTGAAGCCGTTATCGCAGAGGGAAGCGAAGTGGGCTTCGCGACGAATATGCCGTTATTCGGGGAGCGAGACAGCGTTCGCATTGAGCCAAGAGGCGGCCATGAGCAGCTTATGACTATATTCGAGAACATGGCCAAGCTGGAGATCGAGCGAACAGAGCTGTTCGATCGTTTGTTGGAAATGGAGGCTGACCGCGGACTGCATGACTTGGATATTCTGGTCATCTCCGCGTATTGGAATGAGTCGCTCGAGCAGGCAGCGGAGCATTTGCGATACAACGGAAATGCCGTCGCGGTGTGGCACTTAACCGACCCTTCCGATAAGCGCAGCTCAGAACAGTCGAATATAGCTGGTAAAGCTGCAAGCGGGCAAGCGGAAGAGGTGATCGCTTAATGAAGTCAATGATGCGTTCAGGCTCGATGGCATCCCTCGTCCAAGGCTACGTGGAGCTGTTATTTTTCTTGCCTTTCGTCTTAACCGCAGCCGTATACACAATTGACGATAGCTCCGTCTGGGCTTGGAGCGTTTCGTTAGGTATCGGCTATTGGGCGGGCTCCGCCATAATAGGGGCAAAGCCGATCAAGCGAAGAATATATCGTTTGCTGCTTGCAGCGGGCTTAGGCTTATTGTTAACGCTGTTAACTTTCTTGCTTGTTGAACAAGGATTAAGTCCAATACCTGTCGTGATCTGCAGCCTTATTGGTGCTGTTTTCGCTTATCGAGGCATGGCATCGACGATACGTGGATGGTTCAATTCTTTTCCAAACTCGCAGCTGTTAACAGCCGTATGCGCATATATAGCTGTTCAGCCGCTCAAGCTTTTTTTGTTAAAAGAGCTATCCTCCTATAATGTCGCGCTCATTTGCTGCGGAATTGCGACCGTTATTTTGTTTTTCTTCATTGCGAATGAGAGACATATTGGCGCGGAGACAGCCGACACGGGCAAATCGAAGACAACGCTTGATTTCAAGCGTCAAAATCGGCTTTGGATCGGTTTGCTGCTCGTGGTCATAGCCATAATAACGATGTTCAGGCAAATTCAACATGCTGTCGAACGTTTCATTAAGCAAATCATCGATTCGATTATGGAATGGATGAATCGACCTCGGGAGAACGAGGTGCAGAGCGAGCCGCCTAGTGAAGCGCCGCCTCCGGCATTGCCTCAGGCCGAGACCAAGCCTCCTGCTGATTGGGTCGTTCTATTGGAGCAGATATTGAAGATCGCTGCAACGATTCTCGTCATTGCAGTCGTCTGTATACTGCTCTATTACTTAGGTAAAAAGCTGTATCGGCTCGTTCAGTCCTTCATCTCGAAAATATGGGAGCGAAGCGCAGATCGACAGGGTGATGACGCGAACTATTCGGATGAAGTCGAAAGCTTAATGTCGTATACGAAGCTGAAGGATCAATTAAACGGATCGCTACGGAGATTGAGTCTTCGAGGGAAGGACAAGGAGCCTGGTTGGCAGGATCTGAAATCGAACGCCGAGCGGATTCGTTATTTGTACAAGAGACTGCTGCATGGCGGAATGAAGACAGGCTATACTGTCATTCCTAGCTTAACGCCTCGTGAGATAGCCGCCGATATGGCGAATAAGAAACAAACCGTTATTGCATCTGAACATGTAGCGCCGCTTATCGATGTCTATGAAGCTGTTCGTTACGGTGACAAGTCACCAAGCGACGAGACGGTAGCCGATCTAAAGCGGAAGCTTGATATCCAGTAGCGGGTAACGTACGAGTATTTGTCTCTGTTTAGAGTGGAAATTATCAGCCAAACAGGCAGTGGAACGTTGGTGACTCGCTCTTGAGTGGAAAATATACAGCTTAATTCGCTCGTGCAGCTCAATCCCACCAAACTGACCGCATTAGCCTGTAGGAAATCCAATCAAACTGCTGATTTGATGTTATTTAGCCGATTTGACTGGATGATATCCACTCAACTGGGGGATTCCGGCGTTATTTGACACGAGAACGGCAATAGACTGAGGGGCATAAATGGCGATGCGGGGATAACCTCCCTGGCACCGCCATTTTTGTATTATGCGAGCTGGATTAGTCACGTTTGCTCATAATATGGTCTGCTATTTTGTTGCCATGATAACGGCCGGATTCGATAAAGATTTCATTCGCCTCGTGCCTGGAAGCTACGACGCCGGCGAGATAAATGCCAGGAACATTCGTCTCCATCGTCGTTTCATTAAAGGTCGGATAACCTTCAGCTTCCATCGTTACGCCCGTTTGCGTTAAGAAGTTGCGGTCGGGGTGGAAGCCGGTAAGCGCAAGGACAAAATCGTTCGGAATGAGCTCGACGCCTTCCGGTCCTTGTATAGTAATGTCATTGTTGCCGATGGCTGTAACAGTGTAGCTGAATCGCATTTGTATGAGTCCTTGGGA
This sequence comes from Paenibacillus sp. YIM B09110, assembly GCF_037167145.1. Taxonomy (NCBI): domain Bacteria; kingdom Bacillati; phylum Bacillota; class Bacilli; order Caryophanales; family Paenibacillaceae; genus Paenibacillus; species Paenibacillus sp. YIM B09110. The sequence continues at coordinate 95,921 of NZ_JBANSP010000010.1, read as the reverse complement.
CACTTTCTTCTCGAAGCCCGGTCTAACCCATGGCTTGATACTGGAGGAGTAAGATTCACCGCGATAAATAACCGTTACTTTAGCTCCAACACGCTCCAGCTCCAGTGCAGCATCGATAGCCGAGTTGCTGCCGCCGATAATGGCGACATGCATGCCGACATAGGGATGGGATTCGCGGAAGAAGTGGCTCACTTTATCAAGCTCTTCGCCAGGAATTCCGAGAACGTTCGGGTTATCGAAGTAACCGGTAGCGATAATGACGTAGCGGGCAAAGTAGGAGCGCGGTTCACCGAACCGATTTTCACCTTTGACGACGAAGCCATCGTCCTCGCGTTCAATGCTTTTGATCGTTTCATAAGCTTGCACACGTATTTGATGGCGCTGGGCAGCTACTCGATAATAATGAAGCGCTTCAAGACGCGATGGCTTTTCACTAGCAGTCGTAAAAGGGATGTCCCCGATCTCCAGCCGATCCGGGGTGCTGAAAAATTGCATATAGGTCGGGTATTGCGAAATAGAATAAACGATATTACGCTTCTCAATGGTGAGTGGATTCAAGCCGATTCTCTGCAGCTCTATTGCTGCAGCTAAGCCGCAAGGACCTGCTCCTATAATGATAGCTTCTTCCTTCTGCATCGTATGATGTTCCCTCCTGAAACCAGTCGTTATCTTTATTTATCTATCGATCATTTTACTTGGGTCAACCGTGTTTATGCAAATTTGGCGTTTGACTCTCTTGTACAGGCAATGGAATATTGTATAATAATGTGTAACCGTTCTTACGTGAGGAGGAGCCAGCATGCAGCGGCGTTTTGTGATAGAAGCAGTATTAGTAGCAACGTATGGGCATCTGCTCGTACCGAGTCGGCCAATAGATTATGTCGTTCCTTATTCTTCGATTGCCGAATTATATGAGATGCGAGACGGAGCCGATCCGGTCATGGATGACCCGGATGATGACGGTCACGTTAAAGCGAAGATTAACGATCTGATCGCTTTTTTCGAGGATCCGCTTAACCGCAAGAAGATTGAGAAAGCGATGCAAGTGCCATGGCGCGAGAGCTCGCCGTTGCTCCTGAATGAGTTGATCCAGTTTACGGTTGTGCATGGCGTAGATAATGCGCACTATGGAGAGACGTTCGACCCGATTGAAACCGAGCTGTTGCTCACAGGCATGAAGCTGGGCATTCCGCTCTTATCCGATCAATTCGAATTTCAAGACCGACTCATCGAGGCCGGCGTTCCGGTTCAGGTCTATGATATAGAGGATTTCGAGTTTGCGGTAGAAGAAGGCATATCGTCAGAGGATCTGGAAATGTCGAACGAGCCATAAAAGAAGAAAGCGCTGGACGCCGCTTGCCAATGAATGATGGGCGGCTGTCAAGGCGTATTTTTTTTGTTTAGCCTCTTGCGCATCTATTTGCCAAGGTGTTAAGATTTGGATGGGTTAGAAAACAATACTACCGAAATTAAAGAAGAAGGGGGTCATCGTATGTTTAATTGGACTGTTGGCGAGCAAGGCCGTAACATCGCGCTGTCGAATCAGTTCCAACCAATTGTTCAAACATGCCGACCGGCCTGCCTTCGCAAAGCGGTGACCGTATAGCGAAATCGCTATGCTGTCAGCCGGTAATACGAAGACCGCGAGCCTATCTACGGCTTGCGGTCTTTTTGATTTCATAAGCAGCAGAAAGGGGTTGGCAAACTCGAAATGAAAACGTTCATGAGAATTATGGTCTACGTAAGGCCAAGCGCCAAATGGGTCGTAACCGCTTTAACCATTATGGTGGTAGCAACACTGATCGATCTAGTAGCGCCATGGATCCTCAGGGAAATATTCGATAAGGGGATCGACAAAAAAGATATGTCTGTCGTATTCTGGTTGACGCTCTCGCTTATCGGCGTGCAGGCGATTAAGAGCGGAGCGATGTTCGTACAAGGCTATTCGCAGGAGCTTGTAGGGCAAAATGTCGTATTCCAGTTACGCAAGGAATTATATTCGCATTTGCAACGGCTATCTTTCTCCTATTACGATCGTGCTCAGACGGGGCAATTAATGTCCCGAATGACAGGGGATATCGATTCGGTCAAAAACTTCGTCGGTTTCGGGGCGATGAATCTCATTACGGGCATGCTTACCTTTTTGGGAACGGTCATCTTTATGATGTCGATGCAATGGAAGGTTACGTTAATAAGTCTTGTGACGATCCCGCTGATCTTATTCGTCCTGTGGAGATTCAATCATAAAGTCGGACCTGCTTGGAGTAACATTCGGGAGCAGATGGGACGGTTAACAACGACGCTTCAGGAAAATATTTCGGGTATACGAGTCGTAAAGTCGTTCGCTACAGAGAAGGTTGAGGAGCGGAAGTTCGCCGAGCGCAATGAACAGAACTTCGAGACGAACATGGAACGTGCCAAGCTGGAGGCACGCGCCTTCCCTCAGATGGGCTTCTATGGCGGACTTACCTTCGTGCTCATGATATGGATCGGCGCTATCTTCGTCGTGAGAGGCGAGATGACGCTCGGAACGTTCATGGCGTTCCAATGGTACACATGGGGAATTATATGGCCGCTCAACATGCTTGGTTGGCAGATCAACATTATGCAACAGGCGATGAAGGCTGCTCCCCGCGTGTTCGAGGTGTTGGATACGAAGGTCGATATCGCGTCGCCAACAAACGGTGCTTCAACTGACGGTATGAGCGGCAATGTTGCGTTTGACAACGTTTCCTTTTATTTCGACGACCAAGATCAAGAGAAGGACAGCCCGATTTTGGACCGCATATCGTTCACGGTTGATCGAGGCGAGGTTATCGGCGTATTAGGCTCGACCGGTTCCGGCAAAAGCAGCTTAATCGGCTTGTTGTCCAGATTTTATGACGCTGCAAGCGGGCGGGTGCTCATAGACGGCGTTGATGTCAAAGACTACGACCTCGATGGCTTGCGCCAGAGCATCGGCATTGTACCGCAGGAAACGTTCTTATTCTCTGCTTCAATTCGTGATAATATCGCATACGGATGCCCGGATGCAACGCAGGAGCAGATCGAGAATGCAGCCAAAAAGTCGCAAATACATGACTTTATAGTCGGTTTGCCGGACGGTTACAATACGCGCATCGGTGAACGAGGCGTTGGTCTCTCCGGCGGTCAGCGTCAGCGTGTAGCGCTGTCGCGCGCGATACTCATGGATCCGCCGATCCTTGTCCTGGACGAAGCGACGGCAAGCGTTGACACCGCAACCGAGTCGGCGATTCACGAAGCGCTGCTGGAGGTTATGGAGGGGCGGACGACATTCATTATTGCTCAGCGCTTATCCTCCATTCAACATGCGAACCGGATTATCGTACTTGAGAACGGACGCATAACCGAGGAAGGCACGCATAAGGAACTGAATGAGCGAGGCGGCTTCTTCAGCCAGCTATTCAACCGTCAGAAGCAGATTGCGCTGCATAAATAACCATTTTACTTAAGAAACGAGGTGCTGCATGAGTCAAGTCGAATGGGATATGGATGAAGATATCGAGGAAAAACCGTTTAATATGAAATATATGCGGCGAATGCTGCGCTACCTATACCCGTACCGAAAGCTGATGAGCTTAGTTGTTGTCATTGTACTGCTCAACATGATGCTAAGCTTATCCGAGCCGATTATACTAGCTTATCTGATCGATAAAGGCATTGGGGACAAAAACTATGCCGTCATTACTGCGCTAGGGGCGTCATTACTCGGCATCCGAATCATAAGCTGGCTGTTCAGCTGGATGCACACGAGATGGATTAACTTCACTGGCCAAAGGATTTTATTCGATCTGCGCCAGCAGTTGTTCAATCATCTGCAATCGTTGTCGTTCCGTTTCTTCGACGGTCGTCCGGCAGGGAAGATTATGTCGAGGATAACGAATGATACGAACGCCATCGGCGAGTTGATCAACGGCGGCTTAATAACGATGGTAATGGAAGTCACGCATTTGATCGGCATTGTCATCATCTTGTTCTGGATGGATTGGCAGCTTGCCATCCTATCGTTCGTTATGATGCCTTTATTGTATTTAATCGTTGCCAGAGTCAGGCCGAAGATCGAGGGCTCTTGGTCGCGTTCGCGTTCCACGATGTCCGCAATCAACGGCAACCTGAACGAGACGATCCAAGGTATTCGGGTCGTTCAAGCGTTCTCGCGCCAAAATAAAAATAACGACAAGTTCAACGATATCAACACGCGTAATAAGAAAGCGTTCATGCGCGCCATAACGCTTGAATCGACTGTCTATCCGCTTGTCGAGATGATCGGGATGATCGGCACCTGTATCGTCGTTTGGTTCGGTGCTATTCGCGTTATCGACGGCGCTTTGTCGCTAGGCTTCATTATGGCGTTCATCAACTATTTGTGGCGTTTCTGGGGCCCGCTCAGCGCCTTGTCGAAGGTATACAGTCAATTGCTCTCGGCTATGGCATCCGCGGAACGTATATTTGAGGTATTGGATACTGACTCCGAGGTGAAAAACAGCAGCGACGCCCGCGAGCTGCCGCCAATATCAGGAGGAGTGGAGTTCAAGAATGTCTCCTTCCGTTATGAAGAGAATAAGCCTGATGTGCTTCATGACGTCAGCTTTAAGGTGAAGCCGGGTCAACGCGTGGCCCTCGTTGGCCCAACCGGCGCTGGCAAAAGTACGATCGTCAATCTGCTCATGCGTTTCTATGACGCAACTGACGGCAGCGTACGAATTGACGGGATGGATGTGAAGGATGCAACATTGGAATCTTTGCGCAAGCAAATGGGGATCGTGCTGCAGGATTCGTTCATCTTCGCGGGAACGGTGGAGCAAAATATGCGTTACGGTAACGAGGATGCGAGTGGTGAACAGCTTCGCAAAGCGGGGGAGAGCGTACGATTAGACCGTGTGGTCGCGCAGCTCTCGGACGGCTACGCAACCGAGGTGGAGGAACGAGGCTCGAAGCTGTCGGTCGGTCAGCGCCAGCTGCTGGCATTCGGACGGGTATTGTTATCCGATCCACGCATCCTCATTCTCGATGAGGCGACATCCAGCGTCGATACGGAGACAGAGCAGCATATCCAGGAAGCGCTCCAGACGCTGCTTGCAGGACGGACGGCGTTCATTATCGCTCATCGGTTGTCCACGATACGAGACGCAGATCTTATTCTCGTCGTACAGGACGGCCGTATAGCGGAACAAGGCTCGCATGAAGCGCTAATGAAGCAGGGAGGGCTGTATGCGAACCTTGTGTTGACGCAGCTGTCGATGCAGGAGTCCGTTATTTTGCAGACTAGTTAGTCAAACAACAGCACTTATTCCTATTCTTTCGTTCGATCAATGGCAAGGGCCATCGTCTTATCGGTGAGATGCGCATAAATTTGTGTCGTTTCCGGTGAGGCGTGGCCCAATTGCTCTTGTGTTTTATAAATATCGTTGCGGAGATAATAGTCCGTTGCGAACGAATGCCTTAATTTATGGACAGATAAGTACGGCTTGCCGAATCGCTTGGCATACTTGATAACCATCTCCTGAATCGCACGCTTCGTCATCCTCGCACCTTCGTTTTTGCCATTGGCGATCGCCAAAAACAAAGCCTTCTCACGTTTCTGAGCTTTATATCGCGTTTCCCGCAGCTGTAAATACGCTTGCAAATCTTCTACCGCTTCTTGGCGAAAATAGACTGGCGTTTTAAAGTTATCGTCGTTACGTCCTTTGCGGTACACATGTGCAAGCTTCTTCTTCACGTCCACATCGTCCACATTCAAATTAACGAGCTCCGACACGCGAAGCCCCGAGTGCAGAATGAAGCTGATAATGCACGCATCTCTTGTTTTATTCAACTCATAGGAGTACAGCGCTTGCTTATTAGAAGCAATATCCGTCTCGTATTGCTGCTGCACATAGAACATAAATTCCGATATTTCTTCTTCTTGCAACAGCTTTCCTTCTAGCTTGGCAGCTGTATCCTTCGGCTTATGTGTCCGCTTGATCGTTACTTTGGCCATCACATTCCGTTTCAGTAACGGGTAGAACTGCTCGTCCTCGGCAATTTGGCTTAAGTAATGGAACAAGGAGCGAAGGGAGGACAGCTTGCGTGAGATCGTCGTCTTGCTGTTACGCTCTTCCTTATAGGTAGACAGGAACATCCGATAGCCGTCGATGCTGTCCATATGAAGCTGTTCCAGCTCGAGCAGTGTTACTTGCTTGACATCACTTGCCGAGGACAAGCCTTCAGCCATCAACCATCTCAGGAAAGTATCATAGTCTCGGATGTATTCGAGCAACGAGGAGGGGGACAGGTCAGGCAGCTTATAGTTGATAAACTTTTCGATGAACCAGGGCATAGTGAGAATTTTTTTATCGAGCTCCAGCCGGTCTTTTTGCTTAATGATATTCATTCGATTGCACCTCATTGTTAATGTTTCAAAATATTAACGGTATTAAGTTTACATAATTATATTTATGTCATTATGTTTGAGTGGGTCGTTCAAATTTCATCTTAAACAAACGATCTAATCTCCTATATTGTAGCAATCACATGACCAAGTCACAACGAGAACCGTAAAATTAAATAGGGTACAGCATTTTGTATCGGCGTGTATTGACAAGTGAAAAGCAATGGAATATTATGTTGTTAACGAACTGACTGACTGTCAGTCATATGAAATGTGGGGGTATTGGATGAAACAAGATCGACGCAATGAGATACTTGTAGCTGCACGAGAAGTTTTAGCCGAGGATGGATTAGAAGCAACCAAAGTTTCAAAAATAGTAAAACGAGCAGGAGTGGCACAGGGAACCTTTTACTTGTACTTTCCCTCCAAAACTTCCGTGATCACTGCTCTCGCGCAAGAAATGCTGGAAAGTGTTCTGGTCGCGATCCGGAGGGAAACGGAGGGGTTACAGACCTTTGAAGAGGTTGTCTCGAGAGGGATTTCGGCAGCCTGCTATCAAATGGGGGAATACCGCGATGTTTTTGCGATTCTCAACAATGGTGGAGGAGTTGTGGAGGACCCGTTAGAGTGGGAAAAGTTATTTGAACCCTTTTACCGCTTAGTTGAACAAATGCTTTTTCAATTCCAAAGCAAGGGTGAAGTGGATCCGTTAATTAACCCGAGTCTGGCAGGAAGATATGTCGTGTCGATGGTGGAGCAAGCAGTAGAAGACTGCTATATATATCGTACCGATATTTTAGTTGAAGACTATATAGCAAATGTCACTCATTTTATCAAAAAAGCACTAAGAGCAAATTAGGAATAGTTTGTTTGTGGTTAAGATGAAGTCAAACTCGGCTGGAATGTGGATGAAGCATTGGCTTGTGCAGGATATATATACTCGCGTTCCACATGTATTGAAAAATACAATGAGAGAGGAACTTTGAGATGAAGCGAAGTATACGGAGCAAGCTTGTAGAGTATATCTTATTAATGAGAGGTACAAAACAACGTTATTCAAACAAAGCGAAGTTTGTGAAATTCCTCGAACAGAAACGAATCGAGAATGCAAAACCATATATTTTGCCTATAGGAATCCAACAGAAAATGGATATTGCAATGGAACACCAGTATGGCAAGGATTGTTATGTATTAAAAGGAAAACAACAAGCCAATGAAAAAATTATTTTATATTTACATGGTGGAGGTTATGTAAATCAGCCTCTGGGTGCACATTGGAAATTCATACGTACATTATCAGATCTGAGCAATGCCACTTTTGTTGTACCTGTCTATCCAAAAGTCCCTCATCACCAGTATCATGAATCGTACGCTCAAGTACTCCCCATTTACGAAAAGCTGTTAATGAAAACCTCTCCGCAAAATATTATATTTATGGGAGATTCGGCAGGCGGTGGATTTGCGCTAGCATTAGCTCAATTGTCAAAGGAAAAAGACCTACCTCAACCGAGTCGAATTATATTGCTCTCTCCATGGTTAGATATCACATTGTCCAATCCAGATATTCAGAAATTCGAGATAAATGATGTTATGTTAGGTTCATATGGACTCGGCATCATCGGCAAACTATATGCGGGCGACACAGACCCGAATCACTATCTTCTAAGCCCAATAAACGGTGATATACAAGGGTTGGGGGAAATTTCCTTGTTTATTGGAACTCATGAACTGCTGTTAGCTGACGCGCGAAAGTTTAGAGATCGAGCCAATAAGGAAGGCATCAAGATCAATTACAACGAATATCCAAAAATGAACCATGTCTTTCCTGCCTTGCCGATTCCGGAAGCCCAAAAAGCAATCAAACAAATCATTGATTTGATCTCTTGAAATAAATAACGGCTTTTAAACTATAGACGAATGACCGCTAATTTAGATTAGCGGTCATTTTTAATTAACGTTTCAGCTGTTCGCTTAAACCGTTGGGGCTCTAAGGTTATGCGCTCATAAACGACGTGAAATTATATCAGTAAATGAGAAAAATGAAAACTAGTAAATATATGTAATTTATAGATAGAGGTTACATTTAATCAAGAGCTTATGCTACACTCGTAAAAACCAACGGCCGATGATCGTTTTACACGATTCGAACGATAAACGATTCGGTGAATAAGGAGGATATTCATAACGATGAATAAACGATTGATTAATTATAGTATGGCATTATTGATCGGTATTATGCTCGCCCTGTCGATACCAACCACGCATGCGAATGCGGCTGCACCGGCAACATTAAAATACGGAAGCACAGGTCCTGACGTACCGGACTTGCAATACCGATTGAAAACATTAGGTTATTTCGACAGCTCGATTACGATGTTTTTTGGCGATGATACGTACGATGCATTGATGAAATTCCAGAAGGACTACAGCATTGCGGTGGATGGCATTGCCGGCAAACAAACATGGGAGACGCTGAAGAAAGTATCCGTCAATCAGAAGGAGCTTGATCTGCTTGCTCGTATCATTTATGCAGAATCGCGCGGAGAGCCTTATAAAGGCCAGATCGCAGTCGGAGCTGTCGTGATGAACCGTGTTGCCGCTTCGGGCTTCCCGAATTCGGTTCAAGGCGTAATCGAACAGCCAGGCGCTTTCACTGCTGTTGACGATGGACAATATTATATGAAGCCGGATTCGACGGCGTACAAAGCCGCATTAGAAGCGATTCGCGGCAACGACCCGACTAACGGCGCGTTGTACTACTTTAACCCGGATACCGCTACATCGAAGTGGATCTGGACGAGACAACAGACACTGAAGATCGGCCGCCATATTTTCGCAGTTTAAAATGAACAGCGTTTAGAGATTAATAATCTCTAGACGCTGTTTTTCTGTTAGGTATTTATAATAACGACATAAATATAATTATGTAAACAAAATAAGAATAGCAATTCTCAAGGTTCGCAATTTTGTATGAATCGGTTATAATGAAAGTAACTCTCGTTTTGATATTAAGTGATTTTACAACCATTATTCGGAGGTGCTTCTAACAATGAAAGTAGAAATATGGTCGGATTATGTATGTCCGTTCTGTTATATTGGCAAAAGAAGATTTGAAATGGCATTAAATAAGTTCGAACATAAGGAACGAATCGAAGTCATATACCGCAGCTTCGAGCTTGATCCAGGCGCAGATGCGAATTCAGGTATTAGCACGCTTGAAATGCTCTCCAAAAAATACGGCATGTCGATTCAACAAGCGAAAGCGAATACGGAGAATGTCGCGCAGCAAGCAGCAGAAGTCGGTCTCACATTCAACTTTGATGGTCAAGTCGTTACCAATACGTTCGACTCACACCGTCTGATGCATTACGCTGCTTCGCAAGGCAAAGATACAGAACTCTCGGAGAGACTATTCAAAGCACACTTCACAGACAATGACAACGTCGGTAACCGTGAGACACTAGCTCAGCTTGCGGGAGAAGTGGGGCTTGATGCCGCAGCTGCGGCACAAATACTCGCGTCTGACGACTACGCAGACGCCGTGCGCGGTGAAGAAGACGAAGGGAGTACGCTTGGCATACGAGGCGTTCCGTTCTACGTATTCGACCGCAAATATGCAGTATCCGGAGCGCAATCGCCTGAAACCTTCCTTAGCACTTTGATCAAAGCTTGGGAGGAAAAACATCCGACGCTCGTTCAAGTTGAAGGCGATGATGATGTATTATGTACGGATGGTGTATGTGCGCCAGACGCTAAACGCTCGTAATGGACAGAATCGATTCTGCTGAATCAGAACAGAACAACAGCAAATGTCAAATAAAGCGGACGGCGATAGTGAGCCGTCTGTTTTTTGACTGCGCAGAAATTAATTGTGATGGAAGGATAAGCAAAGTACCATTGCAGAAGCTTGCCTCCGGCATCCAAGTCGGCGATACAATCGAATGGTCGGGACGAATATGGGTATTAGCGAAGAGGGCGGAGGACGGCAGCAACGATCAAAAATCATAAATTGATCGCCGTCAAGATTTGTTTTGCTGCGCTATTCAACTTATAATAGGGAACGTGCTTGTTAAATGGTTTGGGGGGAATAATACGTGAGTGCAGAGCAACAGCGCTTGCTTGTCTTCGCCGGATCCTATTCGGAGGCCGAAGAGAGCGGAGTCTACGTGTATGCTTTTGATGAAGAATCTGGACAATTAACGCTATTAAACGAATACGCAGGATTAAAAAATCCTACGTTCGTTCAAGTGGATGCAGAACACAATCGATTGTACGCCATTTCCGAGACAACGACGGAGGATGGCCGTAAGGTTGGGGAAGCGGCAGCATTCGCCATCGACGGAGCAGCAGGCAAGCTAGCATTGCTTAACCGAACTGTGACGGTCAACTCAACGACATGCCATATTCAATTGGATGCTTCAAAAAGATTTGCAACTGTTACAAGCTATCATGGCGGAATGATCGGTTTACATGCTCTGACAGCAGATGGACTTATCGGAGAGCAACTAGACGTAGCACAGCATTCAGGCAGCAGTGTTCATCCAGAGCGGCAAGACCGACCGCATCCGCATTCCTCGTTCTATAGCCCGGACGGACGTTATTTGCTCGTTCAAGATTTAGGCTTGGACAAAATTGTCACTTACAAGGTAGACAAGGAAGCTGGTAAACTGATTGTTGTAGCGGAAGCAGCACTTCATCCTGGAGCAGGACCTCGTCATCTGACGTTCCATCCGAACGGCAGTTATGCTTATGTCATTAATGAGGTAGATTCAACCGTAACCGCATTTGCCTATGATACTCAATCGGGCCAGTTATCGACGATTCAGACGGTATCGACATTGCCTGAAGGCTTCGAAGGCGACAATTCCACTGCCGAAATTACAATTAGCAATGATGGTAAATATGTGTATGGCTCCAACCGTGGTCATGATAGTATAGTTGTTTATTCGGTAGACGAGCAATCGGGCAAGCTGGCGACGATCCAGCATATCTCCGTTCAAGGCGGACACCCGCGTCATTTTGCATTAACGCCAAGTGGACGTTACCTGCTCGCAGCGAATCGCGACACGAACAATATTGCGACGTTCGCCGTAGATCAAGCTAGCGGTGAGCTTACGTTCACAGGAAATAACGTATCGGTATCCAAGCCGGTATGCGTTCAACCCGTATATATAACCGTATAGAGAGCATTGAAATGAAAAAGGGGATACACAAGCGTGACTACTAGCGATGAAGCAAAACCGAAGCTTAAACCGACGAAAATATGGAAATGTAAAAACAGCGACTGCAAAGCATGGGTAAGAGATGAGTTCGCGTCTGCGACAGAGCAGGCATGCCCAATCTGCAAAGGACCAATGCTTCGAAGCATGAGACATCTGCCAGCCGTACAGAACAAAGCGAAGCCGCAGCCGCGCAAGCCTAAATCCGACTTTTAAATTATTTATAACAGTAAAGCAAGCCCAGCCCCTTCCAAGGTGGCTGGGCTTTAACGTTCTCAGCGCTGCCAATCTATGGTAGGATAAAGTTATTCTTCGATAAATAAGGACGGTACAACGTCATGTTATTTTATTTTGCCGCGCTGCTGCTAGCTGCCATTATTGTGTGGATTAACAATCGAAGCAGCGAATCAAGCCGCTGGGCGTCTTTTTTCCTGTTTTTCGCTGCAATTGGCGGTACTACAGATTGGTTAGTTAGTCACAATGCGATAGGTGCTGCTAGACTTGTTCAGCTATTAAACTATACGATAACTCCGTATGGCGTTCTTATATTCAGCTTATTGTATGCGGACAAGCTACGTACGGGGCGAGGTAATCGAAGGGCGAAGTTATTGCTGCTTATTCCATCGGCTATTATGGCTATTCTAGAATATAGTTTGCCGAATCGCAGTGTCTTTTATATCGTGCTGCTCCTATGCAGCGCGCCTTATTATTTAATGACCTGTTATCTGCTCATTACGTCTTTCTGGCAAGAAACAGATGCTCGCATGAAACGAAATCGCTTCATCTCGATGCTGATCATCGTGCCGCCCTTGCTTGGCGTTCTTATCTTTATCTATGTTGCTAAAGTGATCTATCCATCCTTTGATTTCTTTCAATACATTTCGGTATTTATGATCTATTCCTTCGCACTCGCGCTGCTCTGTACGTTTCTGTACGGAGTGCTTGGCGTCAGACTTAAGTTCGAGCAAGACCCGCTTCTAAGCACGATGCAGGCGGTGAGCTCCGGTACGGCGCTGCTTAATCATTCCATTAAGAACGAGATTGGCAAAATCGCCATAAGCACCGAAAATTTGAAAAGCATCTACACCGTAGATAGCGGAGTCAGCGAGCAATCACGGCAGCATATGCAAATTATCGAAAATGCTACCGAGCATATGCTAAGCATCGTATCGCGCATTCACAATCAAATGAGGCCGATCGAGCTTCAGGAGCAATCGACCCGGCTCGATAAGCTGATGGAGCAATGCATCGCCCATCACAGCGGTCTTTTCCAAAAATATGCTGTGGAAGTTGCAATCAGTTATGAGGTTAAGCCGGTCGTTGTATGCGATCCGTTCCACTTGGCTGAAGCGATCAGCAACGTGTTAACTAATGCCTGCGAAGCAATGGCTGCTGAAGGAAAGGGGAGATTAAACATTAAGCTGGAAGCTGTCAAACGCGCGGTCGTGCTTACGATTCAAGACAGCGGGAAAGGCATTCCGCAGGAGCAGCTGAACCGAGTATTCGATCCGTTCTACAGCAGCGGCAAATCAGGCAAAAACTACGGTCTTGGCTTATCGTATGTCTACAATGTGATGGCGAAAAGCGGCGGCAGCGTGACGCTTGCGAACGGGGAGAGAGGCGGACTTGCCGTATCGTTTTATTTTCCCCGCCATAAAGTAGTTCGAATGGGTTAAGAGGCAGGTTACGTGGAATTCGCGCGCCAGGAGGGTGCTCAGATGAATCATATTAAGGTGTACGTCGTTGAAGACGATCCGGATTGGATCAAAGCCATTACTTCCTATTTGAACCGCGAAGAGGATATTCTCGTTGTTGGTGCAGCCACGAATGCCGATGACGCGGTACGGGGAGCGCAGATGACGCAGATCGATATTATATTAATGGATATCCAGCTGGCTGGCAGCAGACTTGACGGCATTCAGACCGCGATGGAATTGCACGGATTGACGTCGGCGAAGATCATTATGTTAACGTCATTAAATGATGAACAATCGATGACGAAAGCTTTCACCGCTGGAGCGATTCAATATTTGGAGAAAACCCAGTTCAAGGAGCTGCCGCTGTCGATTCGGAATGCCCATCTCTACCCAGCCCCAATGGAGGCGCTGCTTAAGGAGTTCGCCAGACTCAAACGAGAAGAGCAGCTTAAAGACTTAACTCCGGCCGAGCGGGAAGTGTTTGAGCTTATTGAAACCGGGCATACGCAGAGCCAAATCGAGCAGAAGCTGTATAAAGCGGAAAGCACACTCAAAAATCAGGTGAACAAAATGCTCAAAAAGTTTGGTGTCAAAAGCAGCAAGGAAGCGATCGAGAAAGTGAAGAAACGTGGTCTAATGGATGAATCAGAGGGCAATAAAAACTAAGGGGTACTACAAATCGTAGTACCCCTTTGTCGATCGTACTACAAAAGTTAGGTCTGCCCTGAGATGTAGGGTCAGCTTTAAGATAGAAGCAAGCAGAGAGGGTTGAACAAGATGAGCGAAAATAAACAGAAGCAACCAATGATCATGCTCGTTGATGGGCATTGTCACCTATGCAACGGCATCACGAAGTTCGTCATCAAGCGCGACAAGGAGGCTAAGTTCCAATTCGCCTCGCTTCAATCGCAGATCGGACAGCGGCTGCTTGCTGAGGGAGGTCTTCCGCTCCACGACCTGGATACGTTCGTATACATTCGCGGCGGACGTTATTATACGAAGTCGGGAGCCGCCTTGAGAGTGCTTAGCCAATTGAACGGCCTATGGCCGCTGCTCTATCCGTTCATTATCGTACCTGCGCCAATTCGAAATGTCGTGTATAGCTTCATCGCCAGCAATCGCTATCGTTGGTTTGGCAGATCGGAAAGCTGTCTGCTGCCGAATGCAGCCTTGCGCGAGCGGTTTATCGATGAACCACTTATAAACAATAACAAGGAGTGAACGTTGTGAAGCGGAAGCCGATCTACGTAGAGCTAAATATTGAATCGCCGTTGGAAGAACTGTGGGTTCATACACAGCAGCCCGAGCTGCACCAGCAATGGGATTTGCGTTTCACTGAGATTAACTATTTGCCCCGTGAACTAGAAGAGGCAGAACAACATTTTCAATATCGTACGCGAATTGGCTTTGGTCTGGAGATTGAAGGGACGGGAATAACGACAAGCAAAGAGAAAGCAGGGAAAGACGGGAAAGAAGCTCGGCTATCGACGCTTTCCTTCCGCTCGGATCAGGCTGTGTCTCTGATCAGCCAAGGCGGGGGATATTGGAGCTACAAACCGGAAGGGGATGGCATCGTTAAGTTCATCACTCTCTACGACTATCAAACCCGCTTCGGCCTCATGGGCAAGCTATTTGATACCGCCTTGTTCAGACCGCTGTTCGGCTTCGCAACGGCTTGGAGCTTCGATCGTCTGCGGATATGGCTGGAGCATCGTATTCCGCCGTCCGTCACCGCGGGCAGAGCTCTTGTCCATTATACGAGTGTCATTACGTTAGGATTGCTTTGGTTTTATATGGGCCTTATTCCTAAGCTTATCTATACAGAGACAAGTGGAGAGTTCGATATTATGCAGCATACCGGCATGTTCGGAGGCTACGAAGTTCCGATGATCCGCGTGATCGGAGTACTCGAGCTATTCCTTGGTCTAGCTGCTGCAATCGGTCATCGTTCCGCATGGTTTTCCATATTACAAGCTGCTTTATTGCTTCTGTTAACCGTTCCAATCTGCATCGTCTATCCTGAAATGCTGCAATCCCCATTTAACCCCGTTACCGTTTCACTGCCCATGCTTGCTTGCTGCTTCGCAGCCTACAAAACTCGAAACTTCCTGCCAAGTGCATCCAGATGTATTAGAAAACCGCCTGCAACACGTAAGTCAGGAAGGGGGAAAGTCCATGAAGTCCATCTATGAGCAAGCGCTTGGCGCCGATTTTGGCAAGCTTCACCCGCGCATCCAGCAGCGGTTCGGGTTCAGCAGCTGCGATCGTAAAGCATCGATCGGACACGGCGTAATGAAACAAATCTGGTACTCCAAGTGGGCGCTGTTGCCGCTATTTCTAGGCACGTTCCGTCATATTATGTTTCCGAATGGCGGGCGCAACATTCCTTTCACGATTGAGAACTATGCGTATGTCGACCCTTCAGGCAGAGAGACGGTTACCTGGGTTCGCAAGTTCGAGTTCCCGCGAATCGTTAGACATTTTGATGCGACAATGGTATTTAGCAAGCGCCGTCAAGCGATCGTTGATTATCTAGGCAACAAGCAGCATTTAGCGGTCGATCTTGAGCTGTCGGTCACACCTAACGGCGGACTGCGCATTTGCTCCGGTGAGCAGCGTTTTTATGAGGGAAAGCTGCAATTTATTTTTCCGAGTCTGCTAACGGGCTTCGCCGATGTATGCGAATGGTATGATGACGAGCAGGCTTGCTATCGAATTACGGTTCAGGTACGCAACAAGCTGCTCGGGACGGTGTTCCGTTACGAGGGTGCATTCCAGGCTTCATTCATAACCACGGACGAGGAAGCCATTCCAATCGGCATTAAACCGCTTCGCAGTGAAAGCCGCGAATAAATGCTCTCTCATAATCCTTTTTTGTCATGCTCCTAGTAAACGTTGTATAATGGCAATAGACTACACAGAATAGGGCTTCAGCAATCGCAAGCTGTTAGCCATTGTTATATACGAATGGAGCATATTACTAATGAAGAGGTTCAAGAAGTTCTATATCGAGACAACGAGCATTTGCAATCTATCTTGCACGTTCTGCCCGCCAACGCAGCGTGCGAAAGGTTTCTTGCAAGTGGAAGATTTCAAGAAGACGCTCGATCAAATAAAACCGCATACCGACTATATTTATTTCCATGTGAAGGGCGAACCGCTGCTTCATCCGAAGATCGAGGAGCTGCTCGATATTAGCCATGAGAAGGGCTTTAAGGTTAATATTACGACGAACGGTACGCTCATTAAGAAAGCCAAGCCTAAGATTATAAACAAGCCGGCATTGCGCCAAATGAACTTCTCGCTTCATAGCTTCGACGGTCATCCCGGTTCAACCGATAAAGAAGGTTATCTCGCGGAAATATTAAGTTTCGTGAAGGAAGCGGTAGCGAGCAGCAACATTATTATCTCGTTCCGTCTTTGGAATCTTGACATGGATAATGAAACCAATCTGCAGAAAATGCGCAATCGCGAGCTGCTTGCGATGATAGAGAAGGCGTTCGATCTGGATTATAGGATCGACGAGCAGTTCATTCCAGGCACTGGAGTCAAGATCGCTGAACGTATTTATTTGAACCAAGATCCCGAGTTCGATTGGCCGGATTTGAATGCGCCTGAGGACGATGGAAAGGGGTTCTGTTATGCGCTCCGCAACCAAGCAGGCGTCCTGATCGACGGAACGGTTATTCCTTGCTGCCTTGACGGCGAAGGGGTCATTAATCTGGGCAACCTTCACGATGGGCATTTCTCGGACATCGTGGAGGGAGAGCGAGCAACGAAGCTGTATGACGGCTTCTCGCGCCGTGAGGCTGTAGAGGAGCTGTGCCGCAAGTGCGGTTATCGCAAACGGTTTGGATAATATAGAGATGAGAAGATAGGAGAATGCGTGCATCATGGATTTCATAATGATTATCAAAGCGATTATTTTGGGAATAGTAGAAGGTCTTACGGAGTTTGCTCCTGTATCCTCCACCGGACATATGGTCATCGTCGATGATATGTGGCTTCATTCCGAGGCGTTTTTAACGAAGTATGTGGCGAATACGTTCAAGATTGTCATTCAGCTAGGCTCGATTCTGGCTGTGGTTATTATTTTCCGTGAACGATTCATTGAGATGCTTGGCTTGCGCAGAGGAAAGAGAGCGGATAACGGGGGAGAGCAGGGCGGTCGACGTCTGAAGCTGGGCCATGTCATTACGGGGCTTATTCCTGCAGGTGTGCTTGGCTTGCTGTTCGACGATTACATTGATGAGCATCTGTTCTCCATACGCACCGTGCTCATAGGACTGGTCATTGGCGCCGTATTCATGATTATCGCAGACAAATTCGGACCAAAGCGTCCGAAGGTCGAGACGGTTGATCAAATTACGTACAAGCAAGCGTTCAGCGTAGGACTTATACAATGTATCTCGTTATGGCCGGGTTTCTCGCGTTCCGGTTCGACGATTTCCGGCGGCGTCTTACTCGGACTAAGCCATCGCGCGGCGGCGGACTTCACGTTCATTATGGCCGTTCCGATCATGGCTGGCGCGAGCCTGCTGTCGCTTGCTAAGAATTGGGAGTACTTTACGCTCGATTATCTGCCATACTTTATTGTTGGTTTTATCGCGGCGTTCGTATTCGCGTTGATCTCGATCCGCTTCTTCTTGAAGCTCATTAATCGGATCAAGCTCGTCCCGTTCGCGGTATACCGTATCGTGCTCGCTGCGATTATTTATATCGTTTATTTCTAAAAATAGGTTGATGGCATTAGAAAAGTGGCGGTTACGGGAACTAATTCCTGTGACCGCCACTTTTCGGATTATCATTTGGGCTTGCCGATTCCAAGCTGTTGAGCTGAATAGATGCCGGAGCGGCCCGAGCATAGGTAGCTGATGATGCAGCCGATGAACAAGTAGATCGCGCCCTCGCCGCCGAACAGTTCAATGCCCATAATGAAGCAGGCGAGCGGTGTATTGACTGCTCCGCTGAATACGGATACGAAGCCGATCGCAGCGAGAAATGGGACGGACAGCTGCAGCAGCGCAGCAAGCGAGCTGCCCAGCGTCGAGCCGATTACGAATAAGGGAGTAACCTCGCCGCCTTGGAAGCCCGCGCCAAGCGTTACGGCGGTAAAAACGGTTTTCCATATAAAAGCGAGCGGTGACGCAGCTTCCTCGAATGATTGCTGCATGAGCGGGATGCCAAGACCGATGTACGCTCTCGATCCTGCCAAATAGACCAAACCAATGATGACGAAGCCGCCAACGAAGCTGCGGAGAGCCGCGTGCTTGAACAGCTTTCCGAACCAAGCCTTCATCGCATGTGTCAGTTTGATGAAAGTTAATGCCATTAATCCAAACAAAATCGAAGCGATGACAACTTTTAAGAGCACCATTGGCTGTAGGGCAGGTACCTCTCCCATTTCATAATGAACATGTGTAACTCCCCATGCCGTGGTGATGAGATGGCCTGTATAGCTCGCAATAAAACAAGGAAGCAGCGCTTCGTAGCTAAGCAATCCGATCGCCAACACTTCAAGGCCGAACACCGTGCCGGATAGAGGCGTACCGAAAATAGAACCGAAGCCGGCGCCGATTCCGCAGATTAAAACAATTTTACGGTCCGGCGCTTGCAGTCGAAACCATTTGCCGACCCACTCCGCTATGCTGCCGCCCATCTGGACAGCCGTTCCTTCTCTGCCGGCGGAGCCGCCGAACAGATGCGTCGTCCACGTTCCTATCAATACAAACGGAGCCATACGCAAGGGAACGATGCCGTCGCCTTTGTGAATTTGCTCCAAAATAAGATTATTTCCTTTGCCTGACTCGCCGCCATATTTCATATATAGATAGCTAATCGCAGCACCGCCGAACGGCAGCAGCCACAATAACCAGCCATGACTTAGTCTCGTATCCGTGACATACTCTAAGCCATACAGAAATAATGCCGAAGCCGAACCGGCAAGCACCCCGACAATGCCGGCGATTAATACCCATTTAAGCATATATGCAGCAACGCTTAGCGGGGTGAAACGATTAATCGCATTTTGTATTTTCGTTCGATTAGAGGACAAGGGAATATACTCCTAGCACAATTATTTGTGAGAACCTGTACATTCTCGCAGCTATCTGCTATTATACACCGACATGTCCAAATCGAATATGGTATAGTTAGAACAGTCCTTTGCTAAGGCTGATCGACAGCCAAATCGCATGGTACACATTAACAGCCAAATAGAGGAGAAACGTGACCGAAATTGAAGCGTGAATCCAATGAACATCATGCAAGTTGATTTAACGGTCGAAACGTTCATTGATTATCCTCCTTGCCCGAATATCCGCAATAACTTATTATTTTATCGTCCAAGTGCGCTCGCTACCATCCTAAGATGGATGGTAGCGAGCTGCATGATGGAGTAAAAGATCAACTATACAAGCAGCCATTGGAGACAAGTAGAAGTGAATAATTACCCTTTCGAATTTAACCCCAAAGAGCCTTACATTCAGCAGGCAAGCGACTGGATTGCCGATGTATTCTACGAGAAACTGCCCGAAGCCGGCTTCGAAGTGCGCGATGAACAAATCTATATGGCGTTTCAGCTGGAGAGAGCGTATGCGGATAAAAAAACGATTTTCGCTGAGGCTGGCGTCGGAACAGGCAAAACGTTCGTTTACTTGTTATACGCGCTCAGCTATGCCCGGTATACGAGAAAGCCGGCGATTATCGCTTGCGCTGACGAATCGCTCATTGAACAGCTGCTGAAGCCTGAGGGCGATATTGCCAAGCTTTCACGACATCTCGGTCTTACGATCGATGCTAGAATGGCGAAGTCGCAGGATCAATACTTATGCCTAAATAAGCTGGATGATGCGAGAAGTGATTTCGACGGCGATGCCGAGCTTTATGATGACATATTCCGCAAGCTGCCATCGTTCGTCTACAAGCCGGAAACGATGCAGTCGTTCCATCCGTACGGCAATCGCAAGGAATATCCGGAGTTAAACGATTCGCAATGGGGCAAGGTCGGTTGGGACGTGTTCCAGGATTGCCTCGTCTGCGATCGAAGACATCGCTGCGGCCAGACGTTGTCCCGCGATGACTATCGCAAGGCGGCCGATCTTATCATCTGTTCGCATGACTTCTATATGGAGCATATATGGACCTTTGAGGCGCGTAAGCGCGAAGGACAGCTCCCGCTGCTTCCAGCGCATAGCTCAGTCGTATTCGATGAAGGACATTTGCTTGAAACGGCTGCGCAGCAGGCGCTAACGTACAAGCTGAACCATCATGTATTCGAAAGTATCATTACAAGATTGCTGCAAGACGATATTCGGGAATCGTTAGCCTATGCGATTGAGAACGCGCTAACCCAGAGCGAGCATCTGTTTTCCCTGATTGAACGTAACAGCCGCAGCGTGCCGGCATCGAATCGCAAGCAGATCATTTGGAACGCCGAGCTGCTTCAACAGGTGAACCGGTTCCAAGACATGATGTCCGAGATCGAGGAAGAGCTCGTTTTTGAAAGCGGCCTATTCACGATCGACGAATATCAATTGAAGATCGTTGAGGAGCATATTGAGATGCTCCAATTCGCTTTGTCGCTGTACAAGCGGCAGGAGCAGCCAATTAGCTGGGTTACGACAGATAAGGAAGGCATCTCACTCGTCATTATGCCGAAGTGGGTGAAGGAAGTGCTGCAAGAGCAAGTGTTCGGCCTTCAAATGCCGATCGTTTTCTCGTCGGCAACACTGTCCGTCGATGGTTCTTTCGATTACATGACGCAAATCTTAGGCATTGAAGATCCGTTATCGTTTTCCGTTGCTTCGCCTTACGAATATGCCGAGCAAATGGACGTATTCATACAAGGTATGGATACGGAGATTGATTTCGACAGCAAAGTAGAACGTACTCTTAGGCAGTTAGGCGAAGCCAAGGGAGGCTCGTTAGTTTTGTTCCCTTCAATGGAGCAGCTTGAGCGCTTCAAACAATCCGTGCAAGATGGTGGAAATCACAGCTGCGAGTTTCCGTTCCTATACGAAGGCTCGGCTGAGATTAGCCATCTCATCGCCCAGTTCCAGCAGCAGACCGAAAGCATCCTATGTGCGGTTACGCTATGGGAAGGACTCGATATCCCCGGTGATTCATTGTCGAAAGTCATCATCTGGGATTTGCCGTTCCCTCCGAACGACCCTGTCTTCGATGCCCGTCGGGAAGATGCGGTTAATCCGTTCGACGAGGTAGATATGCCCTACATGCTGCTTCGCTTAAGACAAGGAATTGGCAGGCTGATTCGTACTCGCGAAGACAGCGGCTCTATTGTCATCTTCGGCGACATGCTCGCTAGCGAGCATGTTCGCGAGCAAGTCAAGCATGTATTGCCTGCAGGCGTGAACACGCAAACGATCTAAAAAGCCAAAACCCCTTTTCTCGTTTCGGAATCTTCCGGACAAGATCAGGGTTTTTTTTCTATTGCAGTCGATCTCGATAAAAAAGCATACTCCGCAATGGTATGCCCGCTACAATTGGGATGAAGAACGAAGTCATACGGTAACCTGTTAAGTTCCTATTCTTTCAACACCTATATAGGACTATTCGAAGGCAGAAAGCCTTCATTTTTTCTGAGAAAATAATTGCGTGAAATACATATTTCACGCAATTTGCATTGTAAGGCACTTTTTCGGTATGATATGAGCAGTTATAGAGCTTGTTTTGGAGTGAAAATTCGAATTTTGACGGAGGTTAACTAACGCTTGGTACATACACAGCATGAGCTGCTTGATAGCTACAGTGATGAATTGGATTTGTTCTCGATCTGGATGAAAAATAACGGGATGACGAAAGCGACGCAACGAGCTTACTTGAGCGATACGACCCAGTTCCTTCATTCGACCTATCCGTCCAAAGTGAAATTGCTAACGAAGATGGATGTCATGAGGTTCATGTCAGCCTGCCGCGAGAGTGGAGCGGGAGACGAAGCGCGAAATAGAAAGTTGTCTGCTCTGCGGGCGTTCTTTAAAGCGCTCATCGAATTAGAGCAGCTTGAAGCTAATCCTGCCGCGCTAATCGCCAAATCCAAGCAGGAGAAAAACAAAATTCCTTCTTACCTTGAGGCAGGTGAGCTGGAAGCTTTCATAAAGAAGCTAGGCGGCAAGCATTATGGCCGCAATCTATGCATCGTGCTGCTCATGGCCTATGCCGGCTTGCGAGTTGGCGAAGTTCACCGCATGAATGTACATGATTTCCAGGCGGACGGATCGATCCATATACTCGGCAAAGGACGCAAATGGCGAGTAATTCCGCTTCCTCAATCGCTCCAAGACGTCATGCGACAAGCGATCGAGGAGAGAGCAGAGGCGAAGCAGGGCAAGGAGCAGCCAATGTTCGTCTCGCAATTCGGCAGACGACTGTCAGTACGGATGATTCAGACCGTAGCTGACGATGCGTTCAAGCAACTCAAGGCAGATATGCCTTCGCTAGCGCCGAAACGAATGTCCAGTCATAAGCTTCGGCATTCGTTCGCGACTATGCAGATTCGCAGCGGCACGGATATTCGAACGTTGCAGGAGCTGCTAGGCCACGCGAGCATTGAAACGACGCAAATCTATACGCATATCGATAATAAGCAGCTGCAAAATGCAATGAATAATATTGCTTCACAAATTCATATCCCTGTATACAAAAGAACATAACTATAATTATGTAAACTTAATGGCATAAAATAAAAAACCGATGCAATTGGCGTCGGTTTTTTATTTTATAGATTGAGATAGTTAACTACATTAATTTATAAACGGTTCGACAATACGTCTCACACGCTCTAGCCCTTCCCACATATCTCCCGGCCCGTCATATATCAGTACATATGCGCCGTCGAACTTCGCTGCTGCCGTAGCTTCAAGGTATTGCACGAAGAGAGGTTCATTCGGAATACCCGCTTCGTCAAAATCGGCTTTCGCATGAATCGACACGCTTCGCGGCGTCGTCCGCGCAATTTCTTCAGCTACTGCATCACCCTTATAGTTGCCGAAGTCGGTAATGAATCCGACTTGATCTCCAGCTAGATTCAATAGCTGCTCACTTGACTGAGCAGTGGAGGTAAGCGCTTTGAAATTCTCTGTAACGACACGTACTCCAAGTGTGGCGCTATAATCTGCGAGTGTTTTCAGCAACTCCGCGGACTGACGAATCGCTTGTTCATTATCCGGTGCTGCTTCGCCGGCCACGATTCGAATCTGCTTGGCGCCGCACTCGGACGCGATGTCGATCCAATCACGCATAAGTTGCAAATCGGCTGTGCGGCGAGCGGCTTCCTCAGAGGTAAGATCGCCGTAGTCCAGCAGCAGCGTATCGAAGGATACTCCTGCTTCCTGGAAGGCTGCTCTTAATTGATGCAAATAAGCGAGACTCGTATCTGGAAAGTGAAAATGACATACTTCAATCGCCTCATAGCCTCGTTCAGCGGCAACTGCAGGCAGTTCTAGCAGCGTATGCACTTGAGGCTGATCTTGAACTTGGGTTTCGTGCCGGCCTTGCTCTGTATCCCATACTGTCCAGCGAAGAGGTCCGAGCATGCGATGCAAGCTCCATGTACTTACTGATAAATAGGACATTGACTCAACCACCTCATCTAGTTATTTTTTCTAAAACAGAACCGAGCTCCGCAAGATGCAGCTAACGGTTCGTGCGTTGCGACAGCCGTTTAGGCTATGAAACATTGAATCTAGCATACCACTTGCAGCCAAAGAATATATGTAGCATTTTTGGCTTTTTCTTATGCGCTTTTCTCATTGCTACTTGGGGTCACCTCGCGAAGCGGAAAAATCGTAATATCCATAAAAATTTATCTTTCACATATTAATGATATGAGCCATTATCAGGAGTTCCGTTAAAGCAAATGCCGAATGCATAGAAGGAGTGGTCAAAATGGAGAAGCTGCTTTACGGAGTCGCTTATTATGATGAATATATGCCTTACGACAGATTGGATCAAGATATCCGCATGATGAAGGAGGCCGGCATCAATATCGTTCGGATCGCCGATTCGACCTGGGGCACTTATGAGCCTCAAAACGGCGTATTTGATTTCTCGTCCGTTGACAAGGTTCTCACGGGAATGTATCTCGCAGGCATTAAAGTCATCGTCGCTACGCCCACTTATGCCGTGCCGACCTGGATGGTGAAGGAACATCCCGAAATTCTGGTGATTACCCCCAAAGAACAAGCAAGGTACGGGCCCCGGCAGAACATGGATATAACGAATCCGACGTACCTATTCTATGCTGAACGGATTATTCGGGAGCTGATCGGATTTGTCCATGACCATCCGGGCGTAATCGGCTACCAAACGGATAATGAGACAAAGCACTACGACACGTCGGGTCCCAATGTTCAGGTTCAGTTCGTTAAGTACATGCGGGAAATGTACGGAACGCTGGATAACATAAACAAGCGCTTCGGACTTGATTACTGGAGCAACCGGATCAACGCTTGGGAGGACTTTCCCTCCGTCATCGGCACGATAAACGGAAGCCTGGGTGCGGAGTTTGCCAAGTTTCAACGAAGGCTCGTCACGGATTTTCTCGCATGGCAAGTGTCCATCGTCAACGAATACAAACGTCCGGGACAGTTCGTTACCCAAAACTTCGACTTTGAATGGCGCGGGTATTCCTATGGCGTCCAACCCGCAGTCAATCATTTTGAAGCATCGAAGCCGTTCGATATCGCAGGCGTGGACATTTACCATCCATCACAGGATGAGCTGACGGGAATCGAAATCTCGTTCGGGGGCGACATAGGGCGCTCCTTGAAAAGACGAAACTATCTCGTCATCGAGACGGAAGCGCAAGCTTTTCCGCAATGGACACCGTATCCCGGCCAGCTGCGGCTTCAGGCGTTCAGCCACCTCGCATCCGGCGCGGATATGGTCGCTTACTGGCATTGGCATTCCATTCACAACTCGTTCGAAACGTTCTGGAAAGGTTTGCTCAGCCATGATTTCGAACCGAATCCGGTGTATGACGAAGCGAAAACAATAGGCAGAGATTTCGACCGGCTGAGCGGGCACTTGCTTCATCTGCGCAAAAGCAACCGTGTCGCTGTCATTGTCAGCAACGAATCTTTGACGGCGTTGGAATGGTTTAAACTGCCGGGCGGAAAATTCTACAACGACGTGGTCAGATGGATATATGACGAGCTTTACAAGCTTAATGTGGAATGCGATTTCATTCAGCCTTCCTGCGATCGGCTGGACGATTACCGGCTTATCGTCGTTCCGGCACTGTACTCCGCGTCAGACGAAGCGCTTGAACGTTTGAACGGTTTCGTGAGAAACGGGGGCCATGTCGTTTATACCTTCAAAAGTGGATTTGCGGACGAAATCGTAAAAGTCCGCACATCTCATCAGCCGGGCATCATTAATGAAGCTTGCGGCATCTATTACAGCATGTTCGTCGAGCCGAAGAGCGTTCGGTTGAAGGATGATCCGTACGGTGTAGGGGAAGAAGCTAACACAGTTGAAACCTGGATGGAGTTGATCACGCCGATAACGGCGGAGGTGCTTGCCTACTACGACCATCCTTATTGGGGGAAGTATGCCGCCGTTACCCGCAACCATTACGGAAGAGGAACAGCTACATATATCGGATGCATGACGAGCGCCGCTATTGTGAACCGGATAATGAAAGACGCCGTTCAAGAGGCCGGCTTGTGGGGCGATAATCAGGTACTCACCTTTCCCATCATCGTAAAGTCGGGGATCAACGCTGCCGGCAACACGATCCGCTACTATTTCAATTATTCCGGCCATCCCGTCACCGTCCGTTACCCGCACGCTGCCGGCCGGGAATTGTTGTCAGACAGTCTTGTCTTCCAAGGGCAAACGCTTGAGATCGAGCCATGGGGTTTCCGGATTGTGATGGCGGCGCCCACTCCAGAATCTGTGTAAATGAACTATGCCTCAAACTGACGTCAGGAGATTAGCGTACGATTATTTCGGTTTCGTGAGGCCCCTACTTCAAGCAAATTATTTGTAAAGAAGGATTGACTTTACTCACTGTACAAAGTACTCTGAAATACAGAGTGATCTATACGAAAGAGGCCGGGGAGGGCTAACGATTGCAATACGTCATTGAATTGGACAACGTACGCAAGCTGTATGGCCGTAAGGTCGCTATACACGGCTTGTCGCTGCAGGTGAAGAAAGGTGAAATTTTCGGGATTGTCGGTCCAAACGGGGCAGGCAAAACAACCTTAATCGAGATCATTGAAGGCTTGCGCAAAGCAGATAGCGGAACAGCGACTGTTCTTGGCCGCAACATTCGTACCGAAGCTTCTGCCGTAAAGCAAAGAATTGGTGTACTGCTGCAATCGACGGCCATTCCCCAAAAGGCGAAGGTAAAAGAAGTATTCGAGCTGTTCGCCTCTTTCTATGACAACAGAATTGATCTTAAGAAGATAAATACTTTCCTGGAGCTTGAGGATAAGCAGAACGCTTATATAAAATCATTGTCAGGCGGTTGGAAGCAGCGAGTATCGCTTGCGCTCGCGCTCATTAACGATCCGGAGATCGTGTTCCTTGATGAGCCAAGCATGGGTCTTGATCCGAATGCGAGGAAAGAAATGTGGGCAATGATCCATCGTCTGCGAAGCGAGGGACGAACAATTGTCGTTACGACGCACTATATGGAAGAAGCCGAGCATCTCTGTGACCGGATAGCTGTTATCGATAAAGGCCGTATCATCGCCCTTGATACGCCTAGACAGCTCATTGCCAAAATAGGCGGAACAAGAACGATACAATTCAAAAACAATGGCTTTGCTGAAGTGCAAAAGCTGCAAGCTTTGCCTTTTATCACGCATGTGGAAATAACAGATCCGCTTATCAAGCTTCAGACTAATGATATCGATCAAACGTTGAAACATTTATACGCCTATGCAGCCGAAGGTGATTGGCTCATTAGCGAGCTGAAGCTGGAGGACGCTTCAATGAATGATGTATTCAACCAATTAACTGCAACTGAAAAGGAGACTGCGTCATGATCGCTTTCGCTAAGCTCGTCAAGTTCGATATGAAGCTTTATTTGCGTGATTGGTTGACCGTCTTCTGGGTGCTAGTTTATCCGATACTTATGCTAGCCATCTTCGGATCGATATTCGGAAATACAACGAGTGAGCCTGGTGGTCTTCGGTATATCGAATCATACGTGCCTGCTTTATGCGTATTAAATGTCATTTCCGTTTCTGTATTCACATTAAATATTAACATCATTACACTTCGTGAAGCAGGTATATTGAGACGATTCCGCGTTAGTCCGGTAAGGAAATCTTCGGTGCTTGCTTCGCATGCGGTTCAAGGTCTATTGCTTGTATTAGCTGGTGCGCTGGAAATTATCCTTGTGGCGAAGCTGTTCTGGAATATTAACATCACGGCATCAGGCCTACTTCTATTGCTGGCTTGCTTGCTATTTGGTTGTATATGCTTTTTCGGACTTGGATTTGCAATGTCGGGGCTGGCGAAGACGCCGGGTGCGGCCAGCGGCTTCGCGATGGTCATTTTCTTCCCGATGCTGTTCTTGTCCGGGGTAGGTATGCCCGTTGAGGCGCTTCCAGAATTCATGCAAGCAGCAAGCGGCTGGTTGCCGATGACTCATTTCGTCGAATTGGCGCAAGGGGTGTGGCAAGGCGGCACGCTTGCTGGTTATGGCCCTGATCTTCTCATTATGGGCGGATTCGGCATCGTCGTTATTGTTCTTGCCTTATTGTTGTTTAAATGGGAGCATTAATACAACTAGGCATGATTCATCATTCCTTTTGAGGAGGAGTTTATGTGAGCAAGCTAGAGGGCGAGCAACAACGCGCCTTACAGGATATTGAGTTTATTAAAGGACTGCTTGCGAGAAATGAACGCAAGCTTGGGGAAGCATCCCCATTCATGTATGTATGGGGTGCTTACTTGACGGTCGGATTCATAGGCATGCATTTCGATCAGAAAGAATGGCCGATATGGTATTGGGGCATTGCGGCAGTCATTTGCGGTGCGATATCCGGAATAATCGGCAGTCGCATGCTGAAGACTCAAGGCGGGGGAGAGGGAGGATTCAGCACTTGGATGTATGTACTGCCCTTCGCTGCAATGTTTGCCGCAGGTAGCTTTATGCTTTTGACGAATATGATTAACACGGATTACACAGCGCTCTTCTGGACGATACTGATTGCATTATCCTATATCGCGATGGGCTCAATGGCAGGCAAAGGCCCGGTCTACTTGGGGTTATGGTTTATCTTGCTAGCCATCGTAACGAGACTACTACTGGACTATCAATACATCGTATTAGGTGTGTTTGGCGGGGGAAGCATTATCGTATTCGGATATTTGCTGCAGCAACGGAGGAAGAGGAATGGGTGACAATATTCTTGATGCCATTGACGATACAATTCATGCGAAGGCACGTCTAGGCATTATGAGTTTGCTTACCGTACACGGAGAATGCGATTTCGTATTTCTGCGCAAAGAGCTGGAACTGACGGAGGGCAATCTTGGCAGCCATATCCGCGTGCTGGAAGAAGCCAACTATATTCAAGTAACGAAATCATTCGAAGGCAAGAAGCCAAAAACGAGTTGTACCGCAACCAAGCTGGGCATCGATCGGTTTCGCGATTATATTGACGGGCTTGAGAAAATTATTCGAATGGCGCAATCGGCGGCAAATTTGAACAAATAGCAATCAAAAGGCTGACAGGATGCATTATGCAATCCTTATCAGCCTTTTGTGTTTCGATGCGTTTATTCGCCTGCAGGGGTTGCGAGAACGACTTTTTTCTTCTCTTCACGCTCTTCAGGCAGCATTCTTGGACAGGCGTAGCATTTATCCCCGTCTACCCTGCAATCGTAGAAGCAGCATGCCGATTTGATCATAAGCGGCTTCTCGGGATGCCAAGGATTATCGATGAAACGCGGGGTATGGACGAATGGATTACGGCTGCGCTTGAACAGCTCGGTGGGCAGTTCCATTAAAATGTTGAAATCATGCTTGAATATCTCGAGCAGCCCCGGGTGTTTGACATAATCCACGACATAATCGAGAACTTCTAGTGCATGGCTTCCAAACTGCGTCCAAATCATTGCCGTCTTCACATTGCCTGCAGCGGCTATCGCTTCAATACCCGGTGTAACGGTGTTCTCTATGTAGGAGGACATTTCATTGTATATAAAAGCTGATCGCGCTTCTCCGTCCGGAATTTGGGCAGAGCGAACTTCGTTGATTCGATAGCCAAGGTGAACATGATCATCATGGTTCTCAAGCTGATAGGTTAAGTTCTCGATAGGAAGATCAAGCGAGCGGTTATGAAGTACGCCAATAAGCAGCTTCGTAATGGCGAGGTTGAAGAATGACATACCCATGAACGAGGAAGCAGTCTTCGTTCCGATCGCTTGCACGAACTCGCCTGTGTATTCAACCGCTTGCTTCGCTTGCTCAAGATCGTAGAACGAAGCTGCGGGCAACGAATAGGATGGATGCTCAGCACCTTCAGGCGAAATATGGAAAAAATACTTGATGAGCGAGAAGTCCAATTCGGTCGTCATCGAAAACCCTCCTATGATTGGAAGTGATAATAATTTTCAATTAGATAACTCAATCATTATAGGAGCAGCTTTAGATGTCTGTCAAGCAACGAATATCGTTAACTAAAACACATCGTCCTCAAGGAAGTCGAAAGAGTTGTTTCTGTTCCGGATTCATTGTCTGACGATAATGGGAAGGCGATGCGCCTTTTACTTTTTTGAACATTTTCGAGAAAAGCAGCGGGTCTTGGTATCCGACGGAATGAGCGATCTCTGACACAGTCAGCTCAGGGTTTACCATCAGCTCACTTGCTTTGTCCATCCGAAGTTGAAGGAGATAAGCCTGTGGCGACTGTAAATCCAGCTCTTTGAATAAGGCGGACAAGTAAATGCGATCAATGCCGATTCGACTCGCTAGATCAGTTATGCTGAGCTTTTTGGAATAATTGGCTTTCATATATTCGGTTGCTTTCCGTACATACTTCTCCTTCGCCTTGAGTACAGGCTGTTGACCGATCGGCACAAGCAGTTCCTCGAGCCAGTTCGCCACAATGAGATAAAGCAGGCTATGGATCATAAGGCTTCCGTTGCGTTCCATCGCATGGGCGGCATCCAATTGATCGTGCCAAATGTCGAACCACTTGGAATTGGATAGTTCAAATACAGGACTGTCTATCGTAAGATGCGCTTGAGCAAGAAGCGACTCCACACATTCTCCGTGAAAAGCGAGCCAGGAATGTGTCCAAGGTTCATTTTCATCCGCTTTCATATAAAGAAGCATATCCGGATAAACGACGAAGCCTTGACCTTCATGCAAATGATGAAGCTTCCCGTTAAGCGAATAAGTGCCGCGGCCTTCATGCACGAAAACGAGCTTATAGCTATCCTTCACGCCAGGTCCCCACGTATAGCCGGGCTCACACGATTCCTTGCCGCTATAGAAATAAGTCAGATCCATTCGTTCGATCAATGGTTATCAGCTCCGTAGTTTTATAGATAATTATGATGTCATGACAACTTGCATTATGCCATATAGATCTTGCTTGTCGACATTCCAATGTCTTGTCTTTATAAGTATACTTTGAAATGTCGACAAAATCACCGTATTCATTATTGCATAGCAATTATTCGCAACGAACAGTAGAAGAGGAGCTGGAATCATGACATACAGAGCAAGCAGCGACCGGTATAACGAAATGGAATATAAGCGCAGCGGCAGAAGCGGCCTTAAGCTGCCGGCTTTGTCCCTTGGCCTATGGCAGAACTTCGGCGGCAACCAGCCGCTAGAAAATTCAAGAGCGATGGTAACACGCGCGTTCGATCTGGGCATCACGCACTTCGACCTTGCGAACAATTATGGCCCGCCGGCAGGATCGGCCGAAGAGACGTTCGGCAGCATCTATAAGAAGGATCTTGTGCCATACCGAGATGAAATGCTTATATCGACAAAAGCAGGCTATTACATGTGGGAAGGTCCATACGGAGAATGGGGTTCGCGCAAAAATCTGCTGGCCAGCCTTGATCGCAGCTTGCAGCGAATGGGGCTTGAATACGTTGATATTTTCTATTCGCATCGTCCCGATCCGGAAACGCCGCTTGAAGAAACGATGGGTGCGCTGGATTATGCGGTAAGATCCGGCAAAGCGCTATATGTCGGTCTTTCCAATTACAGCGCGGAACAGACGCAGCAAGCGATAGATATATTGAAACGTTTGGGAACGCCTTGTCTTATTCACCAACCGAACTATTCGATGCTTAACCGTTGGATCGAGGACGGTTTGCAGGACATTTTGCAAACGGAGGGTGTAGGCTCGATTGCATATTGTCCGCTTGGCAGAGGCCAGTTGACGAACAAATACGTCGACCGTATCGAGCTAGAGTCGAAGTCGCCGGAAGCGAGCAGCCTTAAACCGGCAGCATTGACGCCAGAGCGCGTACAGAAGTTCCGTGCGCTTGAGCAACTTGCAGCAGGCCGCGGTCAGACATTATCCCAGCTCGCTTTGAACTGGATACTTCGTGAAGGCGGCGTTACATCGGCGTTAATCGGTGTCAGCCGTGTCAGCCAGATTGAGGAGAACGTCAAGGCGCTTTCGTTTGCGCCGCTAACGGCGGACGAGCTGGCCGAGATTGATCGCATCATGCACAATATCGGAGATGTACCTTGGTAATAATATAAAAACAATAGGCAGCTATACGCCCTTGCGCAATCATACTTATGAGCGCATGCGGCGCCATAGCTGCCTTTTTTATTAAGGGTGTACATGATGATGACTTGCAATAGCAAGAAAGGCTTGCGCTTGCTGAGATAACTTCTCTCCCTCGCGATAATAGATGGCAATAGGGTTAACCGCGTGGTTGCCGCTTACGTGAACAAGTGCCACATCGCCGCGCTGCACATCCTCCCGCACTTCCGAGGCAGAGGCGAATAGGAGGCCGACTCCCGCCTTGACCGCACGAACCGCTTCATTCATCCCATTCCATTGTACTGCAGCACGAGGTGGATCGATATTAGCCGACTTGCATAATGCCAGCAGCATCTCGCGTGTACGGCTGCCTTCCTCACGCATAATGAAAGGTTCACGCATCACTTCAGCAAGCGTTAACTCTCGTTTATTCGCAAGCGCGTGGCCTTTAGGAGCAACGAACCACATCGGATCCTCGAAGAGTAGGCTGCGGAGAATCCCAGGTGCGGTCTCGATACCGCCGCCGATGATGGCGAGATCAGCTTCATAGCGGGATAGCCGTAACATCGTTTCTTGCGCATTTGCCGTTTGGAGCAGAACTTGCACGCCTTGACGATCCTGCTTGAAGGAAGCAATCCAATGAGGGAGCAGGAAGTTTGCAGGCAAGTAGGTTGCCGCAATACGAAGCTTGCCGGTCACGCCTGACTTTAAATCGATTAAAGAGCGGTCAATCTCACTCTCCAACGCAAAAAGTCGGCTAGCTTGTTCGGCGACGAATTGTCCCGCTTCCGTAAGCATCACACCTCTGCCTTTGGGCAGTAGCAGCTGCATTCCGATCTCTTTCTCAAGATTACGAATTTGCATGGTAACGGCAGGCTGGCTGATGCGCAGCAGCTCCGCTGCGCGGGTGACGCTTCCTTCCTGAGCAACGGTATGGAACAGTTTAAGCGCGTGAAGATTCAATTTTACGTCCTCCTTTATTTAAAGTATAAATATAATTTATGTTAATCTAATAAATATGTATTATTTTTATGAATCAATATCGTTTATTGTAAGCCTCAAGAGAAGAAGCTGCAAGCCGTTCTTCATCTATAAAGAGGAGGCGTTATGATGAAGCTATGTTGTTCAGAGTGCTCGTTGGAATGGGATCTGTATAAACCTCGGACAAGATGCAGCTGTGGTGGTTTATTGCAGATTGAACAGAATCTAGCAGGGCTAGACAGTGATTATTTAAAGGCTTTATTCCACGAACGTTTATCGGATCGAATGTCTCCGTATGCAGGCGGCGTATGGCGTTACAAGGAGCTTATACATCCTGTGTTGCCAACCCAGCATATTATCACCAAATATGAGGGCAATACCGGCTTGTATCAATCAGCAGCGGCAGCGAAATATGCGGGGATTAGAAGCGTATGGCTGAAAGCCTTAAGCGAGAATCCGAGCGGCTCGTTCAAGGATAACGGAATGACGGTTGCGGTATCGCATGGCAGCTGGCTTGGCATGAACCGATTCGCGTGCTCATCGACCGGCAATACATCGGCTTCACTTGCGATGTATGCAGCTATTGCCGGGAGCGAGGCGTATGTTTATTTGCCCGATGTTGGAGTTGCCGCGAGTAAAATAAGCCAAACGATTGCTTATGGCGGCAAGCTCGTTCGCTTTCAGGGCACCTATGACGATGGACTCGTTTATTTGGAGCAGCATGCCGATGAGCTTGGGATGTATGTATGCAATTCAGTGAACCCGTTCCGAATCGAAGGACAAAAAAGCATCGTGTTCGAAATTGCCCAATATTTGAACTGGGAGCTGCCAGATTGGATCGTACTGCCTGGCGGGGCTCTAAGCAATACCTCTGCCTTAGGCAAAGGGCTGGAGGAGCTGAAGCTGCTCGGCTTCATCCGGAAAGTGCCTCGCGTAGCAGTCGTGCAAGCGGAAGGAGCGAGCCCGTTCCACCGTATGGTTGAACAGAAAGCAGACACTCTCGTTGCTTGTTCGGAGCCGAAGACGGAAGCGAGCGCGCTCAATATCGGTAATCCGCCAAGCTGGCGCAAGGCGCTTCGAACACTAAACTTCACGAGCGGAGTAACGGTATCGGTCACGGACGAACAGATTTTTGACGCGAAAGCGGTCATTGATCGTTCTGGAATCGGCTGTGAGCCCGCATCGGCCGCTACGCTGGCCGGATTGAAGCAGCTCACTGCGAATGGCATCATCGACAAGGATGAAACGGCGGTCTGTTTGTTGACCGGTCATCTGCTCAAAGACATTAACGCCTTGAAACGATACGACCATTAAACGATATACGAACAATTGTTCTCGTGGGCGAAAAATGGCATATTCGTAAATAAAGCAAGCATATAGATGAAAGGACCCGGACGGTCGTGAACGTTCGGGTTATTGCGTTGCGGCAGGAAATGAAGCAACTTTTGTGGAAGTATAGGGAAATCCAATTTAGACAAGCGAGGGGAAATATGATCGCATTAACTGAAGCCTATATCGATTCTTTAGCGCTGAACGCGGCCTCGATTAAGAATGGCAAGGACCTCGTTCGCAAAAATAGTTTTCCGCTGTTGAACCGTACCGAAGATGATACGCTTCTGTTCGGGGAATGCAAAGGCAGCGGCAAAGAGCCTTATCGCTGTTCCGCAGACTTTATCGTTCCCGATCAGCCCGTGTTTCGCTGTTCCTGTCCGAGCAGGCAGTTTCCTTGCAAACATATCCTTGGTCTGCTGTACGCAGCTGCAGGCGGTCAGACCTTCCATGTGGCAGACATCCCAAGCGATATTGCCGAGAAGCGGGAGAAGGCAGAGAAACGCGAGGAGAAGAAGAAAGAGTCCGCTGAAGCGGGAGATGCCGCGCCTCCTAAGCGGAAGGTAAATAAGTCCGCGCTGGCCAAGAAGCTGGCCGCTCAGCTTGAAGGCATCGAGCTGACCGAGAAGCTGCTGAAGCAATTAGTTACGACGGGCTTAGCGGCAGCAGACGCGAGGACGTTGCGACAATATGAAGAGCAAGCGAAGCAGCTAGGCAATTCGTTTGTACCTGGGCTGCAAGCGTCGTTCCGCGAGCTGGTCGAATGTCTTCGATCGGAGAAGAGCGCCGCCTCCGGTTACATAGAAGCGGCCGAGCTGCTAACTTCGCTTTATGCGTTGTTGAAGCGGGGCCGAGATTATTTGACTGCAAAAATCGGCGATCCCGAGCTTGCAATGAATACCGATAGCGCGATCGAGGAGAAGATCGGGCATGCGTGGCAGTTCGCGGAGCTGAGAGAAGCTGGGCAAGTAAGTGAACAGGCGGAGCTCATGCAGCTAAGTTTCCGCTCTTATACCGACGCTTCCCGCGGCGAATTTGTCGACGAAGGATACTGGATACAGCTGAATGATGGGCAGTTGGTAGCGACTAGAACCTATCGGCCGTTCCGAGCTGCGAAGTTCATTAAGGAAGACGATTCGTACTTCCACATTGTTCAGACGAAGGAGCTGGCCGTCTACCCGGGGGAATGGAATCGCAGGGCAAGATGGGAAGATATGACGCTTCGCGAGACGTCTGCCGAGGATCGGCAAGCGGTTCGTAAGCATGCAGTCAAATCGTACCCCGATGCTATAAAAACGATCAAAAACGTACTGAAAAATCCGCTATCGGACAAAAACCCGGTTATGCTGCTGCATGCCGCTAGAATCGGCCAGACGAACGAAGGTTATGCGATGGAGGATGAGCAAGGCAAGCGAATAGCATTAAGCCAAATCGATGCAATCGGACAGTCCACTTTGCATTCTCTGCCTTTTCTTCATGAGGGAAGCTTAACGGACTGCGCCGTTCTCGTAATGTTCGAGGATCGACTGGATTCAGGCCGTCTGCATGCGCAGCCTTTAGCGCTAATTAACGAAGAAGAAACCATTCGTTTGCTATATTAATTCATTTCATTTACAGGCAAAGGAGTTAACGATGAGCATACCCTTATTACGCGAGCTTCATGAGGACCTGAGGCGTTTATTAATAGCAGGCGCATCGTTGGCGCCTAACGATTTGCGGCTGCAAGCGATGCTGCCCAAGCTGGAGCGGCTCGGAGAAGCTGCGCCGGTATTCAAAAAAGTAGGCGAAGCGGTAAGCGAAGTCGTACGTGCAACGCCAGATCAAGCGGCAACGAAGCTGCTGGATCTATCGGTTCTGCTCCATGCGATCTTGCATACGCAAGGATCAACGGAAACGGCAGGAGAACTGCGTTCGATCGGTTTGACAGATTCTAATGCATCAGCGCCTACTCATATTTCGTATCGCAAGCTGCAACCGGTCATCGATGCCTTGACGCAAACCGGATCAGGCCGTCTGGAGGTCATTCGACAAGCGAATGCCGATGGCGTTTTTACGGACATGAGAACGTTTGTTCCTGCCATGACTGCGCTTGAGGATTCCTATTCGGAAATTGCCGAATATGTGGCAGAGGAAGTACTGCCGAAGATCGGTCAACGTATATTGCCTGTGCTGCATGCAAGCTTCAACTTTGAAGGCGGAAGCGGAGACGCTCGCAAGCTGACTGCAATTTATCGGTTAACGGCCGAGGAAGAGAAAGCAGCCGCGAAAGAGCTTATCCGCAAGTCAGCTTTTAACGGCTCGCTCCCTGTACGCATTTCGGCGCTTCGACTCGCTGCTGACGATGCCGATTTCGAGGATAAGCTGCTGGAGCTGTCGTATGACCGAAAGAAAGAGATTCGAAGCGCAGCTTTGCTTGCTTTATCGGGTAGCGACAGCGAGCAGGCTTTGGAGCGGTTAATGGAAGCGCTCATGAAAAAAGACACGGCCATTGCGGCAGAACCGATACGCAGAAGTGTTAACCCTAAGCTGAAGGAGCGCGTGCTTGCGTTCGGCGAAGAGCTGCTCGGCACGATGGCGACTGATTGTAAGAGCGCAAGCTGGCTGGAGCGAATGATAGCCGTTCTTGGAGGTTTGCGATCGCCGGGTCAACATGCAGCCGAACGGTATTTTCTCATGCGGTTGCTTCATGATGATGCAATTGATGTCATGGAAACATCGAGGATTCAGAGCGAGACAGCCGAGGCGCTGCTGGAATCGAAGCATCCTGAGGCTCTCTTATTCCTTCAAGAGCTTAGACATAAGCGGCCGAACCTGCTTGGCTACTCGTTCAAAGCCGCGGTCAGACTTGAACAGCCTGCGGATGTGTATGAGGCCTATAAGCCTTATTTGGATGATCGCAAAGGAGCAGCCGCAAAGCAGCTGCTGCAAGTGTTCTACGAATGGGTACCGGGTCCGCTGTATGAATTCCGTAATCCATGGGAAAGAGACGAGTCTGAGGCTCTAGTTTCATGGGATAGCCGTTGGGTACACCGTTTGGTGAAAATGAACGAAGAAGATCTCGTCGCGAGACTTGCGGTAAAACCGGATCAGGAAGTCGTTGATTATTTGCTGTATAAGGCGAAAGTCAATCCTAATATCGCAACCTATCGCACAACCACCATCTTGCTTGCGCTTGTCCGTCTTGGCAATGAGCAGGCGCCGGAGCTCATACTGAGCACGATTGAAAAAGCGAAGCCTAAGCACATCTATTATTTAGAAGAAGAGATTAGCTTCTTGTGCGCATCGATCCCAAGCCGGTACGCAGATCGACTGCGATTGACTGTGGATCGCTTCTACTACGAAGAAACGCGCAATAAGCTGCTGGAGCTGGCTGACCTTGTTGCTGCTAAGAAGGAAGAGGAATCAACCAAAGGAGCGGGATTGCTATCATGGATCAAAAGCATAGTACGTTAAGACTGCCGGCAGAAAAGCTATACGCGCATGAGCTTGAAGCGCTTCGGGCATCGGATAAGGGGGAGCGCCCCGAAGGGTGGCAATTATCGCCGCGCGCCGTTTTAACCTTTATTATCGGAGGAGAAGCGGGCGGTACGGTAATCACGCCGAAGTATATCGGCAATCAGCGCCTCGTCGAGATTGCGATAGCGACACTGTTGACGGATCGGGCGCTGCTACTCATTGGCGAACCTGGAACGGCCAAATCCTGGTTGTCGGAAAACTTGACGGCCGCCATACACGGCGATTCGTCGAAGGTCATTCAAGGTACGGCGGGAACGAGCGAGGAGCAAATCCGATATTCTTGGAACTACGCCATGCTGCTTGCTAATGGGCCTTCGACTGAGGCTATCGTGAAGAGCCCGATCTACAGGGCGATGGAGACTGGCGGTATCGCCCGCTTCGAAGAAATTTCCCGCTGCGCCTCGGAAGTGCAGGACGCGCTTATTTCCATCTTATCGGAGAAGACGATTACCGTCCCCGAGCTTGGCAGCGAGGTTCCTGCGTCGCGCGGATTCTCGATCATCGCAACGGCGAATACGCGTGACCGAGGCGTTAACGATATGTCTGCCGCGCTTAAGCGCAGGTTCAATATTATTGTTCTTCCTGCTCCAGCCGATCTGGACACGGAGATCGATATCGTTCGCAAGCGGGTTAGCGAGATTGCGGCCAATTACCGGCTTGGCGATGCATTGCCAACGGAAGCGGCGGTGAATAAGGTTGTTACGATCTTCCGCGAGCTGCGCGCAGGCATGACGATCGACGGCAAGGAGAAGATTAAGCAGCCAAGCGGCGCGATCTCAACCGCCGAGGCGATCTCCTTGCTCGTGAACAGCATGGCGCTCGCTTCCAGCTTCGGCGGCGGAAGCGTATCTGATGAAGACTTGGCCGCGGGTCTGCTCGGC
This sequence comes from Paenibacillus sp. YIM B09110, assembly GCF_037167145.1. NCBI lineage: Bacteria > Bacillati > Bacillota > Bacilli > Caryophanales > Paenibacillaceae > Paenibacillus > Paenibacillus sp. YIM B09110. Next base: position 57,182 of record NZ_JBANSP010000010.1, on the reverse strand, counting down.
GCAGTCGTCAAGGATGACGGCAAAGACGATGCCGTGTGGAAGGAATATCTGGAGAACGTGATGAAGAAACGCGGTTCGGAGTGGCGTGGCCTGTACAATGCTTGCCGTGAGCTTAGCTCGTGAGCGCGATGAAAGCCGCAGGTATGGTTAAGGAAACCGCTGGCGTACATTTGTTCGGGATCCGCCATTTGTCGCCCGCAGGCGCGATTCACCTGCGGCATTATCTGAATGAAATCAAGCCTAAGCTCGTGCTCGTCGAAGGGCCGGAAGACGCAACCCCGCTTATTGGCCATCTAACGAGAAGCGGCGTTATTCCGCCGGTTGCCATCTTAGCGTATACCGATCAATTGCCGATCCGAACGCTCATCTTCCCGTTAGCGCGTTATTCGCCGGAATATGAAGCGTTTCGCTGGGCGGCAAGCAACCGGGCAGAGGCGCGTTTCATCGATTTGCCTTCTTCCGCAGCGATTAGTATGCATCTCGGCAAACGCGATGCTATGGATGAGGGAAATAGGCAGGAAGCGAAGCAGCACTGGAGCAACGTTAACGAACGTTACGAAAAGGTAGCCGAGCTTGCCGGAGAGTTGGATTACGATTCGTATTGGGAACGATACTTCGAGCATTCGGCTGCTTCCGACACGTATAGATCTTCAATTGCTGCCTTCTCCGAGCAGATGAGAAGACTCAATGAGGAAGAGGAGCGAAGCAGCCTGCCGATCGAATCGGCTTCGAACGATATACGCGAAGCTTATATGCGCGGCAGAATTGCAGAAGCGCTCGCAAGCGGCGTTCCCGCTGATCGAATCGTCGTTGTAGCTGGCGCTTACCACATATCGGCGTTAACGTCCGATCGGCCGCCAATGACGGACGATGAGGCAGCAGCGCTCCCGAGAAGGGATACGAAGCTAACGCTCATGCCTTATTCGAACTACAAACTGTCGAATCATTCCGGTTATGGCGCCGGCAATCATGCGCCTGCTTACTTTGACCTCGCGTGGCAATGCCTAGAGGCCGATGATCCAAATAAGCTGGCGCCTCTTTATTTATCCAAGGTTGCCGGTTATATGCGTGAGAACGGTACATATCGTTCTGCTGCTTCGGTCATTGAGGCGGTAAGGCTTGCTGAGGCGCTGACATCGCTGCGAGGCGGACGACTGCCGGTATGGCGTGATTTGCGCGATGCAGCGATCGTGTGTCTGGGGCATGGGGAGCTGTCGGTTGTATCGGAAGCGCTTGTTAAGACGGATATTGGTACGATCATCGGCGCTTTGCCCGAAGGAGTCAGTCAGACGCCGATTCAAGACGATTTGAATCGCAATCTGAAGCTGCTTAAGCTGGACAAATACAAAAGCGCCGTAGCTGCCGATTTGGAGCTTGATCTGCGGGAGAATCGGCGAGTCAAGTCGGAAGAAGCGGCCTTCATCGATCTGCGCCGCTCCTTCTTCCTTCAGCGGCTGGCACTGCTTGGGATCAGCTTCGTCCGTAAGAAGTCCATTCGTCAGGATGGCGCGACTTGGGCTGAGCATTGGGTGCTTCAATGGTCGCCGGAAGCGGAAATTCAGATCGTTGAGGCGACACTGAAAGGCGAGACGTTAGAACTCGCAGCCGCATTCGCCATCAAGGAAGCGCTAGAGCAAAGTCCCGACCTGCGGACAGCCGCGGGGCTTGTGAAGCAAGCATGGGAATGCGGTCTTCCTACGTCAATGGAGGATGCCAGGCACATGTTGCAGCAGCTTGCGGTCGATGCAGGCGCTATTGAGCAGGTTGCCGGTGCACTAAGGGAACTGTCCGCGCTCATTCAGTTCGGCGATGTGCGAAAAGCGGATACAAGCGTGCTCATTCCGCTGCTGCAGCAATTGTTCCTAAGAGGGACATTACTGCTCGTGGACAGCGCAGCCTGCAATGACGAAGCTGCCACAGCTATAGCGGCTGCGATGATCGATATGCATGCGATCTCGCAGCAGCATTACGACGATGTGGATGACGAGCGTTGGCTGAAGCAGTTGGAGCTGCTCGCCTACCGGGACGATCGCAATGCGAAGCTGTCCGGTCTAGCTTTCGCCTTGCTGCTGGAGCGCAATCTGATCGATGCAGATCGGTTGGCGTCCGAAGTGTCTCGTCGATTATCGCCAGGTACGGACGCCGACACGGGCGCAGGCTGGTTCGAAGGCATGTCGCTTCGCAATCGCTACGTTCTGCTGTCGAGAAGACAGCTGTGGGAACAGCTCGATCTGTATATCCATTCCCTTGATGAGACCCAATTCCGTCGATCGCTCGTCTACTTGCGCCGGGCATTCAGCGGTTTCGAAGCGAGAGACAGAAGCATGGTAGCCGAGCTGCTTGGCGAGTTGTGGGGAGTCGGAGGTTTAGAGGGCGGAGATGCCTTGTCGCAGCCGCTGAGCGAGGAAGAGCAGCAAACATTATCCGAACTCGATGAGTTCGACTTTGGAGACTTTTAATATGGACGAACAACAACGGTTAGAGATGTTGAGAAGGTGGAGGCTCGTGCTCGGCCAAGCCGCAGAGCAGAAGCTTGCAGACATGGCAGGCGGAGGAGCGCTGCTTGATGATGAAGGCATTGCGATGGATGAAGCTTTAGCCGCCATCTATGACGGGTCATCGGGAGCAGAGGAGAACACAGCCGCTACTGGCCGCAGGTCTGCTGGTTTAGGATCGTCTGCCCCTAAGCTGACCAAGTGGCTTGGCGATGTGCGTTCGTTTTTTCCCGCGGACATTGTGTCCGTCATCCAAGGCGACGCTATTGAACGGAAAGGGCTGAAGCAGCTGCTGTTCGAGCCGGAGACGCTAAGACAGATCAAGCCCGACGTTCGCATGGTCGCTATGCTCATGTCGCTGCGCGGACGCATTCCGGAGCAGACGAAGGAAACGGCGCGACTGCTCGTGAAGGAAGTCGTCGACGATATTATGCAGCGGCTGCGTGATCAGATTACGCGCGCTGTCACCGGCGCTCTCAACAAGCGCAAGCATTCCCCGCTGCCTTCCTTCTCGGGGCTCGATTGGAAGCGTACGATAAGCCGCAACCTTCGTCATTACGATACGAACAGCGGGCTGCTTGTCCCTGAACGTTTCTATTTCTTCGATCGGGCGAAACGAAGCAGGGAGTGGACGGTCATACTCGATATTGACCAGAGCGGGTCGATGTCGGAATCGGTCATCTATGCGTCAATCATCGGTTCGATCTTCGCCAGTCTGCCGTCGCTTGATACTCGGGTAGTCGCCTTCGACACCGAAATCGTCGACCTAAGCGAGCAATGCGCAACTGATCCCGTCGATATGCTGTTCGGCATCCAGCTTGGCGGGGGTACGGATATTCATAAGTCGGTCGTTTATTGCGAGCAGTTCATAACCGATCCGAAGAAAACGCTGTTCATCCTCATCTCCGATCTGTATGAGGGCGGCAACCAATCGGCACTGATTCGCAGAATGGAGCATATGAAGCAATCGGGTGTAAGCGTGTTATGCTTGCTCGCCTTATCCGATAGCGGAGCGCCGTCGTATGATGCCGATCTGGCTAAGCGATTATCTGGCATGGGCATCCCAAGCTTCGCCTGCTCGCCGGACCGGTTAGCCGAGCTGGTAGAGGGAGCGCTGAAAGGCAAAGATTTGAAGGAGCTGGCAGCGACACTATCGCCGGTGAAGCGGTAAAATAGTACGTATGGAAAAGAAAAGGGCTGATCAATGTCATTCACGATGACTTTGGTTCAGCCCTTATTTTCATTTTCTTAAGCGGAAGGAGGAAGCTGGGTCAATGTCGGTTTCGCGTAACCTTCCTTATACGTGTCGTCAATGATTTGGCGAATCCGCTCCAGCTCGATGCCGTTTTCTTTCATTGCCGCAGTCTTCACAGCAATCTCCATGCACACGCCGCAGCGTGTACCGTGATCATCCCAAACAACGGAGCCATCTTCCTTTATTTCTGAAATAAAGCAATTGAGGTTGCTGCGATGTCCCGCGCTCTCGCCGCAGCCGCAATAACATGGAATATAGGGGAGCGTGTCGGTTAAAGAAGCTGCGACGGCGTAAGCCGTTCGTATCGTAGGTGAAGCTTCGACAAGAAAGGATGGGAATTCAGTAAGCGAAGCTGTCTGCTCTTGAAGATCGCCAGAAGCGGTAAGATGCTGCTCCTCATGCGCGGTTTCACCATTATGGGCCTCATGCGAGTTATTCGAGCAGCCGCCAAGCACAAACCCTGCTAGCACAAGAGCGTAAATAGCAGAGCGAATAGATTTATTCATTGAATCTATGACCCCTTTCTATGTAAGAAATATCTACTGACCAGTATATCATTAACCGAGGAATCCGCTTGAGCAAGATCGTGACAAATCCTAGACAAAGATAAACGCTATTTTTATAGTTACAGACTATCGCTATTACTGGTAAAATCTATAATGTAAGCGATTTCGTCCGAAAGGGGCATTATCGATTGTACAAGCTTCGTTTTTTTCGCCAAATGCCGCATCCGTTCAAAACAGGCACCCTGCGGCGAACGCTGGTCATTTATTTGCTTATTGCCTGCTTATTCCCGCCTATTCTGTTCTCGGTCTATACGTATTCTTCCTTGCATTCGATTCTCTCCAACAAAATACGCACCGGCATCTATGCCAGCCTTAAGCAAGAGGCGACAGGGCTCGAAAATCTGCTCAGCAATCTCGACTTTGTATCCAAGCAATTCGCGCTCGACGGGCAAACCGCGGAGAAAGTAAGCGAATATTTGAACACCGAGAGTTTAACCGAGAAAGCGGAGATGATGAAAGACATAGAGGCGAGTCTTAACATCGTTAACTTTACGAATCCGAATCTCGGTTTAACGGTCTATTACAGCCCTGGCCAACAAAATCCGATTTTGTTCACGAATCTCGCCGTTAGCAGCAGTTTTGGCGTTAATGACCTTCCCGCCTTCGTCCGCTACAACGGCGCCGTGTACTTCGGTCCTCATCGTACGCAATACAAAAACAGTACGAATATCGTTTTCTCCTCGATGCGCGAGCTGAAGACCGATCGTGTCGATTCGGCCTACATCTATTTGGAATCTAATTATAATTTATTTCGCAAAATTATGAACAGCGAATGGTACGGCATGAAGGTGTCGCATTACTTAATTAACGAGCAGGGAGAGGCGATCTTCGCTGATACCGGTACACCGCCGTTCGATCCTAGGCTGCTCCGCTGGGAAATGGCCGTGTCGGAGAGCAAGCTGTTCAAGGACCATTACCTGTTCGGATACGAAAGCGGACAAGGCTGGAAGCTAGTTACGGCTGTCGATCAAAGCATATTCAATCACGAGATCAATGCGTGGTTCATGCGCATGGGCTTGCTGTTCGTTGGTTCTTCAGGGTTAGCGGTGTTTATTGCGATGCTCATATGGCGTAAAGTATATGGCTCGCTTCGCAAGGTGAACAAAGAAATCGTCAAAATGACCGGCGATCGGGAAGCACCCGTCAGCTTTACGCAGATAGAGGAATTCGACCAACTGCTTGGCAACTTCCAAGTCATGAAGACGACCGTTAACGAGCTGATCCACGAGGTCGGCCGCAACGAACGAATGAAGAGCCAGCTGGAGACGGAGAAGCTGCTCAGCCAGATCAACCCGCACTTCCTCCACAATACCCTGAATACTGTGCAATGGTTAGCGAGATCAAATGGCCAGGAGGATATCGACCGCATCGTCACGCTGCTTGTTCAGGTGCTGCACTACAACATGGGCAAGCCTGGACTCATTGTAACGGTACGGGATGAGATCGAAGCGCTGCAAAAATATATCGAGCTGCAAAGCATCAGATACGAAGGAGAGCTCGAATTCCAGATCGACGTCGATCCTCGGATGAATCATATCCCAATCCCAAGGTTTTTACTGCAGCCGCTTGTCGAGAATGCGATCTATCATGGCAAAAATGAACAGTTTGGCATCATCCGCATTTCTATTCAGCAGACGGAGCAAGGGAAAATGCGCGTGGAGGTTGTCGATAACGGTCCCGGTATGGACGAGGCTACGCTGACGAGGCTGCTGAACACGGGGGAGGGAACGCCTGTTCTGGGCGGTATGGGCATAGGCCTTAACTACGTGCGCCGCTTGCTCGACCGTTACTACGGCAACGGCGATTTGCTCCACATCACGAGTGAACCTGGACAAGGAACCGTACTCTCCGTTGAAATACCGGCTGCTATCGAAGACGGAAGGATGAGATTTCATTGATGATTGAGAATCGAATAACGCGAGCTGCGAATCGTTTGGTGCTAACCGCCTGCATAGCCTTGCTACTACTAACGGGAGCTTGTAAAAATAACGAGTCCTCGCCTACTAATAACGAGGCAGAAGAGTCAGCCTTCAATCCGCCCGTTACGTTGCGGGTCGCCTATTCCTATTCAGACATTGAGTTGCCCGAGGGCGATTATGGCGACAATAATTTTTTGACACGGTATATTGAAGAAGAGACAGGTGTAATTATCAAATACGATTGGGAAGCAAGCGGTGAAGACAGCTACGAGAGCACGCTTGATCTAGCGATCCGCAGCAACGATCTTCCTGATGCTTTTATCGTGAATCGCGAGCAGTTCCGATTGCTGCAAGAGCAGCAATTGATCGAGGAGCTTACCGATATCTACCCGAAGTATGCCTCGCCGCTCGTGCAAGAAATTTACGAGGCGACTGACGGCCAAGCAATAAGGGAAGCATCAGCCGACGGAAGGCTGTATGCCTTTCCTAACGTAGCGATTGAAGCGGATGCGCCTTCTTACTTATGGATAAGACAGGATTGGCTCGACGATCTGAAGCTGCAGCCCCCGAGCACGCTAGAGGATATCGAGAGAATCGTCCATGCTTTCGTAAAAGAAGATCCGGATGGCAACGGGAGAGCCGACACGACGGGCATACCCGTAGAGAGAACGCTCGTCTATGGAGAGAAGACGGGGGTACACGGACTTAACAGCGTGTTTGCGGCTTATCATTCGTTTCCTCAAAGCTGGATTTATGATAAGCAGGGCAACGTTGTATATGGTTCGATTCAACCAGAGGCGAAGAACGCGCTTGCCAAGCTTGCGCAATGGTATAAGGATGGCATTGTCGACTCCCAATTTTTGCTGCGCAAAGACATTCAGGAGCTGATCTCGAACAATCAAGCCGGCGTCGTATTCGCTCCTTGGTGGGCGCCTTATTGGCCGCTTAACGGCTCGGTATCGACCGATACGAAGGCGGAATGGCGCGTATATGCGGCGCCGACCGATAAGGAAGGGATGTTCGTCACGAAGACAGCGCCGCTTACCGACCGCTATCTCGTTGTCCGCAAAGGCTACCCCTATCCGGAAGCCGCGTTAAAGGTGCTGAACATTTTAACGAAGCTGGAACGCAATCAAGACCCGGATTGGAAGGAAGCCGAACAGCTCCGATCGATCGCCGAACAATTGGGACCGCAGCTTCGCAATTATTATCCGTTTGATCTGCTGCTCGATTATCCGGATGCCGTCGTGAAGAGGCATGATCAATTAATTGTTGCGTTGAATGGGGAAATGGAGCGGGATAGTCTCGATACGGAGACAAAGTCGTTATATGATGATTTGCTGCAAGAAATTGAGCTCCCGCGCAAAAATCTTGAAGCTTGGAGCAGCTCTCAAGCGTACTTGTTGGGCGGTGCCGTCAGCAAAAAGCCGATGATCAAGGTGGAAAGTTTATTTTACGATACAACGCCAACGATGGAGAAGAGCTGGGCCGAGCTGCAGAAGCTTGAGAATGAAACGTATTTGAAAATAGTAACGGGCGAGCTGCCCATCGATGCTTTCGAGCAATTTGTCGTTGATTGGAACAGCCAAGGCGGTAATCAAATTACGCATGAGGTGAACGAAGAAGTGAGTAAAGCGCATGCCTCGGAACTGCCATGAATTGCTTCTAATAGGGTATAATGAGGTGCATAGACGAGACAAGATAGGATGGAGGATATGAATGAGCAATGATCCAATAAAAGTTCCATTCGGCTACGAGCCGCCGCCTGAGACGAGGAAAGGGACGCTTATTTTTTACGATTCCTTCGAGCAAATTAGTGAACAGGAGCTGGAGATTGCTGCGGCTGTAGCCAGGGACAAAGCTTTCGCGAAGTTCGTCCTGTATCCGCTGCATGAAGAGAGCGTTAGGCGGATGTCGAAGTCGCCGGTAAGCGCCTATTACAAGCGTGAAGACAGGCTTCATGAATGGAAGCGGGAATATGGCAGAAGCGACGTTATCGTCGATCGATTAGACGGCAAGAGGAAGAAATATACGCCAATCGATTCCGTCCTTCGGCATATCGCCGAGACGTATCCGGCGCCATACTTTCTGTACATGACGCCGGAGACTGCCAATCAGTTCGCCTCTTACTCCTCCTTCGAGGAGTGGATCGTGAAGCTTAGACTCATTATTTCGTCTGAGCCAGAGAGGCTTCATGCAAGATTAGCGGAGTATCGCCATCGTTGGGAGATCGTGGAACATTAGTTGATAGACGCCAGTCTTTTAGTCGTTCTCAAGTAATTCAACGAACCGTTTCGCGGGCATCGGCATGGAACGGCCTGCTCTAACGGCTACCCCGATTTCGCGCGGCGGCGGATTAACGTTAAGCTTTAACAGGTGCAGCTTACCTTCAGCCAGTTCATCCCGTACGAAGGATTCCGTAATGAACGCCGCGCCATATCCGCGCAAGGCAAATTCAATGAGCATATCGATACTGCTTAATTCAATATCCGCTTCCGCTTGTATACCTTGCGAAGCCAGCCATTGGTCGACGAACCGCCTTGTGCTGCTTCCTTGCGTTAAGAGCAGAAGCGGTATTTTTGTAAGTACGGACGGATCGTTAACCTCTGTCGTCCACTTAAGGAAGGCGTCGCCGACGACGAAACAATCTTGGATGGAGATGAGGGGACGAACGATCAGCTCGGGATCGGCGAAAGGAAGATGGACAAGCCCGACGTCGATCTGGCCTTCCTTCAGCCTCATGCGGATATCGGAAGATTTGCCTTGCGATAATCTGACACGTACATCCGGGTATTGAGCATGAAAGCGATCCAGTGGCGCAAGAAGCACATGCTTCATAATAGGACCGCTTGCTCCTATACGAAGCTCGCCAGCCGTCAGCTTACGCAAAGCGTGCATACGCTCTTCACCCGCGCCCAGCAAATGAAATGATTTTTCCACGTAATCGAGCAGAGCGGCGCCTTCAGCCGTCAATTGAACACCTTTAGATAACCGATCGAACAGCTTAATCTGCAAGCCTTCCTCTAGCTGCTTGATTGCATAGCTGACGGACGGCTGCGTAATATGCAGCTCGGCTGCAGCTTTGGTAAGGTTGCCCGAACGTGCTGTATGAAGAAAGATGCGATACCATTCCATATTCATTTGCATTGTGATATAGATCCTCTCTATGACAAGATGCCGTAATTACAATTTCATTTATTTCATATACTAAATTATAATGAAGCTATAAATCAAGCAGCATCGACAGGAGGCAACATATCATGCCAGGCAGTTCATATGGAGAAGCATTCAAAGTAACGACATTCGGTGAATCGCACGGCGAGTCGGTCGGCGTCATTATAGACGGGGTAACACCAGGCGTAGAAATCGATGAGCCCTATATTCAAGTGCAGATGGACCGTCGGAAGCCCGGACAATCATCGGTAACGACTCCGCGCAAGGAGTATGACATCATTAATATTATGTCGGGCGTATTCGAAGGCAAGACGACAGGTACACCGTTATTCATCATGCTGCACAACAAGGATATGCGACCGGAAGCTTATAGCGATATCCAGCATGCGTTCCGTCCTGGACATGCGGATTTCACTTATTTGAGCAAATACGGAATTAGAGATCATCGCGGGAGCGGGAGAGCTTCTGGACGGGAAACAGCCGGTCGTGTAGCCGCTGGCGCTGTTGCGCGTAAGCTGCTCGAACGCAGAGGCGTAAGCATCGTTGCTTACTCGAAGGAAATTGGCGGTATCAAGTGCGAATCGTTCGTGGAGGATTCAATCGAGAAAAACCCTGTGCGTGCTTGTGATCCAGTAGCCGCTGAGAAAATGGTGAAGCGAATCGAAGAGCTGGCAGCAGTAGGAGACAGCTGCGGAGGCATCGTTGAGTGCCGCATTCGCGGCGTGAAGCCTGGAATTGGCGAGCCTGTGTTCGATAAGCTCGATGCTGAATTGGCGAAAGCGATGCTGTCGATCGGCGCTATCAAAGGCATCGAATTCGGCGCTGGCTTCAGCGCAGCCGATATGCTCGGCAGCGAGCATAATGATCAGATGAACGCAGAAGGGTATTTGACCAACAATGCAGGTGGCATCGTCGGCGGCATCAGCAACGGGGAAGAGATCGTCTTCCGCGTCGTAGTGAAGCCAACCTCTTCGATCTCGAAGCCGCAGCAAACGATGAACGTCCGCGGCGAAGAACAAATTATCGTAACGGAAGGCCGTCACGATCCGTGCATTTGCCCACGAGTCGTACCCGTCATTGAAGCGATGGCATGCATCGTACTTGAGGATCTTATGAAACGCCAAGCAGCGCTGCATGATTAATTTATGTAGTTAAATAATGTGAGCTGAGAGCCATCCTAACCGCTTTGTGGTTGGGGTGGCTTTTTTGGTTTTTGAAAAAATCCCTATTCCAAATCTTTCATCTCGTTTCAATACGGACACAGATGACGCTAACTGGCAATTTAAAGCACTAATTCAACTCTAACGGACTCTATGGACACTAACTAATCAAACCTACCGCTTGAATTCGCTTGAACGCCAAAAGTGATCAAATAAGGGTTCTCATGTCCGTTACGACTCACGTTTGCCGTAAAAATCACTATTAAGGGTCGTACGGTCCGTAATATTAGAGTGCATACGAGACCTACGTGTTTATTTGTTAAAAGTACTACAAAAAGATGGTACTATCTGTGATTGCTCAATATTCCTTATACTGGAATTAAATTAAAGAATTGGAGGGGCTGGTTATGAGTGAACGCATGTTCAAACTCGGAACGATTATTTTGCCGTTAATAGGATTTATCGGCTTTTCGTCGTTCATATACATAGGCTTTGCTATTGATGAACATAGACAATTTTATTCTGTGTTGATTCTTACCGTTACTATTATTGCACTATGCCTTACGATAGTTGCGTTAATGCAGGTTATAAAGCCTAAGCGAATGCTTGTGATCACCAGTTGTAGCATGATTATCATCGGTATAGTGATTGGAGTATATCATCTGTATGCAACCTACTATGACAATATTGCAACAGTTAGTGAAAGAGGCATTGATTTGCATGAATATGCGCCATTTCGAGAGGGAACGAAAGCAGTACTGTTGGGTGAGCCTTCTGATCTAGTAATTACTGAGAATCTCCCCGTTCTGGATGGTGCTACGGCATTATATCCCCTTTACGCTGCATTTGCACAAGCCGCATATCCTGCTGGAGATTACCCTCCGTTCTCAGGAACAGTTTCAAGCAGCAGCACGCCTAATGCCTTCAATAACCTAATTAATGAAAAAGCCGATATTATTTTTACTGCCGAACCATCCAAAGATCAGCGTATACAATCCGAAAGGCTTGGTATTGATCTTCGCATGACGCCTATTGGTAAGGAAGCTTTTGTATTTTTCGTACATACTGATAATCCTATTGAGGGAGTTACGATTGAACAAATCAAACAAATTTATTCGGGTCAAGTTTCTAATTGGAATGAGATAGGCGGGGAAAGTGGAAAAATAAGAGCATTTCAGCGACCTGAGGGCAGCGGTAGTCAAACGGTTCTTCAGAAATTAATGGCAGGTGAGGCTCTAATAATTCCTCCGAAGGAAAATGTATCAGGCGGCATGGGAACAATGATTGAGCAAACATCAGACTACCGGAACTTTCCCAATGCGATTGGCTATTCCTTTCACTTCTACACGACATCGATGGTTAAGAATGGTGATATACGTCTGTTGAAAATTGACGGCGTCGCGCCGAATAAACAAACAATTGCTGACGGGAGTTACCCGCTAACAGCTAACTTCTATGCTGTAACGGCTGGATCCCATAATCCTAACGTCGCTTCCTTTATTGATTGGATACTTTCTGAACAAGGGCAGAGACTCATTGAACTGACTGGATACACGCCAATATCGAAGTAAATGCGCCTATCCATATTCCCATTTACATTTACTGTAATAATTGGATGACATCTATGAAAGTCACTTCAATTGATGGTTTATTTACGATTGTAGTGAAAGGAGGGAAGCCGCAGCTTCCCGATTCATTCTGATGTTATAAAGGCTATAACGATGTTATAACCTTATCGATGATTCCGTATTCAAGCGCTTCTTCTGCGGACATGAACGTATCGCGGTCCATATCCTTCTCGATGCGTTCTAACGGCTGACCTGTCCGTTCGGCAGCGATCGCGTTGAGCTTAGAACGGATACCGACGATCCGCTTCGCGCTAATGGCAATATCGCTTGCTTGACCTTGAGCGCCGCCATGCGGCTGATGGATCATGATCTCGCTGTTCGGAAGCGCGAATCGTTTGCCCTTAGCTCCAGCTAGCAACAGAATTGCAGCGAACGATGCCGCTAGACCGGCGCAGATCGTATGCACGGGCGGCTTCAAATATTGCATCGTGTCGAAGATAGCAAAGCCGGCCGTCGTCGATCCTCCCGGGCTGTTGATGTATAACGATATCTCTTTGTCAGGATCTTCGGCAGCCAAATACAGCATCTGCGCGATTATGCTATTCGCTACTCCATCATCAATGGCTGATCCCAAAATAATAATCCGATCCTTCAGCAGCCTCGAATAAATATCGTACGACCTCTCGCCGCGCCCCGTTTGCTCCACAACATAAGGTACATAAGAACTCATTTTCATAACCTCCATATGGCTGTAATTTCGATTTCGATACGTAAACGAATGGCATGCCGCCGAAGATACGGTTAACAAAAATATTTATTTGGCGTATCCTTATGATGAGTTCAATCGTTTACCATGTAGAAGACACTATGAATCAAGGCGTGATACCTAATATTTAGCATTTAGCGCCAAGGAGGCTGGCACATCATGTCCATCAAGCACGTATTCTCTACGATAAGTGAAACGATTCATACAAATGAAATTTCAACGGAACAGCTGCACGCAACCATACGTCGATATTGCTTGTCGATTACGAAATCCGGACATGATGCGGAGGATTTGGCTCAAGATACATGGCTCAAGGCGCTGCCCATTCTGGGGACACAAGGGCACAGCAACCCGGAAGCGCTTCTTCTGCGAATAGCAAAGACGACGTGGATCGATCAGACTAGACGGAAGGATGTCACCCTTAAGCTGCTGAAAAATCAATCCATGAGCGCTAATGGGGCCATAGTTGACAATGGCGACAGTCTCTTCGAGCTCGAGCAGCTGTTCCAAGCCTTGCTGAAGCATATGCCGCCCCTGCAAAGAACGGTGTTCATACTGCGCGATGTGTTTGATTACTCGACAAGCGAGACCGCACAATGGCTTCGTACGACCGAAGGTGCGGTCAAAGCAGCCTTGCATCGTGCACGTCACGCGCTGACGCGAGTGAAGCGCGAGCTGCTAAAAGATAAAATAGGCGAGTCCGGGAACAGCCAAACCGCAGCGGATAAGGATTTCATTCAAGCGCTGGCTAATGCCTATCAGTTGAGCGACATTGTGATGCTGATCGAGCTCATGCAACAGGAGCAGCTTGTACCGGCAATGGTATCGAGTATCATCGGCAATCGATTGTCTCACGCTAGCGGTCGAAGGCAGATTGCAAATCATGGAGTATATAGCTATGGCAGTGGAGCAGGCCTGCTTATGGTCGCTTAGTACGCAGTTTACAGCGAATACCGATTGACAACATCTCACTTGTCGTGTAAGATTTGAACTGTTGCTGTTCGGCAAACAATCGCATATCAATCGTATAACCTCACAGCTAATGAGCTGGAACAGGGTGAGGGTCTCTACTGGAAGCCTATACTTCCTAACTACGAATTTCGGTTAATCCCACGATTAAACCGTATTCGGAGTTAGGATTTTTTGTTTGCGTACAAAAGAAAAAGCAGCAGCTAGAAGGGAGCATCAACTACGCATGAAGTATTTATTATCAGTATTTTTAGGAGCCGCCAGCTATGGCATTTTATCCACCATCGTCGTTTATGCATACGGCCAAGGCTATGAGCTTGGCGAAGTCGTAGGCAGTCAATTGCTGATGGGGTTTATTCTTGCTTGCGGATTAGCATTATTTACGAAATGGAGGGAGCGTCTTCAGTCCAAACAAAGAAATGCGACAGAGAAGAAGACCTTCGTTTCACAGCTTACTTGGAAACAGCGTCTGCTGCTTATGGCAGCCGGCATGCCAACTGCCGTGACGGGGCTGTTGTATTACCAATCGCTGAAGCATATACCGGCTTCGCTTGCCATTATTCTGCTTTTCCAGTTCACATGGATCAGCATCGTTGCTCAAGCCGTTCGCCAGCGCAGACGGCCAAGCCGCCCTATGATGGTGGGTCTAATCGTATTGCTTATCGGTACGTTGCTGGCTGCCGGAATACTTGAACAAGGCATGTCCCAATTCAATATGATTGGCGTTATTCTGGGATTGCTGTCCGCAATCAGCTATTCGCTATTCATATGGTTTAGCGGCAAAGCCGTTCCTAGCGCGCACCCCGCGTATCGCAGCGCATGGATGCTGGCAGGCGCACTGACGCTTGTATTCGTCATTTTCCCGCCAGCTTTTCTATTCGATGGAACGTTGTGGGGAGGCTTGCTCGTCATCGGATTGATGCTCGGCTTGTTCGGCGCATTCATTCCCCCTGTGCTGTTCGCGGTAGGTGTTCCCAGAATCGGAGAAGGGATGGCCGGCATTCTAGGCGCATCCGAGCTACCTGTTGCGGTTATGATGTCAGCCTTCGTACTGAACGAGTACGTTAGTATGCTTCAATGGACGGGCGTTGCGACCGTCCTGATCGGAATTGCTTTGCCTGAACTGTTAAAGCGGAAGCGCGGCAAAGGGAGTAAGCAGGCCTATCACATCGCTTAATGTCATTAATTATAGCGAGTTCATTTGCAATCTCGAGATGAACTCGCTATAATGGGTTTACTTTACAGCCTGAGGGAGTCGAACGATATGTACAATTTACTTCTGTTCGCACAACTTCATCATCACAAGCTGCGTTAGCACTCCTGATCGAATATCAGGGCGGGCTAACGCATTTCGCGTTGGCCTCCCTGCGGCATAGCAACGCGCAGGACCAAGAGGTCCTGCGCGTTTTTTTGTTCTATTCAATTATCGAAGGGGATGAATGCTATGCAAAATGTAAAAGGCACGTACGATTATTTCGGAGCGGAGCAAATCACAAGACAACGTGTGCAGCGTACGCTTGAGAAATGGTTTGAGCGCTACGACTTTGATCCAATGGTGACACCGATGCTGAATGAGCAGTCGCTGCTGGCATCCAAATATGCTGGCGGCGATGAAATATTAAAGGAGATGTATCAGTTAAGCGACCAAGGAGGCAGATCGCTTGCGCTTCGGTATGATCTTACGATTCCATTCGCCAAGGTGGCAGCCCTGAATCCAGGGCTTACGCTACCTTTCAAACGATATGAAATCGGAAAAGTGTTCCGCGACGGACCAGTGAAGCGCGGACGACTGCGGGAATTTTTGCAATGCGACGCCGACGTTATCGGCACGAAAGGGGCAGAAGCAGAGGTCCAGCTCATGCAGCTTGCGGCGGACATATTTGCAGAACTGAATATCGATATCGAGATGCGATGGAATAACAGACGTTTTTTAAGCGAGCTGTTAGTTAAAGTCGGGGTTAGGGACATAAATGTCTCATCCATCATGCTTACTCTCGATAAAGCAGCCAAAATCGGCGCTGCAGGCGTTCAAGAGGAGCTTGCGGAGAAAGGGCTTGCACCTCTCGTTAGGCAAACGATAGGAAGCTGGTTAGAACGCGGCGACCTTACCTTCGAGGAGTTAGTCCGCACGAATGGGCTAGAGGAATCGATGGGAGCAAATGAGGTGAAAGCCTTGCAATCCATGATCACCGCAACGGGTTTAGGCGTGTTATGCCGATTCGACCCTTTCTTATCAAGGGGCTTATCTTTCTATACCGGAACCGTTTATGAAATATTCGATCGCACCGGTCAATATACGTCAAGTCTCGGAGGAGGTGGGCGATACGACGCGATTATCGGCAAACTCATCGGAAGAGATGACATTGATTATCCGGCTGTTGGCATATCGTTCGGCATGGAGCCCATTATGGCTATATTGACAGATAGGGGCTCCATTGAAGCCAGTCCTCCGATCTTGCTATTGCCTATCGGCGATACGTTGTCCTATGCGTTAGAAACGGCGGCTGCGCTTCGGCAAGCCGGGTTTAGAGTACGGGTTGACGGCAGCGGACGCAAGCTTCGCAAAGCATTGGCTTCGGCTGCAGCAAGCGGTATCCGTTACGTGCTGCTGCTTGGAGAAAACGAGAAGTCAACCGGCTCAGCAACGTTGAAGGATCTGGGTGCGATGACGGAAACGCAGAAAACCTTGGCGGAAGTGATCGCGTCGCTTGGTAAAGATTATTTATAAAAAATGCTTTCTCTTTCGCCATCCTATAAAATGGAAGTATACTATGGTTGTCGGGCCGACGAATCACTAGGAAAGGAGTTGATCTATTTTGTATCACAACCTTGAGGTGATTTCCGTCTAGCAATAGACGGAAATCATCCATAAACGGGAGGCCGAAAGGCCTCCCCCTATTTTTTGAAATACAGGAAAGCAATAACGATGAAACACCTAACAAAATAAATCTACAAATTTGAGAAATTTTTCTTGTAAGGTGAAAGTGCTTTCATTATAATCAATAAGTGCACGACACAAATTATGGAGATGAAAGGAGTCGAACAACATGCTGGGTGGTATGATGGTGGTTGCATATTAACTGAATATCTCCTAGTGCCGGAATCGTTCCGGTATCGATCTATGCTGCAAGGAAGCAGTGTTAGTCGAGCAAGCGGCAGAAGACTGCCGCGCAATTGGCATGTAGTATCCCGTTGCTGTGGAGGAATAACATCCACGGTTTTTTTTGTTCTAAAAAAAGCATTCCAAATACACGAAAGGAGGCAGTAAAGCTATGAAAAATGCAACAGCAGTAAAAATGAACAGTAACGCAAATACGACAAAATTGAACATGTTCGAGGAGGACGTTTATCGTGAACTACAAAAATGGGAGAGATGTGCTTCCCCCTAGCTTATTGAAGGAGCTTCAGAAATACATTCAAGGTGATCTGATCTATATCCCTAAACCATCGAATCAACGCATTGGCTGGGGCGAAGCAAGCGGAACGAGAAAGCTGCTCGCAGAGCGCAATGCCGAGATTTATTCTTTCTATACAAACGGCTGGACAGTTTCCGACCTAGAACGCAAATATCACCTATCCGGCGAGAGCATTCGCAAAATAATCGTAAAGGCTCGTTAATGAGCGCTTGCGAATGGGGGTGCTAAATTGTCGGTTTTAGAGAAATTACCAATTGCCATACAATCGAAGCTGAAGCACGAACCGTTGTTCAGCGGTAAAACGGATTTGCTGACCGATGGACATTTCGGCGAACAGTGGCTGACGATTACGGAACAGGAATTAATGCTTTGGAACGAAGCAGGCAAGCAACAGCTATCGATCGCGCTTAGTGATGTAACGGATGCACGCGCCGCAGGCGGCGTTGGCGGCGGTATGCTGATGATCGATACCAAGAAAGGGCCAGTCGTTGCCGCTCGGTATACGGCTGCCCTGACAACGGTGTTCAGCTTCGCCGCCAAGCTCATTGGCGCATTAGCCAAAGGAGAGGAACGTCCCGTCATCTCGGAGAAGGAGTTTCCAAGATATTGTCCGAAGTGCAATAATCCGCTCTCCGAGGGCACGCAAGTATGTCCTCTATGCAAAAGCAACAAAAAAGTAATATTACGCATGCTCAGTTATGCGCTGCCGTATAAACTTCAGATGGCAGCAGCCGGGTTCCTGCTCGTCATCACAACATTGGTAGAGCTTATCCCTCCTTACTTGACGAAAGTAATGATCGATGATGTTCTTCAGCCCAAAGACACCGGTTCTATGCTGTTGATGGTTGTCCTTGGGCTTGGCGTAACGGCATTGCTCATGACCGTCATGCAGACGGTACGAGGGCTAATCGGCGTATGGGTCGGCTCCAAATTGATGGGCGATTTACGCAAAGACGTATATAGTTCATTAATGCGGCTGTCATTAGCGTTCTTCGATCGAAGACAGACGTCTCAGTTCATCGGACGGGTGAACAGCGATTCCGAGGCCATGCGGCAATTCATGACCGACGGCGTCATTTGGGTAAGCGGGGAGTCGCTGCGCGTAATCGCAATCTTCATTATTATGTTCGGCCTCGATTGGAAGCTTACTTTGTATGCAATGCTGCCGATGCCGTTCATGGTTCTGGTGTCAATGAAGTTATGGCCGAAGATAGGTCGGCGGTGGTATCAGCAATGGCGAGCGATATTCAGACTGAACGTCCTGGTAGGCGATTCGTTGCAAGGTGTTCGAGTCGTGAAAGCATTCGGTCAAGAAAAGACGGAAATGTCCCGTTATGAGGTTGCAAACCGCGAGGTTGTGCGCCATAACATTAGAATTGAAGGTCTATGGCAAGGCATGTTCCCATTATTCTCATTCATTGCTGGCATCGGCACACTGCTCATTTGGTATAACGGCGGGCAATCTGTTATACATAATGAGCTTCAGCTCGGTACGCTAATGGCTTTGATCGCATACCTGACGATGCTATTCGGCCCGCTTCAATGGGTTAGCCAAATGATCAACTGGGCCAGCAATGCGCTTGCCGCAGCCGATCGGGTATTCGAGATTATGGATACACCTTCGGAAGTGCCGGATGTGAAGGATCCAGCCGTCATAGGAACGATTGAAGGCCATGTGCGCTTCGATAAAGTGACTTACGGTTATGAGAAGCATCATCCGGTCATTAAGGACATTAATTTAGATGTGGAAGCCGGAGAAATGATCGGGCTTGTCGGTCATTCCGGCGCAGGCAAATCTACGTTCATTAATATGATCTGCCGCTTCTACGATACGGATGAAGGATCAATTTCTATCGACGGAATCGATCTTCGCCGTTTAAGCCAGAGCGACCTGCGCAGGCAGATTGGCGTCGTGCTGCAGGAAACTTTCTTATTCGATGGTACGATTGCCGAGAACATCGCGTATTCCAAGCCAAATGCGACGCCGATTGAAATTATGCAAGCAGCGAAGATTGCCAATGCGCATGATTTCATCGTTCGATTGCCGGACGGCTACGATACGAGAGTCGGCGAGCGCGGACATCGCCTCTCCGGCGGCGAGAAGCAGCGTGTATCGATTGCGCGAGCGATCATTCATGATCCTCGCATCCTTATCCTGGACGAAGCGACGGCCTCTGTGGACACTGAGACGGAGCGTCAAATCCAGGAAGCGATCACGAGACTCATTAAAGGCAGAACAACATTTGCTATTGCCCACCGTCTTTCAACGCTTCGCAACGCGAACAGACTTGTCGTTCTGGAGCGAGGCAAGATCGTCGAGGTCGGCACCCATGAAGAGTTGCTCGACAAGAAGGGCGCCTATCATAAGCTCGTCGAAGCGCAGCAGGAGCTGTCGAAGATTAAGGGGGTTGAAGGCTGATGGACGACAAATACAGCATCAAAGTGTTCGACCCCGATAAGATCATTTTCAGCAGGGGAGGCGGCGGTGTCTTTCAAGGCATCGTTGAAGGGAAGCCGTATGAGGAGCTGGTCATTCACCGCTCCTTCCCTTTCCTGTTTACGACACGTTATATATCGGTAAGAGATGTGAAAGGCGACGAGCTTGGCATCATCGAAGACATAGAGAAACTCGATGACGAAAGCAAGAGGGAGCTTGAGCAGGAGCTGCGATACCGTTATTTTCTCCCATCCGTTACAAGAGTCGATAGCGTGAAGCAGAAATCCGACCTTTGGATATGGGAGCTTCAGACGAATCTCGGACCGACGGGCATGGCGATGCGCAACTTGCACGAGCATCTCCAGTTCCCGGGCGGCAATCGTGTCATACTGACCGATATCAACGGAAAGCGTTGCGAGATTGCCGATTGGCAGGCACTTGACACCCATAGCCGAAGTCAACTGACTGATGTGCTGTAAACGAATACGAGCGAGCTTACCGCAATATGCGGGCAGCTCGCTCGTTTCATTTTGCCTGCGCACGACTGTTAGTGCGATGTAACGACAGGAAGATGAATCGTCGTTCTCGGATATTTGTAATCGTTTCTATAGCAATTGGTGTCGTTATCATAGGAAGATTGAGAGAGACGATGCGAAACCTCAAAGATTGGCAGCTTCGGATTCACATGCAGCGTTGATTCGAAAAACGAACACTGCTCGAAGTTGAAATCCAGAGTGGAGATAATAATGATACAGTTCGTGAACGTGCAACTGACGAAGTTGAATCCGTCAAATTGTATCGTTTCGTCTTTGAAATTTTCATTCGCAATTGTTTTCATTGACAACGCTCCTATTCATAAGATGAGACAACATGATTAACATACTATCAGATTGTATGCGTGATGTTTGTCACTTATTGCTCTTCGAATGAATTATTTATCGACACGTTGCGATATGTCAGGCGGTCAATGAAAACGCAAGCGATGTGTAACACTCAGTAAGGATTATACATTAATCGTAGAGCCTTCTCCGCTGGTTTGGATAAGCGCCTTGCCGCCTTTGCCCATCCATTGCTTGCGCCAGCTGAACTGAATGACATACAGAATGATAAGCGCTGCAAGCGCGATTCCGCTGAGTACGAGGAAACCGGCCGTATATGCGCCTGACGATTGGTACAGCTTGCCCAAGATAAGCGGCAATACGTATCCGCCAATGCCGCCTGCAGCTCCGACGATACCCGTCATCAGGCCTAGTTCATTGCCGAAACGTTGCGGTACGAGTTGGAATACCGAACCATTCCCCATGCCAAGCGACATCATGCCGACGAATAAGAGAACGATAACGACAGGCAGCGGTGGAATCGTTGATATCGATGCCAGCATAAGTCCGGCGACAGCATAGAGCACCGTCAACATGCGCGTACCGCCGAATCGATCGGCTAAGTAACCGCCTACCGGTCTGAAGAAGCTGCCTGCGATAACACAGATTGTAGTGAAATCAGCCGCTTTGACTGGAGAGAGACCATATTGGGTATTGAAGAAGATCGTCAAATAGTTGGTAAGACCGACGAAACCGCCGAATGTAACACAATAGAATAAACAGAACACCCAAGCGTCGCGTTGCTTCAATAATGAACCGTATTGCGTCAGTTTCTTAGGTGCTGGACGGTTCGGGCTATTTTTGGCGAATATCGTAAAGAAGATAAATACAAGCACGATCGGGATAAGAGCTAAGCCGAATACAGCTTCCCAGCCTCCGAAGTGCTGTGCCAGACGATTAGCAAACAGCGTAGTGAAGATCGTACCGCTGTTGCCTGCCCCTGCAATCCCCATTGCAAGCCCTTGATGCTCCTTGGAATACCATTGACCGGCTAACGGAAGCGCAGCTGCGAACGAGGCGCCTGCAATCCCTAGCAGTAAAGCGACGATGTAAAGCTGATCTAACGAGTTAACGAACTGCCAGCCGAGCATGAGAGGGATGACCGTCAAAACCATACCAATCTGTGCAGTAAGCTTTGGACCGATATAATCGGTTAGGAAGCCGAGCACCAAGCGGAGAATTGAACCGCCTAGAATAGGAAGAGCGACGAGATTCGCTTTTTGCACAGGGTCCATCGGATAATCAGCAGCAATGATGACGCTAAGCGGGCCGATAAGAACCCAAATCATAAAGCTAATATCAAAATATAAAAATGAACTAAACAACGTTGGTTTGTGTCCGCTTTGCCAGAAACTTTTTTTCTCCATGCCTATCTCTCCCTTTATCTTCTCTTTTTTTTCCTCGCGTTTCGGTCCGGACCGACGCTTCAAACATGAAACCTAACATTTGCATTGCTGAAAAATGTATAAAAGCCGCACTTCACCCAGTTGAATAAAAGGGGCGAAACGCGGCTTCAATGCCAACGGAAACACGTCATTGTGCTTCCAGTCGTTTACGATATGTTCTTGCGATGTTCACAACTCGAATTATAAATGGGAGTCACCTTCATGTCAACATACTTAACATGTATTTTTTTTTTCTCTTCACTCGTTAAAATATGTTATGTATATTGACATAAGCTTAAAAATAACCTACTCTAAACATATGATAAGAGCTTTGCACAGCGTTGTGCCGGCTCACTCGGCAACGGTGCCTTTTTCCTGAATGACAGGGAGAGGGCATTTTCTGTTTATAAAACCATATACGCTAAGATAGGGGAGGATCATAATGGCAATCGTTAACGTTCAGCATCCGATGACAGCTTCCGTATCATTAGCTTCGATGAAACTGCTTGCTTGCGTGAAAGAACCTCCCATTGAAATGGTTTCATTAGAGGATGCGACAGCAAGAGTACTTGCGAATGACTTCGAAAGCATCGTCTCATTGCCTCCATTCCGGAGAGCGGCGATGGATGGGTATGCAGTCCAGGCAGCAGCTCTTCAAGGCGCGTCAAGGGAACGCCCCGTGGAGCTGCGTATTATAGATGAAGTGCGTGCCGGACATATAACGCAGCATGAGCAGCCAACCGATTCAATGCTTCATATAAATGATGCTGTTCGCATATTCACAGGGGCGCAAGTACCGGATGGTTATGATACAGTCGTCATCCAAGAAACGGCAATACCTCTCGAAGCGCGTAATGGATATCGTAGAATAAGACTCGATCGGCCATGCACGCTAGGTCAGCATATTGCAGAGAAAGGCGAAGACGTTCCTCAAGGTATGAAGCTGTTATATCGGGGTACTGAGCTGAGGGCCAAAGAAGTGGCCATTCTCGCATCTGTAGGGCAATGGGAGATTAATGTATACGAGCGCCCGAAGATAGCCGTTCTCCCCATTGGCGATGAATTGATCGCGCCGGGACGAGAGCTTAGCGGAGGCCAAATCTACGAATCTAACAGTTATATGATAGGAGCTCGCTTGAAAGAGCTTGGCGCTTCCGTCATCCGCTATCCGGTAGTGCCTGATTGTTTAGAGCAAATAGAGGCCGCGATTCAGGAGTGCCTCACGAAGGCCGATATTGTTGTCACGACCGGCGGAGTATCGGTAGGCGATTACGATTATGTGAAAGAAGCTGCGGAGAATATCGAAGCAGATGCGATTTTTACGAAAACGATTATGCGTCCCGGAACGCCGACCTCAGCCTTCCGACTTTCAAATCAATTGATTATATGCTTATCAGGCAATCCTTCCGCTTGCTTCGCAGGACTAGAGCTATTGCTTAAGCCAGTTGTACTCAAAGCAACCGGCAGAACCGAATACCGCACCAGCTGGATGGATGGCCGCTTAATGGATTCCATACTGAAGCCTTGCCCGTACCCAAGATATATAAGAGCATTCGTCTACCGTTCAGAGAAAGAATGGATGGTTGAGCCGCTGACGAACGATAAATCCGGCAACGTCGCGGCGTTCGCTAAAGCTAATGCGCTGGCTCTCATTCCGCCAGGCGGTACGGGGGCTATTATCGGCCAAGAAGTACAATGGGTATCGCTCACGATATAGAAAAAAATGTGCGAGTGGATGTGGACATAATGAGTAGAAAACAGCTTGTAGTTATCGGAAACGGCATGGCCGGTATCAAATGTGTCGAGGAAATATTGAATATTAACGCCGAACAATTCCAAATCACGGTGATCGGCAGCGAGAAACATCCGAATTACAATCGGATCTTATTGTCCAAAGTGCTGCAAGGAGACTCTTCAATTAATGATATTGTTATCAATGACTGGTCTTGGTATACGGAGCGAGGCATTAAGCTATATACAGGCGAGACCGCCACTCGCATACATCATGGTGATATACAGAGTGTAGAAACAGCATCCGGCCTGCGCATTCCATTCGATATACTTATTATAGCAACAGGCTCCTCAGCCTTTATCCCGCCGATTGTCGGCGTTAATAAACCTGGCGTCATCTCCTTCCGTAATATCGACGATTGCAAGACGATGATCGATTATGCGGGCAAATATCGCAAGGCGGCGGTCATCGGCGGCGGATTGCTAGGACTTGAAGCTGCAAGGGGACTTCTTAATCTCGGTATGGAAGCCACAGTCATTCATAATGCTCCTTATTTAATGAATCGCCAGCTTGATCGCGCATCAGCCGAACTTTTGCAGAAGGAATTGGAAGGTCAGGGCATGCGCTTCTGGCTTGGCAAGGAAACGGACAAAATTATCGGGCGAGACCGTGCGAAAGGCATTCGGTTCACGACGGGCCTCACCGTTGAAGCCGATCTTATCGTTCTTTCCGTAGGTATTCGGCCGAACATTGATCTCGCCAAACGAAGCGGCATCGATACGAATCGCGCGATTATGGTCGATGATTACATGCGGACTAATATCGCTAATATATATGCCGTAGGTGAGTGTGCGGAGCACAGAGGAATCGCCTATGGGCTGGTTGCCCCGCTATATGAGCAGGGCAAGGTGCTTGCCCGCACGATTTGCGACGAAGCAACGCCTCCTTATGAAGGGTCGATTCCTTATGCGCAGCTCAAAGTATCAGGTGTGCAGGTGTTCTCCGTAGGAGACATTCAAGAGGATAAAGCAGATACCGCAATCCAGCAATACGACGGTATTCATAACACCTACAAAAAAGTAACGATGCAATACGGAAGAGTATGCGGCGCTATTCTGTACGGCGATACCGATGAAGCGACCACTTTACTTAACCTCGTTAAGAAAAAAGCGCCTATCAGCGCTTTGAAAGCTGCAAGCAGTCAAGCGCAAGACGGAAGCTCGCCGATAGATGTCGAAGCAGAGAACATGGCGCCTCGCGAGACCGTATGCGCCTGCAACGCCGTTACGAAATCAGCGATTATGTGCGCGGTCTTAGATAACGGATTGAATACTGCGGAGCAAGTTCGCGATAAGACGAAAGCGTCCAGCTCCTGCGGGGGATGCCGACCGATGGTTAGCGCGGTCGTCCGATTCGCGCTTCGCAGCGGCAAAGAAGGAGCGCAAGCCGCGGAACCAGCTGTTTGCGGTTGTACGACAGTCAGCCATCAAGCGCTTAAGAGCGCCATCCAAAGCCATTCATTCACGAATGCTCAGTCGGTAAGGCTGGCACTGAATTGGGGCAAATTGAACGGCTGTCGTCTCTGCAATAATGCCATTGACTACTATATGAAGCTTAAACATCCGCAATCATTTACGTCCATTATGGGAGTAGAGAATCGTCTTACGATTCATGCCGCAAGCTCTGCAATAATGAGCCAAGGGGAGGGCTTCAACTCTGTTTGGCTTGGTGAAGCGCTGCGGTCGATGTGGTCGCAAGCTTTAATGCCTACACCGCTGAAAGCAGCTGTTTCCTCCGGCGTTAAGACGCCAATCGGTATCCTTGTTCAGGATATCGGCATAACCGGCTCACCTTCAGGATGGGAGCTTTATGCAGGCGGACATATGGAGCTACCCGTAAAGCAAGGACAATTGATCGGTATCGTGGAAAGCGACATAGATGCTTTGGAATTATCCGCCGCATGCATACAGCTGTATCGTGAGCGTGCGTATTACGGCGAATCGCTATGGAAGTGGCTCGAGCGTGACGGAATCGCAGATATTAGAGAATTACTGCTTGATCTGGAAGCGAGAAGAGAACTGTTCGATCTTGCGAATCGCCCTAATCTGCAACTTGAATCATCCGAGAGGAGAGGTGAAGTCAATGCCGCCGTTAGTCATTGAGTCAACAAACAGCGATAAACTGAACGTCATACAGACGCAATGTCCCTTCTGCAGTGTGCAATGCAAGATGCAAGTTACGATAACGGAACCAGCAGAGGGCTCGAACCGTTTATCCTATACGATTGAAGGAGTAGCCAATGCTGCTTCGGAAGGCCGCTTATGCGTAAAGGGTATGAATGCTCACCAGCATGCGACAAGCACGGAACGTTTGCTGCATCCTCTCATTAAGCGAGGCGGGCAGTTCGTCGAAGCGACATGGGAAGAAGCGCTGCGTACGATTCGCGATCAATTCCAAGCGACTAGCGAGAAGTACGGACCGGATGCTATTGGCGTCTATGGCGGCGGTTCATTAACGAATGAAACCTCCTATCTGCTCGGCAAGTTCGCCCGTATCGCATTAGGCACCAAATATATCGATTATAACGGCCGCTTCTGCATGTCGGCCGCTGCATCGGCAGGAACGAAAGTGTTCGGCGTTGACCGCGGACTCACATGTCGACTGGCGGATATTCCGCTGGCGCGCTGTATCATTCTTGCCGGTACGAACATCGCCGAATGCCAGCCAACGCTCATGCCTTATTTCACGAAGGCGAAGGAAAACGGCGCGACCATTATCGTTATTGATCCGCGTGTAACAGCGACGGCGGCGATTGCCGATATCCATCTTCAAGTAAAACCGGGGACAGATGCCGCCCTTGCCAATGGTTTGCTTAAAGCGCTTGAGGAAGAAGGGCTGTTGAACGAAAAATTTATTGTAGAGAAGACTAGCGGCTTCTATGAGCTTAAAAAACATCTGTCGACGATCCAGATCGAAGACATTGCTTCTTTAACGGGAATCAGCGAAGCCGATATTCGTAAGGCGGCTATTGCTTACGGTAAGGCAGACACGGGTATTGTTTTCACGGCAAGAGGGGTGGAGCAGCAGACTGACGGCCATATGGCTGTTCGCGGTTTCCTTAATCTCGTGCTGGCTACTGGCAAGATTGGCAAGCCTGGCTGCGGTTACGGAGCCGTGACGGGACAAGGGAATGGACAAGGCGGGC
This sequence comes from Paenibacillus sp. YIM B09110, assembly GCF_037167145.1. Classification (NCBI taxonomy): domain Bacteria; kingdom Bacillati; phylum Bacillota; class Bacilli; order Caryophanales; family Paenibacillaceae; genus Paenibacillus; species Paenibacillus sp. YIM B09110. The sequence continues at coordinate 30,257 of NZ_JBANSP010000010.1, read as the reverse complement.
GTGAGCATGGACAGAAGAGTGATCAGTTGCCAGGTTATCGCTCTATTGAGAATGAACATGATCGAGCTTATGTGGCTAAGGTATGGGGAATTGAACCGGAGCGGTTGCCGCGCAAAGGCGTCTCTGCTTATGAGATGATGGAACTCGTCCATCAGGATGTCATTCGTTCGCTTTTCGTAATGGGCTCCAATCCCGTTGTCTCCAATCCGAATGCAACGCTAGTCGAGGATGGTCTTGCAAAATGCGATTTCCTCGTCGTCGCCGATATGTTCATGTCGGAGACTGCGCGTATGGCGGACGTTATTCTGCCTGTCACTTCCTATATCGAGAATACAGGTACACTCACCAATCTGGAAGGACGTGTGCTGCTCAGAGAATCGAACGTCGTGGCTCCGGGAAGCACGAAGCATGACTGGTCCATTCTGTGCGAGTTGGCATCCTTACTCGGGTATGAGAGCTACTTCCCGTTCCAAACGGCTGAGCAAATCTTTGAGGAGCTCCGATTAGCAAGCCGCGGCGGCCTGGCCGATTACTACGGCATTAATTACGATCGTTTACGTAGGGAAGGCGGCGTATACTGGCCTTGCCCTTCGCCTGACAAGCCAAGCGCTGGAATTATGTTCCAGAATTTCTTCGCTCATCCTGACGGCAGAGCCACGTTCACCGCAGTGGAGAGCAGGCAGCCGCATGAAACGCCATGCGAGCAATATCCGCTGACGATGACGAACGGCAGGGTGCTGTCGCATTATTTGACAGGCGTGCAGACTCGCCGCAGCAAGACATTAGCCGCTCGGAACATGGACAATTTTATCGAGATTCATCCGAAGACAGCAACGCAGTATTGGATCGAGGAAGGCGAATGGGTAGTCGTTCAATCAAAGCGGGGAAGCTTCACCGTACGAAGCCGAATTACTGATCAAATCCGCGAAGATACGGTGTTTGTACCGATGCACTGGGGCGGAGCGCAGAACGTTAATCGCGCAACAAGCCCGGAGCTTGATCCAAACTGCAAAATGCCCGGCTTCAAAACATCGACAGTATCAATCATGCCGTTAAGGCTCCAACAGGAATTGCAAGCTATCGACTAAATGCAATTATCACAGTGACATTCGTTAAGATCAATGATCCTAACGAATGTCACTTTTTTATTCTCTTAACCGACTTTCCTATCGAGTGATAAAGCGCTATATTAATAGATAGTCCTATTTTTGAGATACTGAAACTAGTGGAGTTGAATGGAGTGACAACGTTTTACCAATTGAATACGATTTTTATTAGCATGGTTATGGAGGCCATTCCATTCGTGCTCGTAGGTGTGCTTATATCCGGACTTATTCAAGCCTTCGTTAAAGAAAGCTTCATTTCAAGAATCATGCCCCGGAACCGTTTCCTTGCTGCCTTCGTCGGCTGTGGAATTGGACTTTTCTTTCCCTCATGCGAATGCGGTATCGTTCCGATCACGCGCAGACTGCTGAAGAAAGGGATGCCGCTCCATGCGGGGATTGCTTTCATGTTGACGGGTCCCATTCTGAATCCAATCGTTCTGTTCTCAACCTATATCGCCTTCGGCAACAGTTGGGAAATGGTCGGTATTCGCGCAGGCTTGGCCGCAGCAGTCGCTTTCTCAGTTGCGGTCATTTTATCCTATATGTTCAAAACGATACCTTTCAAACATACGAATCAGGATATTGTTCCTTCTGGAGCTCACATTCAAGGGACAGATGAAAAGAAGCGCATCCCTGTGCGAACGAAGCTATATGAGGTCATCGTCCATGCTATCGAGGAGTTTTTCTCTGTAGGCAAATATTTAGTTTTAGGTGCTTTCATTGCTGCCAGCATGCAGACGTTTGTTCCAACCTCTTACTTGCTTCACCTGGGCAGTAATCCGCTCACTTCGTCGCTTGTCATGATTGCGCTTGCCTTTCTTATTTCCTTATGCTCGGAAGCGGATGCTTTTATTGCAGCTTCATTCCGCAGCACGTTCACGGTTGGCTCGTTATCGGCATTTCTTGTATTCGGTCCTATGGTAGATATCAAAAATACGCTTATGCTGCTGGGAACATTCAGAACCAAGTTCGTTCTCGTATTGATTGGCCTGATCGTTTGCTTCACTCTAGCCGGTTCTTTAGTTGTTGGGAGGTTGTTTTAGATGGTTCGTTTTTTCATTTTAATCGGATTTTCCTTCATGTTCTTCATGCTGCATTATACAGGCGATATCAATAAATTTATCAATATGAAATATGCCTATTTGTCGATTAGCGCTATTGTTATTATGGGATTTCTTGGCGTAGTCGAATTTATTCGCGTCTCTCGTAAGCAAGTTGCCGAAGAGAAACGCGCTGAATCGGAAAATGAGTGTTGTACGGTGGATCATGACCATCATGACCATCATGATGACCACGATCACGGACATGATCATGGTCATTCACATGAACAGCCGAACAAGCTCAAACGATATCTTGGTTATGCCGTACTATTCGTACCAATCTTCACAGGACTGTTTTTGCCTGCATATGCGCTTGACTCCAGCTTTGTAAAAGCAAAAGGTTTCTCGTTTCCGACCTTTGAGCAGAATGTGGAGCTAAATCCCGGCAATCATCAATTCCTGAAGCCGGACTCCAGCATCTTTTACAATAAAGACAGCTACAAGGATGTCGCGCAGCGCGAGCGAGAGGAATTCATTAACCGTTCAATGATTAAACTGACGGATGCCGATTATTTGAAGGGGATGGAGGCTATCTACAATGATCCATCCGCTTTCATGAACAAAACAATCGGATTCGACGGTTTTGCCTTTAAGGGTGTTCAGGTCGATGGCAACCATTATTTTGTGTTCCGCTTTGGATTCATTCATTGCGTCGCCGATTCCGGCGTATTCGGCATGCTCGTGGAGTTTCCGAATGGCACGCAGCTTTCAGACGATGATTGGGTTCATGTGTCCGGCAAACTGAGCTGGGAGCTGTATCAGCCGTTCAAACAAACGATACCCGTGTTAAAAGTTTCGGAGTGGAATAAGATCGACACACCAAAAGACCCTTATGTATATCGGACTTAACCGTTAATTAATGCAGTTAAATTGTATTTTGATTAATGGCGCTAAATATCAAATTTCAACCACATAGCAAATTTATTAAGTTCCGAAAATATCACTTGACATGAGCAAAACCAATTCGTTATGATCGGAATTACAAATTGAGGCATTGACCAAAGACAACATTCCCATATACGGGCTGTCAGAGAGAGAAGCGATTGGTGTGAGCTTCTTCAGCTACGATTGTGGAATTACCGCTTTGCAGCCGTGTCCTGGAACTTCCGCTCGTTCATAAAGCGATTGGAACAGTATAGGTCACCGTCTTATCCCCGTTAAAGGATACCTAAGGATCATTCCGGCAATGAGCGCGCTCGCGAGGCGTTTGTTCGTCCGTATGGTCGAATGAGGGTGGAACCACGAGCTTGAACGCACTCGTCCCTTTCCGGGAGAGATGCGTTTTTTTGCGTTCAAAAAATAACAAACGAAGCGAATATGCAGAAATGGAGGCCAATCATGGAAATCAACGTCACAATGCCAGATCAAGCTATTAGGAGGTATCAGCAAGGCACGACCCTTGCAGCAATCGCAACTTCTATCTCATCAAGCGTGGGTAAAAACGCTGTCGCCGGCAAAATCGACGACAAGCTCGTTGATCTTAACCATCCGATTGTGCAAGACTGCAGACTCGAATTGATCATGCAAGACAGCAAGGATGGATTGGAAATATACCGTCACAGCACGGCTCATATTATGGCGCAAGCGATCAAACGTCTGTATGGCGATAAAGCTGTAAAGCTTGGGATCGGGCCGGTTATTGAAAGTGGCTTTTATTACGATATCGACATCGAGAAGCCGTTGTCTACTGACGATCTTGCGGCGATTGAAGCGGAGATGGCAAGCATCATACGAGAAGACTTGCCAATAGTTCGTCGTGTAGCGAATAGGGAAGAGGCAATAGCCTACTTCTCTAGCTTGGAAGAACCGCTAAAGCTGGAGCTTATTGACGGTTTGCCCAGCGATAGTGTCATTTCACTTTACTCGCAAGGTGAATTCGTAGATCTCTGCCGCGGTCCGCATCTGCCGTCGACAGGGAGAGTCAAGGCATTCAAGCTGCTTAGCGTTGCAGGCGCTTATTGGCGCGGCGATGCTCGCAACAAGATGCTGCAGCGCATCTATGGCACTGTTTTCCCGAAGAAGTCAGAGCTGGAGCAACATTTGCATTTGCTTGAAGAAGCGAAGAGACGTGATCATCGTAAACTCGGCAAGGAGCTAGGTTTGTTCATGTTCTCGGAAGAAGCGCCGGGGATGCCGTTTTATCTGCCCAACGGCATGATTATTCGCAATGAGCTGGAACAATTCGAGCGTGAGCTGCATCGAGAGCGTGAATATGAAGAGGTGCGTACGCCGCTAATGATGAACAATGCCTTGTGGGAGATGTCCGGACATTACGACCATTATAAAGACAATATGTATTTCACGAATGTTGATGACATTAAATATGCGCTGAAGCCGATGAACTGTCCAGGCCACATGCTGATCTACAGGAACAACTTGCATTCTTACCGGGAGCTGCCGATAAGGCTTGCCGAATATGGCCAGGTGCATAGGCATGAAGCTTCCGGCGCGCTTGGCGGCATGATGCGCGTTCGCACGTTCTGCCAGGATGATGCGCATCTGTTCGTCCTTCCGGAGCAGATTGAGGAAGAGATTAAACGTGTCATTTCGCTTATCGACCATATGTATAAGGTGTTCGAATTCGACTACTCGATAGAGCTTTCGACGCGCCCCGACGATTCGATGGGTTCTGATGAATTGTGGCAGCGGGCTGAGTCTTCTCTGCAGCAGGTACTCGAAAACAGCGGACTCCCGTATCGGATCAACGAGGGGGATGGCGCATTTTATGGACCGAAGATTGACTTCCACATTCACGATGCACTGAAGCGCAGCTGGCAATGCGGGACGGTACAACTCGATTTCCAAATGCCTGAGAAATTCGACCTTTCCTATATCGGCGCGGATAATCAGAAGCATCGTCCCGTCGTTATTCATAGAGCCGTCTATGGCTCGCTAGATCGATTCATCGGCATATTAACGGAGCATTACGCGGGCAGCTTCCCGCTATGGTTGGCACCCGTGCAAGCTAAGCTGCTGCCTGTATCCGACAATGAAATCGATTATGCGTTTGAAGTGAAGCAGCAGCTCGAAGCTGCTGGTATCCGCGTCCAAGTCGATATTCGTTCGGAGAAGCTTGGATTCAAGGTTCGCGAGGCTCAACTAGAGAAAGTCCCGTATATAATTGTGCTAGGCCGAAACGAGAGAGAATCGAGGATGCTGTCTGTCAGAAGTCGAGGAGTGAACGAGTTGGAGACAATGGAAGCAACTTCGCTTATTGAGGAGCTTCAATCCGAGATTCGGAGCAAACGGAGTTAACCGCAAAAGTAGACTAAATAAAACCAGGGCTGATGCATTTGCTGCATCAGCCCTGGCATAACTTTTACTCGTTCTTCTCAGTACCTGTATAGATGAAGATTGCATCCCGAAGGAATACAGCCGCACCTGGCTGATCCTTATCGTAATACGCGGTGAAGCGCTCGTCATCGACATACATTTGTGCAACGCCGGCATGGGCTTCCTTGCTGTACTTATCCCAATAGAACATCAGCCATCTGCGATGCATGTCGGCCGTCTTCTGAGCAAGCTCTCCAGTTGGATCGCCTGTTGCAAGTGCCGCGGCAAGCGTCGTGTGAATTTCGGCAGCGAGCTGCTCCAGCTCGGCATGCTGTTGCTCTGACATACCCTTGACTTTCCGATTCGATTGATTTACTTGCTCATCTCCATACTTGGCACGAATCTCTTCACCATATTGCTGCTCATTATCGTCAACCAGCTTTTGCTTAAAAGCTTCGAATTTTTGCTTGTCGGTCATCGTAATCTTCCCTTCTCTTTGGGCTAACGTCAGGTCGACGGTTTCGATAAGCCGATCCAAGTGCTCGCGTTTCTCCAGCAGCTGTTGGCGGTGCTCCTTCAGCGCATGCTCAGCATTAAAGTCTTTCGAGGTCAACAAATCTTTAATCGACTCCAGACTAACGCCAAGCTCGCGATAAAATAATATTTGCTGAAGCAGATCGACCTCTTGCTTTCCATAGATCCGATATCCCGATGAGTTGATTCTGGCCGGCTTCAGAAGATCAATCTCATCGTAATAACGCAGCGTCCGCGTGCTGATTCCGGCAAGCTGGGCGAGCTTTTGAACGGTATATTCCATCTTCATTCCTCCTGACAAAACTAATCCTACACCTTTACGTTCCGTCAATGTCAACCGATATTTTTCACACCTAAGCCACAAATCAATAAAAAATGTTTGATATTTTTCAAAATACGTTGTAGGATATTCTTCCTTGTCCGTCGAAAGTAAAGGGATAAGATTTATAAACTAGATAACCTACAAGGGAGTGGACCGCTTTGTTTTTGCATTTCCTGCAAACGAATGAGCATAAGGAAGCGTTTTTGGAATTAGCCCATGTGGTTGCCAACGCCGACGGCTTCGTTAACCGTAGAGAAAAGGAATATTTGCGAACGTATTTGGGTGAGATGGACATGCATTCCAACAAGCTGCAATCCATAAAGGCAAGACCGCTTGCCGATATTATCGGCGGCTTGAAAGACGAACCGATTAAGAACATTTTTTTCGCTGAAATATTGCTGCTTATTTTCGCAGACGGCGACTATAATGATGAAGAGAAACAAATCGTCAGAGACATGCAGCAGTTATTCGGCTTCTCGGACGAAACGTATGAATCATTCAAAAACTGGGTCATTCGCGTCGATCAGCTTAAGGTCGAAGGCATGAAGCTTATTTTGAATCCGACTCAGCTTAAGCAATAGCATACACAACATCACAAACCACCGCCATCAGCTTTAACAACGCGGTGGTTTTTGACACTTTTGAAGGAGCGTAAGCATGAAGCTGGAAAGACTTATATCGATGGTGTATATGCTGTTGAACAACGAGATTGTATCCGCCTCGTCGCTAGCAGACAAATATAACGTATCGCAACGGACGATTTACCGAGACATTGACACGATCTGCGCGGCAGGTATCCCAGTTGTATCGTATCAAGGCGTGAACGGCGGGTTTGGCATCATTGATACGTATAAAATGGACAAAAGCTTGCTTGGCTCGCATGATGTGGGCTCGCTAGTGACGATTCTACATACAATGTCTACCGTGTTCGACGACGACAAGGCGCAGGATACGATTAATAAGCTGCAGACGCTCCAAACCGAGTCTGGAATGCCGAGCCTGTCGATGGATATCGGCTCGCAGCGAGCTTATAACGGTAGTCTTCGATTGATTCGCAATGCGATTAAGGAACAAAAAGTGATTCAGTTCGAATATATTAATGCCAAGAGCGAAAGAGCGAAACGAGATGTTGAACCGGTCAGCCTGCTGTTCAAATATGATTCCTGGTACTTGTTCGGCTATTGCAGAACGCGCAGCGATTATCGTGAATTCAAGCTGTCGCGAATCGCGGAGCTGAAGGCGCTGGGGGAGTATTTCGCTCGCAAACATGAAGCACCCTCAACCGATGAAAGTAGGCAGTGGTATAATCGTACAGAAACGATATACGAGCAAGCTTTGCTGCACTTCAAGGTCGAGACGCTCGCCAGAGCGCTAGACTTCTTCTATAACGCGGACAAAACGTATAAGGAAGACGGCTCGCTTATCATCGATCTGCGCTATCCCTCGAATCGGGGCGAACGTTGGCTGATTCCAATTCTGCTTAGCTTCGGCGACGGAGTAGAGGTCCTGCAGCCTGCGGAACTCCGAAAGCAGATGAAAAATAAAATAGAAAATATGTTCCTTTTATATCCCGAAGTATGACAATCAGTTGTCATACTTTTTTGTTTACACTTAACCCAAGACAAACAACCAACGGAACCTAAAGGAGTGTATGGTAACTAATGAAGCAATTATCAAAAAGAAATGTATTGCTAGTCATGGCCGGTTTGCTGCTCAGCATTCTGATGGCTTCCATGGACAATACGATCGTCGCTACGGCGATGGGTAATATCGTAGGAGAACTGGGCGGTATGGACAAATTCGTATGGGTAACGTCTGCCTATATGGTCGCTGAGATGGCGGGTATGCCGATCTTCGGCAAGCTGTCGGATATGTACGGGCGTAAACGTTTCTTTGTATTCGGCATCATCGTGTTCATGATTGGCTCAGCGCTATGCGGAACGGCAGGTTCGATTACCGAGCTTGCGATCTACAGAGCCATTCAAGGCATTGGCGGCGGCGCGCTGATACCGATCGCTTTCACGATCTTGCTTGATGCCGTCCCGCTTGAGAAGAGAGGAAGTCTCATGGGCCTATTCGGCGCCGTATTCGGCTTATCAAGTATATTCGGTCCGCTGCTAGGCGCTTATATTACCGATCACATTTCTTGGCAATGGATCTTCTACATTAATCTGCCCCTTGGCGCAGTCGCATTCGCGCTTGTTGCCTTCAATTACAAAGAATCGCATGAGCATTCGAAGCAACCGATCGATTGGCTAGGGGCGGCTACGCTGCTTGGCGCTATCGTTTGCCTCATCTTCGCACTTGAGCTTGGCGGCAAAACATTCGCTTGGAGCTCATGGGAGATCATTGGATTGTTCGCGGGCTTCACTTTACTTACGATTGCATTCATCTTGGCGGAAAGGAAAGCAGAAGAGCCTATAATTTCATTCAAATTATTCAAGAACAGACTGTATACAACGAGCATCCTTACCGCTTTGTTCAGCGGCGCAGCCTTCATCGTCGCGTCGGTCTATATCCCGATCTTCATTCAAGGCGTACTTGGCGGCACGGCAACGAACTCGGGTCTCGTCTTGTTGCCGATGATGATCGGCACGGTCATTACCGCTACGCTTGGAGGCATGCTTATCTCGAAAATGTCCTATCGAAGCGTCATTGTTCCGACTCTCGCTTTACTCGGCATAGGAACGGCTCTCGTCACGACGCTAACTCCCGAATCATCGAGACTTCTCGTGACATTCTATATGGTATTGATCGGTCTGGGCATTGGGGCAACATTCTCGGTGCTAAGCACAACTGCCATTCACGGTTTATCCTACCGCCAACGCGGATCGGCGAGCGCAACGCTTAATTTCCTGCGATCACTTGGCATGACGCTTGGCATCACTGTGTTCGGTTTAATACAGAGCCATTCGTTCTCGAACAAAATGAGCAGTTTGGCAGGAGATGGTGCATCTACGGGCGCACTGCTGCCGGAAGGGCTTAACTTCGAAGATACGCATGCGCTGCTTGCTCCGGAGACGAGACAGCTGTTTCCAAGCGAGCTGCTCGAGACGATTACAAATATGCTGTCCGATTCTATCGTCAGCACATTCGCATGGGCCATCATTCCTGCGGGCATGTCCTTGATTGCCGCTTCGTTCATGGGGCGGGCTAAGCTGGATGCGAGCGCAGAATCGGCTGACAAAGCTGGAGCATCCGATGCAGGAACCTATTCAAGCGCGCACTAGCTTCTTGTAACAAACTAACTTTTTATTTGCTCTGCCGTACATTCGGCTGTGCCATCTAGGCGGATAATCGCTTGTATGCTCGGATGACGCATCGTACGATTGGCAGTCAGCTCTAAGTATTCGACTTTAACGGTAATGACAGGTTTAACCCAAATCATATTTTTAGACAACGCCGGTGCATGAGCGAACGGACTCGCATCGGCGTGGATCTGCAACGCTAAATCCGTTAAGATCGACCAATCCCGCTGCGTTAATTTTCCAGTGCCGGCATTGCCAATATAAATCCATTCATGATCATTCGTATAGAGACCGAGCAAGAGAGAATTAACCGTCTTATCGCGGAATGTAACTCCGCCTACCGCTGCGTACAAGTCCTTCATAACCTTCTGTTTTCTCCAACGTCCGTCTTTGCCATTGATCCGATACGTACTTTGAAGCTCCTTGTATATGATCCCTTCCATTTGATATTGCTTCATGTGTTCGAATAATACATGGCCATCCTCAAAGTTTTGCACGAGTTGAACATTGGTTTGCGGTATGACGATTTGCTCCAGCAAAGCATAACGTTGTTGAAATGGTCTGTCTGTCACCCAATCGCCATTATAGTACAGCACGTCAAAAATCATATAGGTGATCGGAACGTGGGAGGTAGCTTGCTTAACTCTGTCAGGTTGCCTTAAGCGGTCCCTCTTCATTACTTCATAAAAGGAAGGCTTATGATGATCGAATGCTATGATTTCTCCATCAAGAATAACTGAATCGGCTGTACAGAAAGCTTTATTATTAAGCAGTTCGGGATATTGCAACGTTCTTTCGTTCAATCTTCGATTGTAAAGCTTTGTTTCGCTGCCGTCATCATACAGCAGGACCCGGACGCCGTCCCATTTGATTTGGGCTGTCCACTGGTCACCTTCAGGGGGCAAAACTGTGCTAATCGGTTCAAACGGGAAAACAGGGTTCAGATTCATTCATAGCCTCCCAAAAACGTATAGCTCAAGCTTTCCCATTCGTGACATTCAGCATAACTAAGGAGGTGGGAGGACAAGACTAAAAGTCAGACGGTATAGGTAGGGGAGGCAAAGCAAAAGTGAGGCTTGGTAGTCATGTGAGAATGAGCAAAGGGTATCTCAGCGCTGCGAAAGAAGCCGTAAGGCTTGGCGCTACGACATTTCAATATTTCCCGAAAAACCCGCGAAGCCTATCGGTGAAGAGCTTTAACCGGAAGGATGCAGAAGCGTGCACAGCATTTTGTCAAGAACATGATCTTGTTTCCATTGCCCATACTCCTTATCCGACTAACCTATCGGTTGAAGACACGGCTATGCAGGAGGTAACGATTCACTCTCTGAGGAACGATCTTGATATTGCCGAGGCATGCGGCTCTATCGGTTTGGTGGTCCATTTTGGCAAATATAAAGGGACCGGGGATCCTCTTACAGGCTATAAATTAATGATTAATATGATTAATAACGTGCTCGTGAACTATAAAGGGAAAACACTGCTCCTTATTGAGAACAATGCTGGACAAGGTGGTAAAATGGGGATTACGTTGGAGGAGCTCGTGCAAATTCGCAAGCTGACGGATTATCCCGAGTTAATCGGCTATTGCTTCGATACATGCCACGCCTTCGCGAGCGGATTATGGACAGGACATAATTGGACCAACCTTGTTGAGAAAGGGACCCAATTAGAGTATTTCGCCAATCTGAAGGCGATCCATCTTAATGATTCGGTTTATCCAAGCGGCTCTTATAAGGATCGGCATGCTCAAGTTGGCAAGGGATATATCGGAGCAAATGCAATGAAGCAGCTATTGCAATCCGCAGTCATTAGTGAGCTCCCGATCATTTTGGAAACACCAACATCGGACAACTATTCCCACAAGGATGAGATTACCTACATACATGAACTTGCTAATAATAGTAATTAAAATGCCCCCAATAACCTGTAACGAGGGATAGGCTTATTGGGGGCTATTTATCTAAATCATACGATTTCCTTCGTCTGCTTAGAGGAACTTTTGCGTTTCGGCTTAGGCGGTGATGCCGGCGGCGCCTTCGCCGCCTCAATGCTCGCTTGAAGGGCAGCCATCAAATCGATGACATTCGAACGAGTCTCGGACGGAGACGTTATTTTATCTACGCCTTCACCGGCGATTTTCTGCTGAATAGCGTTCGTAAGTGCTATACGATAATCATCCGTATACTTGTCGGGCTGGAAAGTTTCGGTTAATTGCTCGATAAGCAGCTTCGCCATCTGAAGCTCTTTCTCGTTCACGACCGTTTGCTCGGGAAGATTCGGAACTGAGGCGATTGGTCTGATTTCGTCCGGATAATGCATCGTTTCTAGACATAAACAGTTGCCTACAGCACGAATCGCAGCTAAGCTGCTTTTGCTTCGGATCGAGATTTTAGCAATTCCTATCTTACCCGTGTCCTTGATCGCTTCCAGCAGCAAGCTGTAAGCTCCAGCACCTGACAGATCGGGAGAAAGGTAATACGGTTTCTGATAATACAGCGGATCGATATCCGACAAAGAAACAAAGTCCAGAATCTGAATCACCTTGGCGGACTCAGGCTTCAGAGACTCGATCTCTTCCTCGTTGAAAATAACAAACTTGCCTTTCTCGTACTCGAAGCCTTTCACAATATCGTCTTGCTCAACCTTTTTGCCGCAATGAGAGCATGTTCGGACATTCGATATGGGCATACCGCATTCCTTATGAATCGTGCGAAAGTGAATATCCTTGTCTTCGGTAGCCGTGAACATCTTCACCGGCACATGAACAAGTCCGAAGCTTATTGCGCCTTTCCATACTGTCTGCACGAGATGATCCTCCTTTTTTATAATGTATAGTACCCATTCTCGGCTGGAATTATCGGGCAGCATTATTATTGAATGAAGAAGTCCATATGATTCTATGATTTCCATCATATTGAAATGTTGCGATGAATAGATATATTCAAAGTAAGCATGGAGAGGATGGAATGACTATGAATCAAGTGAACCAATCGATTGCGATTATTGGAATAGGTACAGCAGTACCGCCCTATAAGCTTGAACAAACGAATACGTCCCAGCGTTTGACGGATGCCTTACGAGAATTCCCCGACTCCGCACGCTGGGCCAAACGAATATTCAAACAATGCGGCGTAGAGACACGGTATACATGCGAGCCGAATTTATTAGAATCGGCTGATCAATGCCGTTATTTTCTACAATCGTCCGGTGAAGAACTTCCAACGACAGCTGCTCGTATGAAAACGTATAAGAGAGAGTCCGTACCGCTTGCATTAGGTGCTGCGAGAAAGGCAATGGAAGATGCCAACTTACATGCATCAGACATTACACATTTGATAACGGTAAGCTGTACAGGTCAATTCCTTCCCGGGATGGATACCGTTCTCGTGAAAGAATTGGAGTTATCGGCTACCGTTAACCGGCTGCCGCTTAACTTTCTCGGCTGCGCCGCAGGGCTGAGAGGCATTAACCTATCGAAGCATATTATTGAAAGTGATGCCCAGGCCAAAGTGTTATTGGTTTGCGTCGAATTATGTACGCTCCACATTCAGCCCTCCAGCGAACGCGAAGCGTTATTTGGAGCGTCTTTTTTCGGTGACGGCGCTTCTGCATGTGTGATCGGCTCGTTGGAGGAGGAACACCAGCATGCGAATGGCGTATTTCGATTGGGGACGGACCGTTCTGTACTTCTATCCGATTGTGCAGATGAAATGGTGTGGGAGGTCGGCAACTTCGGATTTGATCTTTATCTTTCACCTAATATCCCCAAATGGATTGGGGCTGCTATTCCCGAGCAAATTGGGCAGCTCATTGGTGAACAAAAATTGCCTGAATTGTGGGCCATCCATCCCGGAGGGAAAGGCATTATCGATACGCTGGTTGATAGCTATGGGCTTACGGAGGAGCAATCAAGGCCAAGCCGTAACGTGCTTCGCGATTTTGGGAACATGTCATCAGCGACCATCTTGTTTGTTCTGGCCGAGATGAGAAACCATTTAATGGAACGAGGAGTCGGTCCAGCTAGCGGTCTTGCACTTGCCTTCGGACCAGGACTCACTTGTGAAATGGTTCAAATCGGTTATGTTCCATCCAACCAACGAAGAGAAGTGAAATTAGTTGAAGCCCATGCATAAGTATGGGAGGAAACGGGCTGTAGCGCCGGAACTAATGGACGACTTCACGAGTGGAGGTATCGAGCTTCGGGAAGCACTCCGTCATCTTAGATGGCTGAATCGGATTTTCGCAGCTGCTGCGCCGACTATGTATGGAATTGAGAAGCTGTGGATCGAAGCCAATAAACCGAAACATCTCTCCATTATGGACATTGGCTCCGGTTCAGGCGACGTCAATCGGAGATTGTTGAAATGGATAGATATGAACCGAATCGATGCATCCATTACGCTTGTCGATAAAACATCGGAAGCTTGTGAAGAAGCCAGGCAGTTTTTTCGAAATGAACCAAGAGTCAACGTCATGCAATGCGATTTATACGATATGTCTGGACGGTCCGTCGATATCGTAACCGGAACGCAGTTTCTGCATCATTTTCAGGAAGAAGAGCTGCCTACAGTTATCTTGAAAATGCTATCACTGTCGCGTCTCGGTGTCGTCATCAACGACATTCATCGGCATTGGCTGTCATGGGCAGCTGTATGGCTGACGACGCGAATCCTATCCAGCAACCGCTATATTGTAAATGACGGTCCGCTATCCGTGGCCAAAGGCTTTCAAAGCGAAGATTGGGAGCTTCTAAAGGAATCACTTGGTGAAGAGGTAGGCTTGACCTATTCATGGCGTCCGTTGTTCCGATATGCCGTACTTATCAGACCAGCGCGGCAAGCTAAGCTTGGAAAGCAACGACTATGAAGCAGGTTGTTCATGATGTGGCTGTCCTTGGTGCCGGCGTGGCGGGCAGCAGCTTGGCCAAACTATTGGCGGATCAGGGTCTAGATACTGTATTGCTCGATCAGAAGTCATTCCCTAGACATAAGGTGTGCGGAGAATTTCTATCTCCTGAATCCAGGAGTATGCTTCAATCCTTTGGTTTGGAGCAGTATGTACAAGACCTAAGACCGATGTCAATAGAGCGAACAAGATTAAACTTTCGTTATGGACAAGCGCTTGAAATAGCGCTGCCAGGCTCAGCGATTGGGGTAAGCCGTTATTCGTTAGATCCGGCACTGCACCGAGCAGCTGTTGTTTCAGGCGTACAGCTTTATACGCAGACGACCGTGACAGCTGTTAATTTTAGTGACAATTACTATTCTATTGAGACAAGGCAAGCCGGAAGCGCTGCGCCAAAGCTATTCCGCGCTCGCGCTGTTATTGCGGCCTGGGGAGCAGCGAATCGCAGCGGATTGCCTGGAAGACATGAGGTGCAAGACAATAAAAGCGAATATATCGGCGTAAAATCACATTTTAGCGGCGTGAACGCGGAGGCTGTTGTTGAACTCTATTTTTTTGACGGCGGTTATTTGGGCATTTCACCGATTGAAGGTGGACGAATAAACGTAGCTGCTCTACTGAAACGAAAGGAATTTGATCTTGAAGGTTCAGATAAGTCGATATTAAGTTGGATCAATGCTGCTTGTCGCAGAAATCCGAAGCTTGCCAAGCGCATGTCGCTTGCCGTACCCACACCAGGAACACAAGCCGCCGTCGCTCCCGTCCATCTAAGCCGTAAGCCTTTACCATGGAATACAATCGCTCGTGTCGGAGATACCTCCAATATGATACCGCCTCTATGCGGTGATGGAATGTCGATGGCCTTGCGTTCTGCTGGATTATGTGCTCCGCTGGCGGTCCGCTACTTGAATGGTGATGTTACTTTGGCGCAATGGGAACAGCAATACTCGCAAGCTATTCATAATGACTTCGATGGACCTATGAAATGGGGAAGACGGCTGCAATGGCTTATTGGTTTACCGGTATTGCCTAGATTGATGCTTGCTGCTGCTCCCGTTGCACCAGGACTGGCATATAAGCTTGTTCAGGCTACTCGTTTGAAATGAATTGAATGTCTAACGTGATTCGAAGCAAAAAGGAGTCTGGCCTTGATGTTTCAGCTGCTCGCGGTCGTCGCGTATCGATATCCGAAAACGATCATTATAGGTTGGATGCTGTTCATGCTCTTTTTTGGTTATTTCGCGCCTAAGCTGCCAAGCGTGCTGGATGATCACGGCTTAGTCCCCCATGGATCCTTCATTAAAGCAGAACAATTAATGGCAACTGATTTTCATATCCCCAAACAACCAATTATTTTACTATTCGAGAAAAAGAACAGCGTTTCTACTCCGACCTTTCAGCGTCATATTCAACTATCTATGAACCAATTACAAGGTTTGGATGGATTCAATGGCTTGCTGTCACCGGTTAATAATGAAAGAATGTTTAACGGGAATTTTGCTTACGCAATGCTTTCCTTCAAACAAAGCACTCATGAAATGAATGCTCTAATAGATCAGATTCGTGAGCAGTTGCCGAATCATAACGAGATTAAGATCAGCCTAACAGGAAAATCCGTTGTACAAGCCGATGTAAATAAGGCAAGTCAAACGGATTTGATCAAAGCGGAACGAATAGGCTTGCCCGTAGCCTTCGTTATTTTGCTGCTAGCTTTCGGTGGCATACGTTCTGCGCTTATTCCGATAATTGCCGGCATGATCAGTGTAATGGGCACGATGGGCATTGTGTTTGGACTTGGTACGGTGACCGAGTTATCCAACTTCGTGCTGAACGTTATTCCAATGGTAGGGTTCGCACTTAGCATCGATTTTGCTCTGATGATCGTTAGCCGTTTCCGAGAGCAACTGATACGACACACACCAAAGCAGGCTTTGATCATAACGATGATGACAGCTGGAAGAGCCGTTTTTTTCTCCGGAGTATGTGTTTGTTTGGGACTGATCGCTGTACTCTTCATACCACTGACGATGTTCTCCTCGATAGCAATCAGTGCTGCACTTGTATTAGTGATCTCACAATTAACAGCATTAACATTCGTTCCTGCGCTGCTTACCATTATGTGGCCAGCTATTAAAGAAGAACGGCATATTTCTATGATAAACGAGGGCAATAAATGGTTGTTAATGTCACGTTATGTGCTCAAACGGCCTATTCGGCATGCCTTGGTTTCAGTGCTAATATTGATCATTTGTTTACTACCGCTAGCACGAATGAACATTGGTATTCCTGATGCAACTTCTTTGCCGCCTGACTATGCCAGCCGAATTGCATATGAAGACTATCAAGCTCAATTCATTCCTCAAGGAAGTTCGGAAGTGTATTTGATTGCTTTAGGAGATCCTGATCTGGAGAGTAAAGACCTTACCCCACAAGCATCCAAGCTCATAAATCAATTAACGAGTGATCCACTCGTCGAAGCAGTAATGCCCGAACCAGTAGTGAATGATCATAAAATACTCATACGAGTCGTGCTGTACGGAGATCCTTCTTCAGATAAAGTTAGGAGCTGGTTGCGAGATTGGGAGCGAAGAGGGGAACAATCAAACTTCCCGTTTTTACTTGGCGGCGAAGCGAAGTATCAGCAAGAGGTGTATGACGATGTTTTCGACAATTTAAAAAATGTGCTGCTGTTTGTGTTCGTCTCAAACTATATCGTATTATTCCTCGCATTTCGTTCTATTCTCATTCCAATGAAAACGATTGTTATGAATTTTTTGAGCATGGGGGCGGCCTTCGGAATTATAAGCGGGATCTTTCAGAAAGGTCTCATCGGTATCGAGCCAAGCAGCATTGCCATTATGATACCGGTATTCATATTTGGTTTAGCATTTGGGATCAGCATGGATTATGGCGTGTTTCTCGTATCTAGAATCTACGAGGAATATGAGCGAACGCATGACAATGAAATTTCCATCCTTGTAGGAATGTCTTCTATAAGTAGAGTAATTAACTCCGGAGCAGCAATCATCATCGCAGTGACTGTTCCGTTCGCATTCGGTGATGTTGTCGGGGTGAGGCAGCTCGGCATTGGCATTGCCGCAGCGATCTTCATCGATGCAACCATTATCCGAATGCTGCTTATGCCATCATTAATGAAGTTACTCGGAAAATGGAACTGGTGGGCACCGCGATGGCTAAGAAAGTAAACGGATAATCAAATACTAAACATGACTTATGCATTTTGAAGAGTCAGCGATTGCGGTGTTCGGTTGGGTCAAGGCGAAATGGGAAACGTTCAATTGTATAATTATCCCTTCCTTTGATGTATTGACACGATATCCCTTAATCCCTATTATTAATGAGAATCATTATTACTCAACAGAAAAAGGGGATCACGACACCATGTTCACTCAGAGAAAGAAGACCCTGCCGGCCGCATTGGCAGCCATCCTGCTAATAACAAGCATGCTCATAGGTTGCGGAAAACAGGATACCAACACCTTCTCATCAAATAATGGGAATAATACTGCTTCTGCAGAAAAGTCCATTATCATGTCCTGGCCTAGGGACATCGGAACGATGAATCCACATACGTATAACCCATCTCAACTTTTTGCTCAATCGATGATCTATGAACCGCTCATCAAGTATACAGAAGGCGGCAAGCTCGAACCGGAGCTGGCCGAATCATGGACGATCTCGGAAGATGGCAAGGAATATATATTTAAGCTTCGTGAAAATGTTAAATTCTCTGACGGAACGGCTTTTAACGCTGCCATCGTTAAGAAAAATTTCGACGCCGTGATGAAGAACGCCAATATGCATAGCTGGCTTGGCGTCATCAACGTCATGGACAAGACAGAAGCCATTGACGAATTTACATTCAAAATGACATTGAAGCAGGCTTATTATCCTGCTCTGCAAGATCTCTCGCTCGTTCGTCCGCTGCGTTTTTTAGGTGAAGCCGGCTTCCCGGATGACGGTGACACCTCCAAAGGCATCAAATCATCGGTCGGGACAGGCGCTTGGATGCTGGCGGAATACAAGAAGGATGAGTATGCCGTTTTCAAGCGCAACCCGAACTACTGGGGAGAGAGCCCGAAAGTGGATCAAATCAAAGTTAAAATTATTCCAGACGCAGAAACACGCGTATTGGCCTTTGAAAAAGGCGAGCTCGACTTGATTTACGGAGAAGGCGTTATCAGCATGGACTCCTTTAATCAATTGAAAGAGTCCGGCAAGTATACAACGGAGCTCTCTGACCCTGTCGGCACAAGAAGCCTGTTATTGAACACAACTAATGCGAAGCTGGCTGACTTGCGGGTGCGCCTCGCGCTTCAATATGGATTCAATAAACAGGCGATGGTTGAAGGCGTGACACTTGGACTAGAGGATAAGGCGGATAACATACTATCCACCAACTTCCCTTATACCGATATCGATGTTGAACCGATTGATTACAATACCGATAAAGCCAATCAATATTTGGATGAAGCAGGATGGACGCTTCCTGAAGGGAAATCCGTCAGGGAGAAGGACGGACAAGCGCTCGAACTGGAGCTGATGTATGACAAAACCGATCCGATTCAAAAAGCAATGGCCGAAACGATGCAGGCTGAATGGAGTGCAATCGGCGTTAAACTGAATATTACTGGGCTTGAGCTGACTGTACAAATTCAGCGCAGGAAAGCCGGAGAATTCGATATGGACTTCTGGTACAACTACGGGGCTCCATACGATCCGCATTCCTTCATTAATGTTGTCGCTGAAAAAGGTTGGGGTGTTTCAGAAGCCAATTCCGCTTTGCCCATGAAAGCCGAACTCGATGAGCAAATTCATCAGGCGCTTGCTTCAACGGATGAAACAAAACGTCAGCAGCTGTACAGCTCGATCCTACTCACGCTGCAGGAGCAATCAGCGATTATGCCGATCTCGTACATTAAGAAAACCGTTGTGTATCAGAATAAAGTGAAAGACTTTGCTTTCCCTGCGAATCGTGACGAGAATCCGTTCAACGGCATTGATATCAGCAAGTAAGACAAACGGCAGGGAGGCTAGTCATGATCAGCTATATCGGGAAAAGAATCGTTGCGATCATTCCAATTGTTCTCTTTGCCATTCTTATTACGTTCGCACTTATTCAGCTGTCGCCTGTCGATCCTGCTGAAGCATATTTGACCGCAGCACATATACATCCGACAGAGGAGTTGCTGGCAGAGAAAAGGCATGAGTTCGGGCTTGATCAGCCGCTGTTCGTTCAATATTTTCGCACGGTGCTGAATATTGTCCAGCTTGATTTCGGAACCTCTTACTATACGAATGAGTCTGTATGGGAGGATGTCAAAGCAAGAATGCCTGCGACGATCCAACTCGCGGTCAGCAGCGTCGCTTTTGCTATTCTTGTTAGCATACCGCTAGGTTTTGTGTCAGCGATATATAGAAACAGCCTGATTGATTATATGAGCAGGCTGCTTTCTTTCGCCGGCGCTTCCATTCCGCAATTTTGGCTCGGATATTTATTGATGTTTTTCTTTGCGGTCAAACTTGACTTACTGCCTGTAGAGGGCAGGGAATCGTTGCTGCATCTCGTGCTACCCATGTTAACGCTCTCGTTCGCACTGATCGCGATATATACCCGTTTACTGCGAGCCAGCGTGCTGGAACAATTACAGGAGTCCTATGTACTGTACGCGAAGACACGCGGCATTAAACCAAAAGTTATTATGGGAAAGCATGTGTTGAAAATTGCGATTTCACCGGTCATTACCGGTCTGGGCATGAATTTGGGCAAATTGCTGACCGGAACAATTATTGTGGAGCAAGTATTTTCGTGGCCGGGGGTCGGTCGGTATTTTGTCGAGGCGATATTTAATCGGGACATTCCGGTTATTCAATGCTACGTGTTCCTCGCGGCATGTTTGTTCATTGTATGCAATTTGATCGTTGATCTGCTGCAGTTGTATATGGATCCCCGAATTTCATTGAAAGGAAGGGCTGACCATTGATTGCGCGCATAGGCACTGTCATCAAAGGGCAGAAAACCATATCCATCTGCTTGCTTATCTTGCTGATGTTCGCGTTGATAACGATTCTGGCTCCATGGATTTCGCCGCATGACCCTGTGAAAGTAAATTTAGCGCTTAAGTTGATGCCGCCTTCAGCGGACTATTTGCTCGGAACGGATCACTTGGGCCGTGATAATTTATCCCGGCTGCTGCACGGCGCTCGCATCTCGCTTGGCTTGGCTTTCTTGATTTTTATCTCATCAATCGGAATCGGGCTCCTTGTTGGAACCGTTGCCGGGTATACAGGCGGTTGGCTGGATTGGCTGCTGATGCGTTTCTGCGAAGGGGTATTAGCGATTCCTAATCTGGTGCTTGTACTTGGTATTGTCGGCGTATTCGGTCCGGGACTGATACAGGTCGTATTGGCGCTTATGCTGGTCCAGTGGGTTTATTACGCCCGCATGTTTCGAAGCATGGTCGTCAGCTTAAAAGAACGCGAATTCATTACGGCTGCCCGAATTAGCGGCTCCTCCCAATGGTCCATTATTAGAAGGCATATTATTCCGAATGTGCTGCCACCGATTCTCGTCATGGGAACGCTGGAAATGGGCTGGGCGATTATGGACATTTCGGCGCTGTCTTTTCTGGGGCTAGGCATTCAGCCTCCGACACCTGAATGGGGAGCGATGATTCATGAAGGAAAAGCGTTTATACGCAGTCAACCTGAATTGATGTTATACCCGGGCTTGATGATTTTGTTTGTGGTCATTACATTCAATGTATTAGGCGAAGCATTGTCTGATCGATTTGGGGTAAAACGACGTTTTTGAATAGGAATGAGGCCGATGTTGGAACAAGCGAACGGCGTGCTGCAGGTAAACGGACTGCACGTCAAGATAAAGACGGAGCAGGGAGCTCACTCCCTGATTGAGGATATCGGTTTTGAACTTAAACAAGGTCAGGTGCTTGGTCTCGTTGGGGAGAGCGGAAGCGGAAAGTCGATTACGTGCATGTCCCTGCTGCAGCTTCTGGACCGGAAGCAGACAAGCGTAGAGGGCAGCATTCGGTTGAACGGTCGCGAGTTGAACGGTTTGAAAGCGGAGGAAATGCGGCGGATTCGCGGCAAGGAAATAGCCTATATTATGCAAAATCCGATGAGCGCCTTTACTCCGGTCTATACGATCGGCGAACAGTTCACCGAAACGATCCGCACCCACACTTCCTTGTCCAAAAAACAAGCATTGGAGCTGGCTGCTGCAGCTATGACGGATATGAATTTGACTAATCCGTCTAAATTGATGAAATTGTACCCTTTCCAACTGAGCGGCGGAATGCTGCAGCGCGTTATGATTGCGATATCGATGTGTTTGCGACCCGCTGTCGTCATTGCCGATGAGCCTACTACTGCGCTCGATGTCGTTAATCAATTGCAAGTACTCCGGCAATTGGATCGTCTTCGTACGGAATGCGGCACCTCGATTTTATTAATATCACATGATTTGGGTGTGATATCAGAATTGGCGGATGACGTTTCCGTTATGCAGAAGGGACGAATCGTCGAGACGGCAAACGTGTTCGAACTGTTCGATCGACCTCGGCATCCGTATACGAAACAATTGCTGGATGCAAGACTTACGATAAACGAGAGACCGTAAACAGAGGAGGAGAGCATGCAACTGCAAGTGAGAGGAGTAACCCATACATATGGCGATAGGGGACGGCTGTGGCGCACCAATACGAGCCCGCCTGTTCTCTCTAACATTTCACTTTCAATTGAGGAAGGACAATGTCTTGGACTGCTTGGTACAAGCGGTGCAGGAAAAAGCACGCTCGGTAAAATTATTCTTGGCTTGCAAAAGCCTACGCAAGGGCAAGTTTTGTTTCAAAATCAAGAGATATACAAGCTGAATTCACGAACACGCCGATTAGTTCGACGTGATGTACAAGCAGTGTTCCAGAACAGCTACGCAGCTGTTAATCCGCGTACGACGGCTGAGCAGATTATCGGTGAACCGCTTGATAATTATGAACGCTTGTCACCGCAGGAGCAGAAAAAAATGATCGGCGAGCTGCTAGAACGGGTCGGATTGAAGCCAGAGGACATGCGTAAATATCCTCATCAATTCAGCGGAGGGCAATTACAAAGAATTAACATTGCACGGGCCATTGCGTTAAAACCAAAACTGATCGTGTTAGACGAGCCTGTTAGCAGCCTTGATATGATTAACCAAACCCTTATTTTGACGTTGTTAAATGATTTGAAGACGGACTTCGGACTATCTTATCTGTTTATCACGCATGATATTAAAGCAGCCTATTCCGTTTCGGATCACCTCGCAGTTATGGAGAAAGGGCAGGTTGTTGAGATATATAACGAAAAAGACGGCATATTTGCCTCATCACATCCGACGGTAACCTACTTACTAGCATCGATGCTTTCCGAACATCCTAAGCATCGTTCGATTCATGGTGCAAGATAGCTGAGATGTACTATACCAATAAATGTTGATTTTATCTGGGTAGACTGTTGCGCTAACGGATAACGATAGCGTATTAAGCAGGGAGCAGTTCGCCACGCGGCAGCTGCTCCCTGCTTTCGTTAAAGTAACGAGCAGAAGAGTGGTAAATATAGAAATTAATCTGAAGTTCTGTCCTAGAATTTCGAGGCACTGAATAATAAGATCTATAGTTTATAACTATTAACTATATTAATATTATATATTAGACCAATATATGATGTGGCTATATTATGTAATTATATTGAGGTTGTCCAAATTCCGGTTTTGAAGAAGCAACATAGCAGAGGAGGAACGATATCATGTCGATTTATGATTTTCAAGTCACATCAATTAACGGAAAGTCGGTTGAACTGTCAGCTTACCGAGGGAAAGTTCTCCTTATAGTCAACACTGCCAGTAGGTGCAGCTATTCTCGCCAATTCGCTGGCCTTCAAAAGCTTTACGAAAGTCACCATGAGCAGGGGTTAGAAATACTCGGGTTTCCTTGTAACCAATTCAACGGGAAAGAGCCAGGGAGTAACTCGGAAGTACAGGAATATTGTGAAAGCAACTTTGGAGTGGCGTTTCCACTATTTGAAAAAATTGAGGTTAGAGGGCCATCTGTGCATCCTTTATTTCAATATCTGACGAAACAAGCACCTTTTGAAGGTTTCGATAGTCGAACCCAGGACGGTCTGAAGATGCAAGATTTCCTTCAGGAAAAGTATCCGGAAATATACGCTGGAAATGGGGTCAAATGGAATTTCTCTAAGTTTTTGATCGATCGTGATGGTCATGTGTATGCTAGATATGAAACTACAACGGAGCCATTTGAATTACAATCGGTAATCCAATCGCTGCTTTAAACAAATCAATACACCGATAGGCGATTAAATTAACGGGGGAACGATAGTTCAAAAAAATTGCAGGGGCGAGTCGGACAAAACAGTAAAAAATTTCAGGAAATTGCAGCTCATCTTTCTTCACACTAATACTTCTTCACAAAACTCGTATTTTGTACATATGTCTATAACTAAGCAATATCCCTTATCCATCAATGGTTTTTATATATGACTGTATTCCAGAAATCCAATTTTATAAGTTCGCACTAATTCTCTCCATTGACCTTCAGTCCGAACTAACCTGCCCTTTACTTCAACAAAAGCTGCAGTAGATTCTCGGATCTACTGCAGCTTTATTAATTGAACTATAGTATCCCGTTAGTTAGCTTAGTACTGTCCCGGGGATTAACCGATATTAATCTTGTCTTTATATTTCTCTGCCCATTCTTTAAGCGGGGTTAATTTAAGATTATAAGTTTTTAACGAATCAATATCTACATTGTATCCCACTTCGTTATCCCATTCCTGGGATCGTACCACCCCTGCAAAGATACCTTGGTCTACTGCTTCTTCGGGACTAAGTGAATACACTGTAAGCCTTTTTCCCGTTACATTAGAGAGTACAGCGGCGACATCATTCATTGTTAGAGATTCTGAAGCTAATTCAATATTTTTCCCATTGAATTTTTCTGGATTATTAAATGCGGCACAAGCAAAAGTAGCTACATCATCTGCTGTAATAAAATCTACTCGTGTATCGGGAAGTATAGCTGTTCTTAGTTCTCCTTGTTGTAAATGAGGAAACATAATTCTACCATGTTCAGAATCGAGAAGATCTTCCATCATTAAGGATGGTTTAAGTATAGTCCATGATGAAAATCCTGCTTTACGAATAGCGTCCTCTACTTCCCATTTATCTGTCCAATATTGTTCAAACCAATAACCTGTTCCCCATTCTGGGAATTCTGTATATCTGCTTGTGGCTGCAACGGAGGTGTGAACAAACTGTTGAACTCCACTGTTTAATGCTGATTGAATTAATGCAAATCCCTGTTGTCGTTCACTATCCGTACCGGGCGTGGCAGGGTTTGTCATGGAAAACACCGCATCTGCGTTTTGCATGGCTCTTTCCAAAGAGGAAGGGTCATCAAAATTACCCACTACAGCTTCTGCCCCTTTTTGAATAAGTGCCTGGGCTTTAGAAGAATTTATATCTCTAACTAAAATACGAACATTAAATCCCTGTTTTAATGCTTCCCGTGCCACAGCTCCTCCTTGTAAACCAGTTGCACCTGTGACTAATATTACTTTTTGCTTATTATTCATTTTAAAACTCCTTTGTTACGAAATTTGATGTAGTAATAAACATAGGATAGTATATAATGTGATTAAAAAACAGTATGCACTTTTTAGTGAGATACTATCCAAAAGGAGAGTATTGGAATGAACGAGAGCAATGACATTTACAATGGATCGGAATCCTTTGAATATACCCTCTCCATTATGAGTGGAAAATGGAAGATGTTAATTATTTTCTTTTTAGGACGAGATAAAGTGATGCGATATAATGAACTAAAAAGATCCATTAATGGGATTACACATAAAATGTTAAGCAAGCAACTGAAAGAACTAGAAAAAGAGCAATTAATAATACGTCAGGAATATTCTCAAATCCCACCAAAAGTTGAATATTCTTTAAGCGATAAAGGGGTATCTTTGCTTCCTATAACAAAAACTATGTGTGATTGGGGGAAAAAACATATGTAACAGGGTGTTAATTCCTTATTCCACTAACCTCCCTCTATGGAGAATCACATTTCTCTTAAATGCTCAAGTTTCCTTAGATTTTGAACGTTTTCCTTTCGAACAAGACAAACTTTAAATGGAACAAGATTGTAGATGGTGTAAAATATGGGGCGAATAATGTGAAAAAAGCCTCTCCTCCCAGACCACTCGTTTAAAAAAGTGGACTTTTGGAAGATTTATGGTCGCACCTTTTGAATCTCCACATCGTCTCATGGAGGTCAACCCTCCCATGTCTCACAGAGTCTACGCTCCCACATTCCTTCATTCAACCTGTCCATGAGGTGGAGGTCGGATATTGCTGCCCGTCAGGATCTTCGTCCGTATGTTAGTTTTGTTCCGACTCATCCGTGCTTCAATTGTCTGTAACTCTCTTATCTTCGTTCTTCTTCTATGAAAACATTGAATTTAAGCTGCTAATGACACTGCCGTGAATTGAGGGATACCCTATAACATCTTTTCTTCACTAAATCCATGCCCTTTTTTCAGGACACCAAACAGAACGCGAATTAGCTTGTTGCATAATGCAATGAGCGACTGCATCTTTTTCAAGGGATTATCTGGCCGTTTCGTGTAATAGTGATGCAAGGCCTTAAAAGCACGGTTCTTAGCCACCAGTGGCATCATGACGCGAAATAGCAGCGCTCGTAGCCGCCTACGACCTCGCTTCGTAATCTTCGTTTGTCCCTTGTGTTTACCTGACGTATTTTCTTTAAGATTCAAGCCTGCCAACTTAATAATCTGTTTGGGATGTCTGTTTCGTTCAATGTCGCCAACTTCAGCGAGAAAACCAGCTATACTGTCACGACCAATCCCTTTAATGGCCATTAGTTGCTTCACATGAGGGATTTGCTCCAAGAGCTCATCCAGCCTTGCTTCAAGCTCTTCAAACCTACTCTCAAGCAGCTCGTACTGTGTTAACAACAACCTAAGCTCGAGTTTTGCTAAGGCCGTCCCTTCTCGTATACCAACGGAACGGCTTGCCACTGCTTTCAGGCTGCTCATACGTTCGATGCCGAGACCTCGCTTGGCAACCTTTCTGAGATGACTTAGCAAGGCTTCCTCCGACTGAGAGACCAACTCATGCGGCAACAAACAAAGACTAAGCATTTGGCGTGCGGACTTGCATTCCCAATCCTTAAAAACCGTGAGGAACTCTGGAAAATACCGGTCCAACCAGTTATGAACACGACCTTGCACAACTCGTAAGTCAGTCGACAGATGATCGCGAATTTTCATCGCTTCCCGTAGTTCGGCATAGATGCCCTGGGGAAGGTTAGGTACGGCGTATCTTCCGTCTTTGACGAGCTGCGCGATTTCAATTTAAGCTGGAGCGCTACTCTGATGAGATTGGTGTCAGCAGAGGCTACTTCTTTGAGCTGTTTAAGCGAACAACCGTGCCGGTCCAGTACATTAATCATTTCCGCATTAGTCGAGCGAAAGAGGATTTGCGCTCTTCCAACCTCAACATTATGCAAATATCGGACAAATATCATTTCAGCTCTGTGCATTACTTTTCCAGAACGTTCCGTAAATATACCGGCAATTCGCCTCAGATGTTCCGCGAATCGGAACATTAACGAAGCTAACGTCAATCAAGTATTTGAACAGCCTGATTATTTTTACTTATTTAGAAGCTTTCAGCTCGTACGGCTTCGTAAGGCGCAGTATTCGTACTTCGGCCGTCCGCGGCGATCATAATTGTATATAGTGAAATTCGCCGACAAGCGTTCGGCTAATGGTGAAGCATCCTGATGGTCAGCCGCAGCAGATGAAACCAGAGTATTAGAGACGCCAGTTGCAACAATCACGCAGTTTTTTGCCAATTTCATCTCGATAGCGTTTCGTATCCCCTGCAAACAACGTGAGTGTAGGAATTGTATATTCTTTCTTGCATTTATCGATCGAAGCCCAGTTCCATCCAATCTCATGTATGCCAGAACTGCCGTTAAGGGCAGGATATGCAAGATACTCTGTTTGTCTGGTGTAACGGAGCATCGCATGCTCAAGTCCTAGTGGTCCCCAGCTAGCGGCGAAAAGTCCGAACAATCCCCACAGAACATCATAGCCGTCTTCACCCATCAGAAGCTTTCCTGGATGGCGTATTGAGAATTCATCCGCAAAAGCAGCGACTCCTTCGTAAGGCGAGTAATCAGGCGCATTGGACCACCGAATGGCTCCATCCAAGAATATACCGTCAAAACCAAACGTATCGATCAACTCATCCGCCTTATTTAGCATGTACGATCGCAAAGCAGGATGCCCGTAATTCGCAATATAGCCCATGTTCTCTTGTGACAGATCGCTGTTCCAATCAATCCAGTTCTGAATTTGAGGAATTCCTTCGGAGTCTTTCAAGGCTGCATCAAGCAAATCATGCTCCTGAAGGAACTTATGAGTAAGAAGGTTTGGTCCGCCAAGCATCGGAATGATTTTGACACCAAGAGAGTGAGCGGTTTTCACCAACTGGCGAAGTCCGTTTTCTCCTCCCAACCGTTCCCCGGGGCTGTGATAAGGATAGGTATAGTAGTATCGACCATCCCACGCCGGCAGAAACGCAAGAACATGTTTACCCGGAATATCAATGCATATATCGCGGAGCTGCTCTTCCATATCTCTAAAAGTATTAAAGACATGTCCTGTCCAATGTTCGCCATGAAAATTGACCACAACACGAATGTCATCGATCCATTGTAAATCTTCACGACTATGAAACGGCGTTAGATTAAAGTGTCGCTCGAGATCGCTGAAACGTTCAGCAACGACCTCGTTCCTTGTCTGTACTTTGCCAACTTTCCATTCCGGCAGCATAATTTGGTTTGTCCAGTTTCGGCGGTCTTCTTCGAAGGAGAGTATGAGAACCGGCGCTTGTTCCTTCACATCGTAATAGGCAGCAAAGCCCTTTTTACGGACTAGGCTGTCTTTGGAAAGAGCGTACCACTCTTTGGCGCAGCCGTTTTCTTCGGCGTTATCCCCAACTATTACGAGCGGCATCATTGCATCTCGTCCAGGATAAATCAACGGATGTATGCCGGTTGGGTGCCTAAATTCCCGTCTGCCCATATTATCTGAATCTGCATCAAAGTATTTGATATCAATGCCTATAATATGAATAAGTAAAGATTTGCATAGTTCGGTTACATGTTCACCCCTGCCATTTATCGAGATCGATCCATCATTTTCATTTATTTCCAAAATAAGTTCCAGCTTACCTTCCGCACTTAATTGTCCGCCGGCTGCCCACAATCGATTCGAAATGAGCCTCAGCTTGCCGTTCTCTACTACCGTTTGAGTATGCTCTGGTGATGGGCAATAAATATTCTCGTACGTTGAGAGTCGAATGGCGAATTTTAATCCACCATACGAAACGTAGGTGTCACCAAAATAGTAAGCGAGCGTATACATAAGTCTCTCCCCCAAGAATCAAATAAAATGTACTTCCGATGAGTTGATTATATCTAGAAAATATCGGACAATAATAGTATTATTGCGAACGTATTTCGTACGATTTAAACCATCAAGAAGGGTAGATAAGGATGCAATATTTTCATTTGGATGCACCTCCATTGCCTCATTACTACATCTGTGGAGAACAAATGCTAAACAAAGGGGAGGCTCACGCTTCTCGTTCAAGCATCGGAGTATTCGATTTGCTAATAGTATTGGAAGGAACTTTATACATTGGAGAGACAGATCGTCAGTGGGTGTTACAACAGTGGGATATGCTCATTCTACGCCCGGATGCTCATCATTACCCAACTGCGCCGTGCAAAGATCGCACACGATTTTTCTGGATGCATTTTCAGTCTGGTTTGCGATGGAGTGAAGCAGAGGAACAATATCATGATAATCCAATGCCAATCGAAGTGAGTCAGTGCCAACATTTTGGCAATGGCTACTCGCTTTACATTCCGAAATACTGGTCGATTAAAAAAAAGGAGGATGTAGAGAGAGAAATTGTTTTGTTGCGATCTTTAAACAATAAGACCTCGATGGCGAACTGTTGGGAGCAACAAGCTGCTTTTCAACGCTTGCTTCGGATCATTTGTCAAGAAACGCTCGAGTTGCGCGCTTCTGCTAATCAGCGTTTAATCGAAAGAGTGACCGAATTTATTAGGAATCATTATAAAGAATCGATAACAAACGAAACGTTGGCTGATGAGTTTCACTTCCATGCCGTGTACATTTCTAGAAGTATGCAACGATATCAGGGTTGCACGCCGCTGCAATACTTGATGAAAGTTCGAATAGAGCAAGCTAAATTGTTGTTGGTCAACACGGACAGCAGCATTGCGGCTATCGCGAGTGATGTGGGATTCGAGAGCAATACTTATTTCACAAGGTGTTTTCAAAGATGGGAACAGAAGACACCAAGAGAATATAGAAATCAATTCAGACTTTAACACAAAAAGAGCGAGTTCGATTAAGTCGAACTCGCTCTTACTATTAATGTTGTCCCTATTGCCCTTCCCAATTGCGGTAATTTCGATGGTCCAAAAAGTAGCAAACCTAAAATGACAAGTAATACAATTCCGGTTACTCCAATATTCATCGGCATACATTTACACCTCCATCGTGCTTCGTTCTAAAAGTTAACCAACAGAGCTGTTACATACAT